>NZ_LIPQ01000484.1 GCF_001418135.1 Streptomyces aureus
CTTCCGAGGTCGCCCTCGCCGCCGTCCTCGCCGCCCTGCTGCTGGGCCGGGCCGTCCTGCGTCCGGTCCGCGCGATGACCCTGGCCGCCAAGGCGCTCGGCGAGGGCGACCTCGGAAGGCGGGTGCCCGTCACCGGACGGGACGAGATCGCCCAGCTCGGCGGGGCGTTCAACCGCATGGCCGGCTCCATCCAGGCCGGCGAGGAACGCCAGCGCCGCCTCACCGGCGACATCGCGCACGAGCTGCGCACCCCGCTCGCCAACCTCCGCGGCTATCTGGAGGCGCTGCGGGACGGGGTCGTCGAGCCGACGCCCGAACTCCTCGACTCCCTCCACGAGGAGGCCCTGCTCCAGCAGCGGATCGTCGACGACCTCCAGGACCTGGCCCTCGCCGAGGCCGGCGCGCTCACCTACCACCGCGCCGACGTCGACCTGCGCGAACTGCTGGCCGCCGCCCGCCGCGCCCACCGCGCGCGGGCCGAGGCGGCGGGCGTCGCCCTGGAGGTGGCGGCGCCGTGCGCCGTCTCCGTGCACGGCGACGCGGACCGGCTGCGCCAGGTCGTCGGCAACCTCGTCGGCAACGCGCTGCGGGCCACCGCGCCGGGCGGCACCGTCACGCTGGCCCTGGTCCCGCACGGCGAGCTGGCGATCGTGGAGGTACGGGACACCGGCACCGGAATACCGGCCGAGGACCTGCCCCACCTCTTCGACCGTTTCTGGCGGGCGGACGCCTCGCGCGGCCGGGCCACCGGCGGCAGCGGTCTCGGCCTGTCCATCGCCCGCCAGATCGTCACGGACCACCGGGGCACCATCGCCGCGGAGAGCACGGTCGGCGTGGGCACGACGTTCAGAATCGTCCTGACGGCCCTCCCGGACCGGGGCCAGGACGGGCGACGACAGGACGGGCGTGGGGACGGGCGACGTCAGGAAGGGCGCGGGGACGGGCGTCAGCCGTCGGAGAGCCGGTAGCCCCGCCCGTACACGGTCTCGACGCACCGGGCGGCCTCGGCGCTCCCCTCGCGCTCCAGCTTGCGGCGCAGGTTCATCACATGGGCGTCCACGGTCCGTTCCAGCACGTCCCGGTCGAAGCCGAAGACCCGCTCGATGATCTGCGCCCGGCTGAAGACCCGGCCGGGCTCACGGGCCAGCGCCTCCAGGATGGAGAACTCCTTCGAGGTCAGCGCCACCGGCCGGCCCGCAACCCGGACCTCGAAGCGCGCGGTGTCGAGTTCCAGCGCGCCGACCCGCAGCACGGCGGGCCCGTCGGCGCCGCCCTTCCTGGACCGGCGCAGCAGGGCCCGCACACGGGCGGTCAGTTCGCGGGGGCTGTACGGCTTGGTGAGGTAGTCGTCGGCGCCGAGGTCGAGGCCGAGGAGCATGTCCTCCTCGGTGGTGCGGGCGGTGAGCAACAGAATCGGGACATCGGATTCGGTGCGCAGAATGCGGCAGACGTCGAGGCCGTCGACGAGCGGCAGCATCACATCCAGAACGATCAGATCCGGTTTTACCGACCGGGCCCGTTCCAGCGCCGCGCGGCCGTCCGCGACGACCTGCACCGCATTTCCCTCACGTTCCAGATAAATCCGGATGAGCCGAGACTGTTTCACGTCGTCTTCGGCGACCAGAATGCGAGCGCTCAACGATTCTCCCCGACGCGACCGTGCCTGATCGCAGCACGGTAATACAGAAACGAACAGGCGACGGAGGGGCGGCCGAAATCAATCCCCCGGCCGCGGGCGCGCATCGCGGTACGACCGGGGCGGCGGGCGACGACGGGCGGACGCGTCCGCCGCCGCTCCCCTACAGCGCGTAGACGGCGGTCACGGGCGCGTGGTCGCTCCACCGCTCGGCGTGGGTGGCGGCCCGCTCGACGTACGCCTTGACGGCCTTGGCGGCGAGCCCGGGGGTGGCGATCTGGTAGTCGATGCGCCAGCCGGTGTCGTTGTCGAAGGCGCGGCCGCGGTAGGACCACCAGGAGTAGGGACCCTCCTGCTCGGGGTGCAGGACGCGCACGACGTCCACGTACCCCCCGTCGCCCTCGTCGAGCACCTTCCCGAACCACTCCCGCTCCTCGGGGAGGAAGCCGGCGTTCTTCTTGTTGGCCTTCCAGTTCTTGAGGTCGGCCTCCTGGTGGGCGATGTTCCAGTCGCCGCAGACGACGACCTCGCGGCCGTCGGCGGCGGACCGCTCCCGGAGCTCCTTCAGATACGGCAGGAACTCGCCCATGAACCGGTACTTCTCGTCCTGGCGCTCGGTGCCGACCTCACCGGAGGGCAGGTAGAGGCTGGCGACGGTGACGCCGGGCAGATCGGCCTCGACGTACCGGCCACTGGCGTCGAACTCGCTCGACCCGAAGCCCACGCGCACCCGGTCGGGCTCGCGGCGCGTGTAGAGGGACACTCCGGCGCGCCCCTTGGCGGCGGCGGGCGCGTGCACGGTGAACCAGCCCTCGGGGGCCCGCACCTCCGGCGGCAGCTGCGCCTCCTCGGCGCGCACCTCCTGCAGGCAGACGGCGTCGGCGGAGGTCCCGCCGAGCCACTCGACGAACCCCTTCTTTGCGGCGGCACGGAGACCATTGACATTCACGGACGTCACAGTGAGCATCCCGGGAGAATACCGACACCCCGCTTCCGCATACATGTACGATACTCCGCATGAACATCCGGCCCACGCCCTACGACCACCCCCACGCCGTCGAACTCGATGACGCGGTCCAGGCGGAGTACGCCGTCCGCTACGGCGACGAGGGCGACGCCACACCGCTGGACGCCGGGATGTTCGTCCCTCCCCAGGGCCTCTACCTCCTCGCGTACGACCCCGAGGGCAAGCCGGTCGCCACGGGCGGCTGGCGCACCCAGGACAAGAACGACGAGGGCTACGAGAACGGCGACGCCGAACTCAAGCGCATGTACGTGATCCCCGAGGCCCGAGGCCTTGGCCTGGCCCGCCGCATCCTCTCCGCCCTGGAATCCGACGCCCGCGAGGCCGGCCGCACCCGCATGGTCCTCGAAACGGGCACGGCCCAGCCGGAGGCGATAGCCCTCTACACGTCGAGCGGCTACGAACCGTGCGCCAAGTTCGGCATGTACCGCGACTACGAGAACAGCCGCTGCTTCGCGAAGCCGCTGATCTGACACCGCCACGGGCGACGCACCACGGAACGACGAACGGCGGGGGCGCCCGAAGACACCCCCGCCGTCCGCACTCAGGTTCCGTCAGAGCTGGAGCCGGTCCTTCCCGAGCCGGCCGTCGGCTCCCTTCAGGGTGACGTCGAGCCGCCCGTAGGTCCGATCGGGCAGCGTGACGTAGTAGACGTCACGGCCGGTCGTCGCGGGCGACAGCGTCCTGACGTGCGTCCAGGACAACACCTTGCCCTCGTGCTCGACCGAGGTCACCTCCGCCCCGGGTGCCACGGCGACCATGACGTACCACTCCGCGAAACCGGTGCCCGGTCCGACGAGCCCCGCCAGCTTCGACCCCCTGACGGGGGCCGCCTCCGCCGGGTTGCCGCAGGCGATCTCACGGGCCACGCCCGAGTCCGTCACCTGGGCGGTGCAGACCTTCCCCTTGGAGGTCTCCCACAGGTAGAAGCGGTAGCCGCCGGCCCGCCGGGCCAGGCTCACCCCGGCCTCGGTGACGGTCCCGTGCTCGGGAGGCGTCAGGCGGGCGGCGTGCGCCGCCCACTCGACCGGACCGTCCGTCGCGCCCGCCCCGGAGGTCACCGGAGCGGGGGCCGCCGGCGGCCGTGGGACGTCCTCCTGGCCGCCGCAGCCCGTGAGCAGCGCGGCCGAGAGGACGAGTGCCGTCCGTGCGAGGGGCCTCAGCCTCAGCAAGACGACTCCGAACGGCACGCGACCGTCTTGAGGGTCACCAGGTTCGGCGGGTCTCCGTTCCTGAACACGTGGGGTTCATAGGAGTGCACCTCGAACGCGGTCCAGTTCTTCGTGGAGGTACGTCCCCCCTTGTGGTAGTACACGGTGGTGTACTGCCGGAGATAGCCAGCAGGCGCGTACCCCGCGCGCTGCCCGGCCTTCCAGTCCGCTTGCTTCGCCGAGGCGAACGTGGTGGTCAGCGACTTGGTGTCGATGTCACGCCACGCCACCCCCGCTCCGACCTTCAGGCCGACGCCGACACTCACTTCGGCCTCCGCGAAGATGATCCCGCCCTTGCCCTTCGTCTCGCCGTTTGCGGAGAGCTCGAAGGTCCAGTTGTCGGCGAACTCTTGAGTGGTCGACACCATGTCGGCGTACGAGTAGGTGAATATCTCCTTGTAGTCCATGGACACGGTCCTGACGTTGGCACCGGTCGTGTAGTCCGTATGGCTGGTCTTCGGGCCCTCGATCGTGTAGTGATCCACCACGTCGGCCCCGCCGCTCGGCACCTCGGCACCGGCGGGGATGCCCGCCGGTGCCGAGGTGCC
>NZ_LIPQ01000485.1 GCF_001418135.1 Streptomyces aureus
GTGATCGGCCCCAGGGACGCCCCGTACGGCTTCGTGCCGCCCCTCGTCGGAGACCGGCAGCGGTCCGGCGACGGGAACGGGGGCACCCGGTCCCGCGAACGGCGCCGGACCCGGCTCTGAGGGACGGTCGGCATCGGCGGGCGGGAGCGCGAACGGCGTCCTGGGCCCGGCCTCGGCCGCCGCAGCGCGCTCCTGCGCGGCGGCGAGCGCACGCCGACGGCGCCCGCTCGGCTGTGCCTCGGGCACGGCCTCGGCGGAGGCCACGGCCGGCAGCGCGCGAGCGAGCGCGGGAGCCGACGGAGCCCCCGAGGGCTCGACGGGGACACCCTGCGGGGGCACGGCGGCGCCGAGCGCGGCCCGTCCCTGCGCGCCCTCGGCGGCTGTCACGACGGAGCCCTCGGCGGGCCGGCCGCGGCGGCGACCGGTCGGCTCGACGGCGGCGGCGCCGGGGGCGCCCTGGAGCGAACCGGTGGCCGTAACGGCCTGTTCCACGCCCGAGTTCTGCTGGGCCGGGATCAGTTCGGCGGGCCCGCCGGCGGCCTCTCCCGTTCCCGTACGGGCACGGCGACGCCCACTGGGCCCGGCACCGCCCTCAGGGGCGACCGAGCTCTCCAGGAAGGCGTCCGTGGAGGCGCGCCGGGCGCGCCGCCGTCCCCCGCCGGGGGCCTCCGACGGGTCGGCGGAGAGCGCGAGAGGAGCGGAAGCGGAAGCAGTGGCCGCAGTGGAAGCAGCTGAAGGGTCGTGGGAAGCGGAGGAACCGGAGGGAGCCGAGACGGGCGCGGAAGCCTGCGCGGGCAGCGCGAGCGCCTCCCGGCCACCACCGACCTGTCCGCCGACGGGTCCACCGACCTGTCCGCCGACGGGTCCACTGTCCGGCCTGCCGAGCTGTCCACCGGCCGACCCGCCGACCTGTCCACCTGCCGGACCGCCGACGTGACCGCCGGCCGGTCCGAGTGCGGGCGCGCCGCCCATTCCGCTCGTCGTCCCCTCACGGCCCGTCTCCGTCGCGGGGACCGTGCCCCGCCCCGTACCGAGCGGGACTTCGAGGACGTACGCGCCGCCGCTCGTCCCCGGCACCTCGTGGGTCTGCACGACACCGCCGTGCGCCGCCACGATGCCGCGTACGACCGGCCCGTGGACCGGGTCGCCGCCCGCGTACGGGCCGCGGACCTCGATCCGTACGACGTCACCGCGCTGTGCGGCCGCGACGACGATCGTGGAGTCGGCAGGCCCGGAGCCCTGGGCGGTGGCGCGGTTCTTGCCGGTCGCGTCGACGCCGGCGACGTCCGCGACGAGGTGCGCGAGCGCGGTCGCGAGCCGGGTCGCGTCGACCTCGGCCTCGATGGGCGGCGCGTGCACGGCGAACTGGGCGCGGCCGGGCCCGATCAGGTCGACCGCCCCGTCGATGCCCGCCGTCACGACCCCGTCGAGGAGTGCGACGCGCTTGTCCAGTGCTTCCTCGCCCGCGTCCAGGCGCTGGTAGCCCAGGACGTTGTCGACGAGCGCCGTCATGCGGGCGTACCCGGCGGCGAGGTGGTGCAGGACCTGGTTGGCCTCGGGCCAGAGCTGTCCGGCGTCGTCCGCGGCGAGGGCGCCCAGCTGGGTGCGCAGCTCCTGGAGGGGGCCGCGCAGGGACTCCGCGAGGACGGCCGTGAGCTGGTCGTGCCGGGCGGCGAGGGAGGCGTACCGCTCCTGCTGCGCCTCCCGGTCGGCGGCGTTCCGCTCGGCGCGGTCGGCGAGTTCGGCGGCGTTCCGCTCGGTGAGCTCCTTGAGCTCGGCGGCGTGTTCCTCGACGAGCTGCTCGTACGGCCTGCGGTCGGTGAAGGTCATGACGGCGCCGACGAGCTGGTCGCCGTCGCGGACCGGGGCGGTCGTCAGGTCGACCGGCACACGGTCGCCCTTCTTCGCCCACAGGACCTGTCCGCGGACGCGGTGCTTGCGGCCGGACTTGAGGGTGTCGGCGAGCGGCGATTCCTCGTACGGGAAGGGCTCGCCGTCGGGGCGCTTGGCGAGGATCAGCGGGTGCAGCTCCTGGCCGCCGAGTTCCCCGGCGCGGTAGCCGAGGATCTGGGCGGCGGCCGGGTTGACGAGGACGACGCGGCCGTCGGTGTCCGTGCCGACGACGCCCTCGGCCGCGGCGCGCAGGATCATCTCGGTCTGCCGCTGCGAGCGGGCGAGTTCGGCCTCGGTGTCGAGGGTGCCGGTGAGGTCCCGGACGACCAGCATGAGCAGCTCGTCGCCGGTGTAGCCGCCGTACGAGTCGTAGGCCTCGCGGCCGTCCTCCAGGCTGGCGCTGGTCACCTCGACGGCGAACTCGCTGCCGTCGGTGCGGCGGGCGATCATCCGGGTCGGCTTGGTGCGGCCGCGCTCGTCGGTGCCCTCGGGGCGGCGCATGGAGCCGGGGATGAGCCGGGAGTCGAAGCCGGGCAGGAGATCGAGCAGGCCGCGTCCGACGAGTGCGGTGCCCGGGGTCTCGAACATGCCGAGGGCGATGGTGTTGGCGTTGACGACCGTGCCGTTGCAGTTGACGAGCACGAGGCCGTCGGGGAGGGCGTCGAGTATGGCTGCGAGGCGAGCAGCGCCCCGGGATGGCCTGCTGCTCACGACGACGTTCCTCCCTGACGCACTGCAACGTGCATGCCCTATCGGCCGGCCGACCCCATCTTGCCCCTCGGGCCGCACCCTGTCACGGAAGGGAGTCTAAGGGAGCCTCCGGGGGTGACCCCGGTCTCATCCCGGTCTCCCCCGGTGTCATCCCGTCCCATCCTGTCTCATCCCCGGACAAGAGGAAGGACCGGCTCCAGATTCTCCCAGCGGTCGATCTCACAGCCGTTGGCGCGGGAGAAACGGGCGTCGACCGTGCGGCCCTGCCAGGTGCCGGTGATGTGGGCGAGGGCTGGGCCGCCGTACACCTGCGTGCAGAACTGATCCGCGGGCACGGGTTCGAACGGGTTCCCGCCCTCCTTCGCGAGCTGCCCGAGGCGCTCGCAGGCGTTCTCGCGCGCCGGGTGGTTTCCGCCGGCGCGCGCGCCGTCCTCGCACCTCAGCTCGAAAGTGCCGTCGGCGTCCGGATGCCCGCTCTCGGAGACGGTCACGGTGAGGTGCTCGGGCGGCGAGAGCAGGGGAAGCGGCGGGAGCGGACCGAGCCCCGCGGTGCCGGCGGCGGCGGTGGCGAGGGACGCGAGGACGAGGCGGCGCAGCATGCGGATCTCCAGGAGCGGGGGAGCGGCGGTGTACGACGGGCGTGGGCGCACGACGTGCCCCCGCCCCGTCTAACGCTCCGGGCGCCGGGGCGTTGCGCAAGCGGGGTGCGCCGGGCGGGCGTGGGTACGACGGAGAGGCGGCTGCCGGGCAGTCCGGTGGCTTCGGAGGGCGCCACGTCGGGGTCGCTGGGCTTTGCCCTGGACCCCGGAGGGCTAGTACGGTGAGAATCGATTGGTGACAGCCGGTTCGCCTGTGTCATCATCTGCACGCACCACCCGCGTATGCGCGAGGTGCATGGAGGCGTCGCCTAGTCCGGTCTATGGCGCCGCACTGCTAATGCGGTTTGGGTCTTAAAGCCCATCGAGGGTTCAAATCCCTCCGCCTCCGCCCCTACCGAAGCCCCGGCCCCACAGGCCGGGGCTTCGGCCGTTTCCGGCCCACGGCGCGCCGCCCCGACCACCCCCGCCATCCGGCCGCACGCGCAGCCCGTGCGACGTTTCCGCAGGTCACAAGGGGTGAGGCCAATGGATTTCACATGGCGGCGGCAGTCATGTAATGTTCTGTCTGTCGCCGCGAGCGGGTCGAAAGACCGGAGAGCGGAGGCAAGACAAAAGAACAAGCACTCGTAGCTTAACGGATAGAGCATCTGACTACGGATCAGAAGGTTGCAGGTTCGAATCCTGCCGAGTGCACACAGGTAAGAGGCCCGGACGAGAGTCCGGGCCTCTTGCGTTTTCGGGGCGTACAGCAGCGAAGTACAGCGACCGCCCCAGAAGCAGTCCGGTCCTACCTCGCGGGTAGCGTGTCCGCTCATGTCGCGTCGGGGTGGGGGGCAAGGCGACGCGTCCGATCGGGAGGGGCTGTATGAGGTTCGAAGCCGGGGTGGCGGGTCTGACCGCTGTCGTGATGGCGGGCTTGGCGGGGTGCGGGACCCAGGCTGACGCGGGCCCGGAGGGTGCGAAGCGAGTGGCGTCGGCCAGCACCGCTCCGGTGGGCCCCGCTCAGCCGGGTACGGCTTCGGCGAGCACGGCTCCGGTGAGGGAGAACGTGCGCCTCCCCTCTGCGGAGCTGCAAGGCCGATGGTGGACATGGGCAGCCTCCGAGCCCGAAGCGACCAACCCTGTCGCCGACATGGACGGGGGCGCGTGCGGACGCAATCAACCGCACGACGTGTGGTTCCTGGCCGGAACCTTTGGCGGCCAGGTCGAGCGCGCGTGCGAGGTTCCCGGCGGGCGTCCGATCGCTGCGCCTGTCGTCAACACCTTCGGAGACCCTCAGAACTGCGTGGCCTTCATGAGCGGCGCGCAGGGGACCGTGCTCCTCGACGGCAAGGTGGTCGAGCCGGAGACGTACGCGGGCGACTCGATCACGGTGCAAGGTGCTCAAGGCAACCCGCTCACCGGGGAGGAAGGGCGCTTCACGGCGACAGGGTGCGGCCTGTGGGTGCAGCTGCCGCCCCTCGCTTCCGGGCAGCATTCCCTGAAGATCCGTGGACGGTCGGGCGACTTCTCGACCGGTGTGGACTACGTGTTGACCGTCGCCGCCACGTCGGCCTAGTCGAGCCGCGTGCAGAGGGGACCCCGGGATGTGCCTCGGGGTCTCTCGTCCTACAGCGGTGACGGCTCGCACCACCGCTGTACGCGGAAGCAGGCCACCAGCGCGCTGCCGTCTTCGGTGAGGTAGAGCTCGCGGGGGAGCTGCACCGCTCGTTCCAGCCCGAGAGGTTCGACTCCGCGCGTTCGCGCGCGCTGAAGGCGGCGGGAGAAGACCCCGGCATGCCGCTCCGAGGGATGCGTCGTGTCCGACGCGGTGTAGGTGGCGCCGCTGCGGAGCGCGGCAAAGGCGGCCGCGGACGCCTCCTCGCCACCGGCCAACAGCTTCTCCAGCACGTTCCGTTCCAAGGTCACCCCTGCGTCGCCGGGTCGACCCCGAAGAGGGCGGCGGCCTCCACCGCCTGCTCGACGTCACAGGCCTCCTGTTCGTCGGCCGGGGCGGCCCACAGGGGTATCAGGCGTGACGCGGTGGGCGAGGGGTCCATGCGCAGGTAGTGACAGGAGCCGTTGATGCGCAGGGCGAGGACGTACACGCCACCGCCGCCGGCCGTACCGGAGACCGCGCTCACCGTGTCCCCGGCGCCCACCAGACGCCTGCCCTTCAGGAAGCCCACGGCGCCCTGCGGGGTGTGCGGGTATCCCGCGGTCGCCAGCTGCCGGTAGGCGAACGCGCCGGTGGGCTGCCGCGCGAGCAGCACGCCCATCTGCGCCGCGAGGCTGCCGGGCTTGCCGTCGGTCCGTGAGGCCGGACACGCCATGGCGGACTGCTTCACGCTGTGTGTGCCGATGCCGAAGGTGTAGCGGTAGCAGCGGACCGGATAGGCGTCCGCGGCGACGGTCTCCGTGCCCGGTGGTACCAACCCCAGCATCACCTCTGCCGTGTGGACCTTGCCGGCGGCCTGGTTCCGCTCCGTGTCGGTGCTGAGCAGCACTCCGCCGTGTGTCTCGACCTGGGCGACGAGCGTGCCCTCGGTGAACTGCCCTCCGTAGGGCCGGCCCCCCGAGTAGAAGCCCGCGTTCAGATCTCCGCGCAGGTCCTCGGCGATCCCGGCGGCCTGGGCGTCGACCGCGGATGTGTCCGGAGCGGTGGTCCTCTGGGTGAGCAGGGTGCCGGCCACTCCCGTGGCCCCGGCCACGAGTGCGGTCACCGCGAACAGCAGGACCCGCGACCCGGCGCCGCGCTCCCGCCGCTGTCCGGAACCGGTCCGCCGGTCCTGTCGGTCTTCGGCCACTGGCGCCGTCATGTCTTTCCCCCTGTCGGCAGGACGTCTCCGGATGCTCCCGGGCCGCCGATGCGCGCAGCCCTTCGCCGCGCGCCGTCGTGGCGCCCGATCCTACGGATCATCAGAAGACCGCGGGCTGCCTGGGGACCTCGCCCCGCAGCCGCTCCAAACCTTTCGATGACGAGGGGGGTGAGGGTTAGGGTCGGATGATCGTTCTTTTCTCTTCGAATGTGGGGGTTGGGGCATGGCGCTCTTCGGGAACGCGCACGCGATTGATCCGGCGCAGGCGCAGCAGGACTACGCGCGGCTGCTCGGGCAGGGGGAGCAGGTGCACGCCGCGTACCTGCTGATCCGCGACACCATCTTCTTCACCGACCGGCGGCTCGTGCTGGTCGACAAGCAGGGCATCACCGGCAAGAAGGTCGAGTACCACTCGATCCCGTACAAGAGCATCACGCACTTCGCGGTCGAGACCGCCGGCACCTTCGACCTGGACGCCGAGCTGAAGATCTGGATCTCGGGCAGCCAGCTGCCGGTCCAGAAGACCTTCACCAAGGGTGTCGACATCTACGAGGTGCAGGCGATCCTCACGCAGTTCGTCGCCCGCTAGGCCCTGTCGTCGGCGGCGGACGCCTTCTTGGGTGTGGGGGAGGGATTTCCGGGGGTATACCCGGGAATCTCTCCCCTTTTGGGTGAACCTGTCTTATTTGCATGTCAGTTGAATATGCCTTCGTCCTAGCTTGCGAGGCGGAGGTGATGATCGATGGACGCGATCGACATCGATGACTTGGTGTACGCCGCCACCGGCGCGCCCCTGCGGAGGCTGACCGCGTACGACGGGACCCACTGGTTCCCCGTCGTGGACGTGGCGAAGCGGCTGGGGTACGGAGGGACCCGGGAGGCGTTGCGGACGGTGGCGCTGCCCGGGACGTGCCTGGCGCCCGCACGGGAGCTCGCCGGGGGCGAGGAGTTCTCCGGCCGGTGCGGGATCAGGGCGACGACGCGGATGGTGAGCCTGCAGGGGCTCGTCCAGCTCGTCGGGGCCTGCCGGAGACCGGAGGCCGGGCCGTTCCGGGCGTGGACGGCCGAGGTCATAGCGGCGGTCCAGCGGTACGGGGGGTACGGGCTCGAACCCTCCCCCGCGCACAGCGGGTTCGTACTGCCGCCGGAGCTCGTCGACGTCCTCGTACGGCTCGACGGGCAGTTCGACGAGCGGGCCGTCGCGTACGCCGAGCACACCGAGTACGCGGAGCTGCTCCGCGAGACCCGGCAGAGCCTCTCAAGGGTCGCCGACTCCCTTGAACGGCTCTCCGTGCCCCGCCAGCGCGCCGGCGCCGCC
Organism: Streptomyces aureus; assembly: GCF_001418135.1. Taxonomy (GTDB): domain Bacteria; phylum Actinomycetota; class Actinomycetes; order Streptomycetales; family Streptomycetaceae; genus Streptomyces; species Streptomyces aureus_A. Next base: position 7,320 of record NZ_LIPQ01000485.1, read on the forward strand.
GTCGCGCTCACCCCGCAGCAGCTCGTCGAGTCCTGGGCCATCACCGGGGACGTCCGCACGGTCGCGAGCTGCCTCGCCCCCGCCCTGGTCCGCGGTGGGGTCCGCTACCGGGCCCAGGACGTCACCCGGCGCACCGGTCTCTCCGGCGAGCGCGTCCGGGACTGCGTGCGTCTCCTGATCGAGCGCGGGTGCATGCGGGAGGTCGGCGGGCCCGACGCCGACGGGGCGCGGTTCTACGTCCTGCCCTGAGCCGGCACGACGACGATCTGGTACGCGTCCGTGTAGACGACCCGGCCGGGGTCCGCCGACTCCAGGCGGACGCAGGGCACCCCGTGGTCGCGCAGGATGCGCAGGTACGGGGCGACCCGGGCCAGTGCGTCGGTGGCCGTCGGGCGGAACCAGGCGGCCGCACCCGGGTTCAGTTCGGGGTCGTAGACCGTCGGGTCGACGGTGGCCGGGTCGGGGAAGTGGGCGTCGTACCAGTCGTTCGAGGAGCGCCAGATCGCCCACTTCTCGGGGGACAGCCTGCCCTCTCGGGCCAGCAGGTTGGTCAGGCCGAAGACCCCGGGGTGGTTGCCCCGAGGTCCCGGGGCCGGGGACTGGAAGCGGATGTGGCGGAGACTGGACATCCGGGGAGCATAGGGAGGCGCGGGCGTGGAGTGGCGGTGTCGGGGGATCACCTGGGGCGGAGGCGTGCCCGGGCTGCGGTGGCGGGGCGGGAGGGTCAGCGCCCTCGCGTACGGGCAGGCGCTCGCCTTCCGGGCCGTGGGGGAGCGGCGGTGCCCGGGGGCCCGGGGGAATCCCTGCCCGCTGGAGGCCGTCGTGCCCGGCCGGGCCACCGGAGGGCGGTGCGCGGAGTGCGCGCGGCTCGACCGGGCCCATTCCGTCGCCGCCGACACCTTCCTCGACGATCCTCAGCCGTACCGGGTGTACCTGGCCTGGTTCGGGCCGGGGATGACCAAGGTCGGGATCACCGCGGAGGCCCGGGGCGAGGCCAGGCTGCTCGAACAGGGCGCCGTCACGTTCAGCTGGCTCGGGCGGGGGCCGCTGATGGCCGCCCGGCGGACCGAGGAGGTGCTGCGGCAGGCGCTCGGGGTTCCCGACCGGGTGGCGTACGAGCGGAAGCGCGCCGCCCGGCACACCCTGCCGCCTGCCCCGGACCGTGCTCTGGAGGTCCGGGAGCTGTACATGCGGGCGCGGGAGGTCGGGGGCTGGACGGAGACCCTGGAGCCGCTGGAGTTCGCCGTGCGCGACCACGTCACGGCCTTCGGTCTCGACGGGCTGCCGCCGTTCGCGGGCACGGTCACCGAGCTGGTCGACGGGGGTGTCGTCAGCGGGCGGCTGCTCGCCGCGGCCGGGCCCGATCTGCACCTGCTCGACCCCGGCGGGCGCTGTCTCGCCCTCGACACCCGGCTGATGGGTGGGTGGGTGCTCCGGGGCGCCGGGGACGGGGACGCCTTCTCCGTGCCGGTGTCGGAAGCGGTGTCCGCCGTCGACCCGAGCAGCCAGGGGGAGCTCTTCTGAGGGCCTGCGGGCCTTGGGTAAAGTCTTGGATCCCTTTGCCCGGGCGCCGTGGACATCCCCGCCCCGGCCCGGCGAGGGTGATCACATGACCCCCAAGCTGGTGGCGGACATCGAACCGCCCTACTACACCGCTGTCTTCACTTCGATCCGGGCCGACGCCCCCGAGGGCTACGCCGAGACGGCCGCCCGGATGGACGAACTCGCCAGGGAGATGCCCGGCTTCCTCGGCCACGAGTCCGCCCGTACTCCCGGCGGCATCGGCATCACCGTCGCCTACTTCCGTGACCTGGAGTCGCTCGACGCCTGGCGTGTGCACGCCGAGCACCGGGCCGCCAAGGCGCACGGGCGGGAGCACTGGTACGACAGCTACAGCGTCCACATCGGCAAGGTCGAGCGGAGTTACAGCTTTGAGCGTGAGTAGCGGGAACGGCGCGAGCGGCGGGAGTGATCTGAGCGGCGAGGCCCGCGAGAGCGACGGCATTCGGGCGCTCGTCGAGCGGCTCGGGATTCCCGGGCTCGTCGACGTGCACACCCACTTCATGCCGCAGAACGTCCTCGACAAGGTCTGGGCCTACTTCGACGCCGTCGGCCCCCTGACCGGCATGGAGTGGCCCATCACCTACCGCGAGGAGGAGGAGCGCCGGCTCGCCCTCCTGCGGGGCTTCGGGGCGGTCGCGTTCACCGCGATGCTCTATCCGCACAAGCCCGGCATGGCCGCCTGGCTGAACTCCTGGGCCGCCGACTTCGCCTCCCGCACCCCCGACTGTCTGCACACCGCGACCTTCTTCCCCGAGCCGGGCGTCGACAGGTACGTCCGTGAGGCGCTCGACGCGGGGGCCCGGATCTTCAAGGTGCACCTCCAGGTCGGCGGCTTCGACCCGACCGACCCGCGGCTGGACGGGGCGTGGGGAGCACTCGCCGACTCCGGTACCCCCGTGGTGGTGCACTGCGGCTCCGGGCCCACCCCGGGCAGGTTCACCGGACCCGGGCCCATGGGGCGGCTGCTCGCCCGTCACCCCGGGCTTCGCGTGATCGTCGCCCATATGGGGATGCCCGAGTACGGCGACTTCCTCGACCTCGTCCAGCGGTACGAGGGCGTCCACCTCGACACCACCATGGCCTTCACCGACTTCAGCGAGCGGCTCGCGCCCTTCCCCCGGGCGGAGCTCAAGCGGCTCGTGGACGTCGGCGACCGGATCCTCCTCGGCTCGGACTTCCCGAACATCCCGTATCCGTACGTCCACCAGCTCCACGCCCTCGAACGCCTCGGGCTGGGGGACGACTGGCTCCGCGGGGTCCTGTACGAGAACGGCGCCGCGTTGTTTCACGTGAAACCCTGAGGGCCGGGCCGCCCCTTTCTCAGGGAATTCACAGGAAAGGGCAAGGGGCCTCTCAGCGGCGGCCGACAGCGTGGGTTCCATGACCGTCACCACACGCCGTACCGGCACCCGCGCCGACATGCTCCGTGCCGACGGAACCGCCGTCCGTGTTCTCGTCGTCGACGACGAGGCCTCGCTCGCCGAGCTGCTCTCCATGGCCCTGCGTTACGAGGGCTGGCAGGTGCGCAGTGCCGGGGACGGGGCCGCCGCCCTGCGTTCCGCACGCGAGTTCCGGCCCGACGCCGTCATCCTCGACATCATGCTGCCCGACGTCGACGGGCTGAGTCTGCTCGGCCGGATCCGGCGTGAACTGCCCGACGTGCCGGTGCTGTTCCTGACGGCGAAGGACGCCGTCGAGGACCGGATCGCCGGACTCACGGCCGGCGGCGACGACTACGTCACCAAGCCGTTCAGCCTGGAGGAGGTCGTGGCCCGGTTGCGCGGGCTCATCCGCAGGTCGGGGGCGGCTCTCGCGCGCAGCGAGTCACTGCTCGTCGTCGGAGACCTCACCCTCGACGAGGACAGCCACGAGGTCACCCGGGGCGGGGTCTCCATCCATCTCACGGCGACCGAGTTCGAGCTGCTGCGCTATCTGATGCGCAATCCGCGGCGGGTGCTCAGCAAGGCGCAGATCCTCGACCGGGTCTGGTCGTACGACTTCGGCGGCCAGGCCAATGTCGTCGAGCTCTACATCTCCTACCTGCGCCGGAAGATCGACGCGGGGCGCGCCCCGATGATCCACACCCGGCGCGGGGCCGGCTATCTCATCAAGCCGGGGGAGTAGCGGCTCGTGTTCGGAGGTGCACGGCAGCGGCCACGGCCTCCGTGGGCACGGGGGCCGTGGTCGCTGCGGACCCGTCTCGTCGTCTCGGCGGTCGCGCTGATCGCGGTCGTCGCGGCCGTCATCGGCACGGTCACGACGATCGCGTTCCGCTCGTATCTGTACGACCAGGCGGACAAGGAGGTCCGGGCCGTCTCGAACCGGGCCGCCGGCCCGCCGCCCGGGATGGCCGTCGGGCCCGCGCCGGACCGGGGCGGGAAGGACCCGCTCGGGTTCGTCGTGGGTCCCAGCACTCCGACCGGCACCCTGGGCGCGGAACTCACGGAGGGCGTGGTGACCTCGGCCGGGTACTCGGCGGAGGACGAGGACGGTGGGGGGTACGGGTGGGACTTCCGGATCAAGACGCTCGACGAGGCCCAGCGGGCCGCCCTGGAGGCCGTCCCGCGCGACGGTGACCCGCACACCGTCGAACTGCCCGGTGGCCTCGGTTCGTACCGGATCGAGTACGCCTCCGGGAGCAACGGCACCTTCCTCACCGGCATCCCGCTGGCCTCCGTCGACAAGGCCCTCTCCACCCTGATCCTCGTCGAGCTGAGCGTCACCGGCGCCGGGCTCTTCGCCGCCTCGCTCGCCGGCACCGTGCTCGTCCGAGTCGCCCTGCGGCCGCTGCGCCGGGTCGCCGCGACCGCCGGCCAGGTCGCCCAGCTCCCCCTGCACAGCGGAGAGGTGGCGCTCCACCAGCGGGTCCCCGGCGCGGAGGCCGATCCGCGTACCGAGGTGGGCCAGGTCGGCGCCGCCCTCAACCGGATGCTCGACCACGTCCACTCGGCGCTCGACGCCCGCCAGCAGAGCGAGACCCGCGTCCGGCAGTTCGTCGCCGACGCCAGCCACGAGCTCCGCACACCGCTCGCCTCGATCCGGGGATACGCGGAGCTGACCCGGCGCGGCCGTGAGGAGTGCGGGCCCGACACCCGGCACGCCCTCGGCCGCATCGAGTCCGAGGCGACCCGTATGACGGGCCTCGTGGAGGACCTGCTGCTGCTCGCCCGGCTCGACGCCGGACGCCCCCTCTCGTACGAGCCCACCGATCTCGTCCCGCTGGTCGTGGACGCCGTGAGCGACGCCCGCGCCGCCGGGCCCGACCACCGCTGGTGCCTCGAACTGCCCGAGGACGGCGGCGGTCCCGTACGGGCGGACGGCGCCCGGCTCCAGCAGGTCCTCGTCAACCTCCTCGCCAACGCCCGTACGCACACCCCGCCCGGGACCGAGGTCACCGCGCGGGTCCGTACGGAGCCCGGCGCGGTGGTCGTCCGGATCGAGGACGACGGGCCCGGCATCCCGGCCGCGCTCCTGCCCGCCGTCTTCGAGCGGTTCGCGCGCGGCGACGCCTCCCGCTCCCGCAACGCCGGATCCACCGGACTCGGGCTCGCCATCGTCCGGGCCGTCGTGTGCGCGCACGGGGGCGACGTGGGCGTCGAGAGCGCCCCGGGCCGGACCGTCTTCACCGTCCGGCTGCCCGCCGCGTCCCCGGCGGAAGCCCACTCACAGGCAGGCCACAGGCTCATCACACAGCCGTGACAGCGGCCCCGGCGAGTGTCGGTGGCATGCGAACCCCAACGATCGCGGGGCCCGATTCCGGGGCCCTCCCCGCCCGGGAACACCTGCCGGTGAACATCGCGGGACGGCCCGTCCTGGACGTGGTGATTCCCGTCTACAACGAGGAGAAGGACCTGGAGCCGTGTGTCCGCCGGCTCCACGAACACCTCCTCCGGACCTTCCCGTACGGCTTCCGCATCACCGTCGCCGACAACGCCTCCACCGACACCACCCCCGAGGTCGCCGCCGGCCTCGCCGCCGAGGTGCCCGAGGTGCGCTCGGTACGGCTGGAGCAGAAGGGGCGCGGCCGGGCGCTGCGGACGGTGTGGTCGGGCTCGGACGCGCCCGTCCTCGCCTATATGGACGTGGACCTGTCCACCGATCTGAACGCCCTGCTCCCGCTGGTCGCGCCGCTCATCTCAGGCCACTCCGACCTGGCGATCGGCTCCCGGCTCGCCCGCTCCTCGCGCGTGGTGCGCGGTCCGAAGCGGGAGTTCATCTCACGCGCGTACAACCTGATCCTGCGCGGCTCGCTCGCCGCCCGGTTCTCCGACGCGCAGTGCGGGTTCAAGGCGATCCGGCGCGATGTCGCCGAGCGGCTGCTTCCGATGGTGGAGGACACCGGCTGGTTCTTCGACACCGAGCTGCTGGTCCTCGCCGAGCGGGCCGGGCTGCGCATCCACGAGGTGCCCGTCGACTGGGTCGACGACCCCGACTCGACCGTGCACATCGTGAGCACGGCCACCGACGACCTGAAGGGCGTCTGGCGGGTGGGCCGCGCCCTCGCGACGGGTTCGCTGCCGCTCGACAGGCTGGCCAGGCCCTTCGGGGACGACCCCCGGGACCGTGAACTCACCGGTGTGCCGGGCGGACTCGCCCGGCAGCTGGTCGGCTTCTGCGTGGTCGGGGCCCTGTCGACGCTCTTCTACATCGTCCTGTACTCGCTCTTCCGGCTCGGCGTCGGCCCGCAGATCGCCAACGCCGCCGCGCTCCTCGTCTCCGCCGTCGCCAACACGGCGGCCAACCGGCGGCTCACGTTCGGGGTACGGGGCCGGGACCGGGCCGTCCGCCACCAGGCGCAGGGGCTCGTGGTCTTCGCCATCGGCCTGGCCCTGACCAGCGGTTCGCTCGCCGCCCTCGGCGCGGCGACCGGTGATCCGGCGCACTCCACCGAACTCGCCGTCCTGATCGTCGCCAATCTGGCCGCGACCGTCCTGCGCTTCCTCCTCTTCCGGCTCTGGGTCTTCCCCGAGCGGTCCACCTCACGGAACGACCCAAGGAACGACCGATGACTTCGACCTCCCCGGCCGCGCCGGCCGGCGCGGCCCATGCCGTACCGTCCCTCGGTGGCCCTCTCACCCGGCTGTGGCGCGGCCGCGCCGAGGACGCCCGCTGGGTCCGGCCCGCGTTCCTCGGCCTGCTCGCCGTCACCGCCGCGCTCTACCTGTGGAACCTGAGCGCCTCCGGCTACGCCAACTCCTTCTACTCCGCCGCCGTCCAGGCGGGCGGCGAGAGCTGGAAGGCCTTCTTCTTCGGTTCGCTCGACGCGGCCAACGCCATCACCGTCGACAAGCCGCCGGCCGCCCTCTGGCCGATGGCCCTCTCCGTCCGCCTCTTCGGCCTCGGCTCCTGGCAGATCCTCGTGCCCGAGGTCCTCATGGGCGTGGCGACCGTCGCCGTGCTCTACGCGGCCGTACGGCGCCGGTTCGGCGCGGGCGCCGGCCTGATCGCGGGTGTCGTCCTGGCGCTCACACCCGTGGCGGCACTGATGTTCCGCTTCAACAACCCGGACGCGCTGCTCGCCCTGCTCATGACGGTGGCCGTGTACTGCGTGCTGCGTTCCCTCGAACAGGAACGGGGTGCGGCGAGGTGGCTCGTGTGGGCCGGGGTGGCGTTCGGGTTCGCGTTCCTCGCGAAGACCCTCCAGGCCTTCCTGATCCTGCCGCCGCTCGCGCTCGTCCACGGGGTGTGCGCGCCGGGCGGGATCGGGCGCCGGATCGGCCGTCTCGCCCTCGCGGGGCTCGCGATGCTGGTGTCGGCGGGCTGGTGGGTGGCCCTGGTCGAGCTGTGGCCGGCGTCCTCCCGGCCGTACGTCGGAGGCTCGCAGAACAACAGCTTCCTGGAGCTGACCTTCGGCTACAACGGCCTCGGCCGCATCAACGGCAACGAGACCGGCAGCGTCGGCGGCGGGGGAGGGGGCGGTGGCACGGGAGGCGGCCGTTGGGGTGAGACCGGTGTCCTCCGGATGTTCAACGACTCCGTCGGCGGCCAGATCTCCTGGCTGCTGCCGGCCGCGCTGATCCTGCTCGTCGCGGGGCTCGTCGTCACCCGGCGGGCGCCCAGGACGGACACGGCACGCTCGGCGTTCCTGGTGTGGGGCGGGGCGCTGCTGATCACGCCGGCCGTGTTCAGCTTCATGGCCGGCATCTTCCACGAGTACTACACGGTGGCCCTGGCCCCGTACCTCGCGGCGCTCGTCGGCATGGGCGCGGCCGTGCTCTGGGAGGAGCGCACCCGGCTGCCCGCCTCGGCGGCCCTCGCCGCGACGGTGGCGGTGACCGCCTGGTGGGGCTGGACCCTGCTCGGGCGGACGCCGGACTGGCTGCCGTGGCTGCGCTGGACGGTCCTGGTCGCGGGGGCGGTGGCCGCGTTGGGGCTGCTGTTCGCGGGCCGGGTGGACCGGCGGCTCGGCCTCGGGGTCGC
>NZ_LIPQ01000486.1 GCF_001418135.1 Streptomyces aureus
CGCGCCCGCCTCCGGGCGCGGGAAGGCCGCCGACATCGCGTCGCAGAGCGCGCGGGCGGCCGGGGTGAGGGGGTCGGCGGGCCGTGCGCCGGTCGTCGTCATGCGGTGAGTCCTCCGTCGATCGTGAACTCGGCGCCCGTCACGTACGACGACGCCTCCGAGAGCAGGAACGCGACCAGTTCCCCGACCTCCTCCGGGCGGCCCATCCGGCCCAGGGGGATGTGCGACCAGTCCCGGTCCGCGACCGTCGTCGTCATGGGGGTGTCGACGGCGCCCGGGTGGACCGAGTTGACCCGGACGCCGTACGGGGCGAGGTCGCGGGCCGCCGCGCGGCTGAGGCCGCGCAGGCCGAACTTGCCCGCCCCGTACGCCGCGTGGCCGGGGACGCCGACGCGGCCCGCCGTGGACGACACGTTCACGATCGAGCCGCCGCCCGCCTCGCGGAGCGCGGGCAGCACGGCCTGGACGCCGAGGAACGGCCCCAACAGATTGACTCTGAGCAGGAGTTCGAAGTTCTCGTACGTCTCCGACTCCACCGGGGCCGTCCGCCAGAGGGCCGCGTTGTTGACGAGCCCGTCGATCCCGCCGTACGTGGCGACCGCCGTGTCCGTCACCGTCCGCCAGTCGGCCGCCGACGTCACGTCGTGGCGGACGAAGGCCGCCGCACCGCCGAGGTCCGCCGCCACCGAACGGCCCTCCTCCTCCCGTACGTCGGTGAGGACCACCCGCGCCCCGGCCGCCACCAGGAGCCGGGCCCCGGCGGCGCCCTGGCCGCGCGCCGCGCCCGTCACGATCACGACCTTGCCGTCCAGGGCGCTCACGCGGCGGCGTCCAGGGCCCGGAAGTGCGGGATGACCTTCGTGCCCCACTGGCGGATGGTCTCCAGACAGGCCTCCTGCGGCACGGTGCCCATCTGGATCAGGCACATCACCTCGTCGACGCCGATCTCCCGGAGCCGTTCGACGTACGCGATCGCCGTGGTGGCGTCCCCGTACGCGTGGTCGGTGTTGTAGGTGCCGGTGTCGACCGGCCGCGCGGGGACGTTCGCCTCGTGCAGCCGGGCGATCAGTTCGTCCCGTTCGCGGGCGAGGGCGCCGGTGTGGTCCTCGTCCTCCGCGTAGCCGGTGGGCGCGGGCGCGCCGCCGTACCAGTGGGCGATCGACTCGGCGAAGAAGCGCTGGCCCCGGGTCCCGAGCCGGAGCGCGCGGTCGGCGTCGTCCAGGACGATGGTCGGGCAGAGTGCGGAGAAGTGGTCGTGGACCTCGGTGGAGACGAACCGCGACCCGTCCCGTGCGGCGAGGGCGTCGTCGTACACCGTGCGCATCGCGCGGACGTCGTCGGCGCCCGCGAAGCCCATCACCAGGGCCCCGATGCCGAGTTCGGCCGCCTGGCGGAGCGACGCGTGCTGCGAGCAGGCCATGAAGAGCGGCGGGTGCGGGTGCTGGACCGGGCGGGGCAGGATCGCGCCGGGGCCGATGTCGAGCGAGCCGTGCCACTCGAACTCCGGCTCGCGCCACGCGGCGGCGAGGATCCGCAGGGCCTCCTCGGTCTGCGGCCCGGTGTCCTCGGGGCGCACCCCGAACATCCGCATCTCCTGGCGGGTCGCGCCGCGTCCGGCGCCGATGTCGACCCGGCCGCCGGAGAGCACGTCGAGCATGGCGGCGCGTTCGGCGACCCGGACCGGGTGCTGGTAGCCGAAGGGCATGGTGACCACGCCGTGGCCGACGCGGATCGTGCGGGTGCGGGCGGCGACCCAGGTCAGGAAGATCTCGGACGCGCTCATGTGGGCGTACTGCGTGAGGGAGTGGTGTTCGACCGCCCAGATCCGGTCGAAGCCCATCTCCTCGGCGAGGACGGCCTGTTCGACGCAGTCGTGGAGGACGCGGTGCTCGAGGGCGGGGGTCGGGTCGACGAGCTGTGCTTCGAAGATCATGGAGAACTTCACGGGGCGCTCCTCCCGGAGAAGATACGGCGGATATGCCTAATCGAAATACTTCTAGCAGGCATAGGTGGGGGAGGGAAGGGCCGTAGACTGCCGACCGTGGCGGACGAAGAGACCGTGCCGGCGCTACCGGCGACCAGCTGGGCCGTGCTCGGACTGCTCTCCTTCGGGCGGGAGTTGTCCGGCTACGACCTCAAGAAGTGGTCGGACCGGTCACTGGGGCTCTTCTACTGGAGCCCGTCGTTCAGTCAGATCTACAGCGAGCTCAAACGCCTGGAGAAGGCCGGATACGCCGGCTCGCGTCTGGTCGCGCCGGAGGCCGGCTCGCGCGACAAGCGCGTCTACCGGATCACCGACGAGGGCCTCGCCGCCGTCCGGCTCTGGGCCCGCACCGCCCCGCTCGACCCGCCGGTCCTCAAGCACGGGCCGATGCTCCGGCTCTGGCTCGGCCATCTCCTCGAACCCGAGCGGACGCGGGAGATCCTCACCGCGCACCGGGAGTACGCCGACACGATGCGGCTGCGCGCCGAGGCCGACGCGGCGGACGCGTCGGCGGACGGGGCCTGGGCGTACCCCCGGCTGACCCTCACCTGGGCCGGGCGGTACTACACCGCCGAGCGCGATCTGGCCGACGCCATGCTCGCGGACATCGAGCGGCTGGAGCGGCAGGAGCGGCAGGAGCGGCAGGAGCGGCAAGAGGGGCTGGAGCGGCCGGAGCTTCCCGAGGGAGAGAGTCCATGGCACTGAGTCTGCGGAAGGTCGAGGAGACCGCGCCCGCGCTGGTCGGTCTCTACAAGCAGGCGGGCGAGTCGCTGCGACGGCACGGGATCGACGGGCAACGCGTCGCCGTCTACCTCGTCGTCGACTACTCGGGGTCGATGAAGCCGTACTACTCCTGCGGCGCCGTCCAGGCTTTGGCCGACCGGGTGCTGGGGCTCTCCGCGCAGCTCGACGACGACGGGCGGGTACCCGTCGTCTTCTTCTCCACCGACATCGACGCCGAGACCGAGATCCGGCTCGACGACCACGCCGGCCGGATCGACCGCATCGTCGCCGGGCTCGGGCACATGGGCAGGACCAGTTACCACCTGGCCATGGACGCCGTCATCGACCACTACCTCGACAGCGGCTCCACCGCGCCCGCGCTCGTCGTCTTCCAGACCGACGGCGGGCCGATCAACAAGCTCGCGGCCGAGCGGTACGTGTGCAAGGCGGCCCGGCTGCCGATCTTCTGGCAGTTCATCGGCTTCGGCGACCCCGGAAGCCGGCAGTTCGAGTTCCTGCGCCGGCTCGACGAGCTGGACGTACCGGCGAAGCGGCCCGTCGACAACTCCGGGTTCTTCCACGCGGGTCAGGACCCGAGCCGGGTCCCGGACGCGGAGCTGTACGACAGGCTCGTCGCCGAGTTCCCGGTGTGGCTCGCGGCGGCACGGCGACAGGGGATCGTCCGCCCGTGAACCGGTGCCCTGCCGGTCGAGCCGGTCGGGCCCGCCCAACCCGTGGAAACGGCCGACCCGTTCCGGTGGAAGGCGGCCGGAAAGCATTGGCCCTCTGCTCGGACGCCGGTGGATCATGACCGTATGACCTCTCTCGTACGACACGTCACCATCGACTGCGCCGACGCCTACGCCCTCGCCACCTTCTGGGCGAAGGTCCTGGACTCCAAGGTCTCCGACGAGGACCAGCCGGGCGACGAGGAGGCGCTCGTCGAGACGCCCGGGGCCGGCCTCCTCTTCATCCAGGTGCCCGAGGCGAAGGAGGTCAAGAACCGCGTCCACCTCGACCTCCAGCCGCAGGACCGCACCCGTGACGAGGAGGTCGAGCGGCTGCTCGGCCTCGGCGCCACCCTCCTCGACGACCGCCGCAACCCGGACGGCACGGGCTGGGCGACCCTGGGCGACCCGGAGGGCAACGAGTTCTGCGTCGAGCGCAGCGCCGCCGAGCGCGCCGCCACCGTCGCCGCTTCCGCCTCCTCCTGACGACATCCGGAGTAATCCGGACAGTGGATGTCGGGTATCCGGTGTTTCCTGGACGCATGGGAGACACCGGAACCGGAACCACCTGGTCGGCCTTCGAGGCCGCCGAACCCGAATTCGCCGAGACCGTGCGCGAGCGCTTCGGGCAGTACACCCACCACGCCCTCGCCACCGTGCGCGAGGACGGCTCTCCCCGGCTCAGCGGCATCGAGGTGGGCTTCCGCTTCGGCGAGCTCTGGCTCGGCATGATGCCCGGCTCCCGCAAGGCCCGTGACCTGCGCCGCGACCCCCGGCTCACCCTCCTCGCCAACCTCGGCGCGGGCACCGGCATGGGCGGCGGTGACGTCCGTGTCTCCGGGCGGGCGGTCGAGGTCACCGACCCGGAGACCGTCGCCCGGTACGTCGCCGACGCGGGCGAGCCCCAGCCGTTCCACCTCTTCCGGGTGGACCCGACCGAGGTCGTACGGACCTGGGTGGACGGCGACGAGCTCGTCGTCCGCGTCTGGTCCGCCGGGCGCCCGGCCCGCACCTTCCGGCGCGGCAACGACGACAGCCCGCCCCGCCGGGTGTCATGAGCCCAGCCGGCCGGGCGTCACGGCCCGGTCAGGAGTACGCGCCGAGGACCGTCGCCCGGCAGGTGGCCGGGTCGCCCCAGGCGTCCCTCAGGGGGCGGGCCTTGCGGAGCCACAGGGACAGGGCCAGTTCCTCCGTGTAGCCGATCGCGCCGTGGATCTGGAGCGCGGTGCGCGCCGCCGTGTACCCGCCCTCACCCGTGGTCACCTTGGCCGCGGCCAGGTCCCCGGGCGTCATCGTCACCGCCGCCCCGAACAGCGCCGGCCGCGCGAACTCCAAAGCCAGCAGGGTGTCCGCCAGGCGGTGCTTGACCGCCTGGAACGCGCCGATCGGGGTGCCGAACTGCGCGCGCTGACGGGCGTACGCGACCGTCCGGTCGAGCAGCGCCAGGCCCACGCCCAGTGACTGCGCGGCCGTCGCCAGCATCGCCCAGCGCCGGGCCTGTCCGGCCGCGACGGCCACCGCGGGGCCCTCGGCGAGCAGCTCCCCGCCGGGTGCCGGGCGGGCGAGCCGCCGCGCGGGGTCGGCGGAGACACGGACCGGTCCGTGACCGGGCGCCCGCCACAGTTCCTCCCCGCGTACGACGAGCACCGTGTCCGCCCGGTCACGGACCGGTCC
>NZ_LIPQ01000487.1 GCF_001418135.1 Streptomyces aureus
CCTCCACACCCCGCCCCTCGCCCTCGCCGCCGCCGCCGACCTCGCGGCCTCCGCGCTCAACCCGTCCATGGACTCCTGGGACCAGGCCCCCGCCGCCTCCGCGATCGAGGAGCGGGTCACGGCCGCCCTCGCCGCCGAGGTCTATCCGGACGCCACGAACCCCGACGCCGTCGTCACGACCGGCGGCACCGAGTCCAACCAGCTCGCCCTGCTCCTCGCGAGGGAGCGTCTCGGCCCCGCCGTCCGCACCGTCGTCGGCGCTAACGCCCACCACTCCTTCCAGCGGGCCGCCTGGCTCCTCGGCCTCCCCGAGCCCGTCGTGGTGCCCACACCCCTCGGCACCCTGGACCCCACCGCCCTGCGCGAGGCACTGACCGCGCTCACCGGGCCGATCCTCGTCGCGGCCACCGCGGGAACCACCGACGAGGGCCTCATCGACCCGATCCCGGCCCTGGCGGACCTCTGCGAGGAGCGCCACGCCGACCTCCACGTGGACGCCGCCTACGGAGGCCCCGTCCTCTTCAGCCGTCGGCACCGCTCCCTCCTCGACGGCCTGACCCGCGCCCGTACCGTCACCGTCGACCTCCACAAACTGGGCTGGCAGCCGGCCGCCGCCGGACTCCTCGCCGTACGCGACCCGGCCGACCTCACCGTGCTCGGGCACACCGCCGCGTACCTCAACGCCGACGACGACACCCAGGCCGGCCTCCCCGACCTCCTCGGCCGCTCCCTGCGCACCACCCGCCGCCCGGACGTCCTCAAGACCGCCGTCACCCTCCGCGCCCTCGGCCGCACCGGCCTCGGCGAACTCGTCGACGCCTGCATGGACCGGGCGCAGGAGCTGGCCGACCTCGTGGAGAAGGCGCCGGGCCTCGACCTCCGGGCCCGTCCCACCCTCACCACCGTCCTGTTCCGGCCGAACGGCCCCGGTGTCACCGACGCGACCATCGCCACCGTCCGCCGCACCCTCCTCGTCGAGGGCCGCGCCGTCCTCGGCCGCGCCGAGGCGGACGGCCGCCTCTGGCTCAAGGCCACCCTGCTCAACCCCCACGCCACCCCCGGCGACCTGGCTCAGCTCATCACCCTCGTGGAAGGCAGCGCGCACCGATGACCGGCAGCACCGGCAGCACCCCCCAGGACGACCACGACCGCCCCCACGACCTCGTGGGCGTCGGCATCGGCCCCTTCAACCTCTCGCTCGCCGCACTCGCGCACGGTCTCCCCGGCGGACTCGCCACCGCCTTCTTCGAGCAGAAGCCGGCCTTCCACTGGCACCCCGGCCTCCTCATCGAGGGCGCCACGCTCCAGGTCCCGTTCCTCGCCGACCTGGTGACCCTGGCCGACCCGGCCAGCCCCTGGACCTTCCTCAACTACCTGAAGAGCCGCGAGCGTCTCTTCCCCTTCTACTTCGCCGAGAAGTTCCACATCCAGCGCGCCGAATACGACGCCTACTGCCGCTGGGTCAGCGAGCGGCTCCCCGGTCTCCACTTCGGCCACCAGGTCGACTCCGTCCGCTGGAACCCCGAACGACGCCTTTTCGAGGTCGACTTCACCCAGCTCGACCCGGACGGCGAGGCCGAGGCCCTGGGCCGCGCGTACACCCGCAACGTCGTCCTCGGCGTCGGCACCGAGCCGTACGTCCCCGAGCCGCTCAAGCCGCTCGCCGACGCCCCCGGCGTCCCCGTCTTCCACTCCGCCGACTACCTCGCACACCGCGACACGCTCCTCGCCGCCGGACACGTCACCGTCATCGGATCCGGCCAGTCCGGCGCCGAGGTCTTCCTCGACCTGCTCCGCGCCCGCCCCGCCGGCGCCGAACGGATCCACTGGCTGGCCCGCACCGAGGCCTTCGCCCCCATGGAGTACTCGAAGCTGGGGCTCGAGCACTTCACCCCGGACTACACCCGCTACTTCCACGCCCTGCCCGAGCACGTCCGCAACGAACTCATGCCCCGGCAATGGCAGTTGCACAAGGGCATCGACGCCGACACGATCGCCGCCATCCACGACGAGCTGTACCGCAGGACCCTGCACGGCGGCTGGCCGGACGCCGTCCTCACCCCGGGCGTCCGGGTCCGCACGGCCGGCCGGGTCGCCACCACCCAGGTCGAGCTGCACCTGGAACACCTCCAGCAGGGCACCCGCTCCCGGCTCACCACCGACGCCGTCATCCTCGCCACCGGCTACCGGGAACGGCCGGTGGACCGGATGCTCGCCGGGCTCGACCCCTACCTCCGCCACGACTCCGCGGGGCGCGCCCGCGTCGACGAGCGATACCGGCTCGTCCTCGACCCCTCGGTGACCGGCGCCGTACACGTACAGAACGCCGAGCGGCACACCCACGGCGTCGGTGCCCCCGATCTCGGCCTCGCGGCCTGGCGGAGCGCCACCATCCTCAACTCGGTCACCGGCAAGGAGCCGTACCCGCTCCCTCGCCGCACGGCCTTCACCAGCTTCGGCCTGGAGACACGAGAGGCGCCGAGCATCCCGGCCCAGGGCCAGAAGCTGACGCCTCTCGTACAGCAGTGAGAACCCGCTGACCCCTAGAAGACGGGCACACCGTCCCGCGTCAGCTTCCAGCCCACCGAGGCGAACAGGGACGGGTCCACCGTCCCCTTCGCCTTCACCCACTGGATGATGGTGTTACGGATCTCGTCCGAGTTGGCCCACAGCTGCTGGGCACCGGCGACATGCGGGAACGCCCCGCCGCCGCTCGCCCGGTAGTTGTTGACCGCGAGGACGAACTTCGCCGCCGGGTCCAGGGGCCTGCCCTCGAAGGACAGGTTCACGATCCGTGAACCGGCCGGCCTCGCGATGTCGATGTCGTACGTGAGCCCGTGGACGGCGTCGTAGTTGTAGTCCGGGATGCCGTCGGCGTTGGTCAGCCTCGCGGTGTCCACCGGAGCACCCGCCGGGGTCTGGACGTAGTACCGCGCCGAGAACTCCAGGTAGTCCTTCAGCTGGGCGCCCGTCATCAGACGGGCCTCCAGGGTGTTCTCGAACGGATACAGGCCCGCGGCGTCCTTGATGGAGACCTGACCGGCCGGGATGCGGGCCGTACGGGAGAAGCAGGAGGCCTGCGACAGGACCGGCAGGGCCGCGTGGGCGCCGCCGGCGAGAGCCGCCTTCACGGTCTCGGCCTGCACGACGTTGATCAGGTCGATGATCGGCTCGTCCTTCCACGGCGCGTCGGCCGTGGTCATGGCGACGGTGGAGGTGCCGATGATCTGGTTGACGTACTCCACGACCTTCTTGTGCTCGTCCCCGAGCAGCCCGGTGATCTCCGGGTCCTCCGCCACCGTGTTGGAGTTCAGGACCTGGGCGGCGACCTTCTCGACGCTCCAGCAGCCCTTCTCCCACACCAGGTCGAAGTCGAACAGGGTCAGGCGCTGGCCCCACTTCAGGGGCTCGGACAGGACCACGTCCTTGCCCGTCTCCTTGTTCCTCACCCGGTACTCGGCGATCTCGGTGTGCGCGTGGCCGACGAGGATCGCGTCGATGCCCGGCACCTGCTCGGCGACGAGCCCGGCCGCGTTCTCGATGTGGGGGAGCTGGTCACCGTACGAGGAGGTGCCGCTGGACCCGGAGTGCGCCGAGACGACGACCACGTCCGCGCCCATGGAGCGCAGCCTGGGCACCCACTTCGCGGCCTGCTCCTCCAGACCCGGGAAGACCATCCTGCCGCTGACGTTCGCCTTGTCCCAGATCGCGATGCCGGGGTTGGTCAGGCCGAGTATCGCGACCTTGACGTCCTTGCCGTGCGGGGTGCGCAGCCGGTGCATGCTGTACGGGGCGAAGGCCGGGCGCAGGGTCTTGGCGTCGAGCGCGTTGGCGCCGAGCAGCGGGAAGTCGCACTGCTCCTCGAACTTGCGGAGCACCGGGATGCCGTAGTTGAACTCGTGGTTGCCGAGCGCGGCGGCGTCGTAGCCGATGGCGTTCATCGCCTGGGCCATCGGGTGGACCGGGCCGCGGCGGGCGGTGATCGGGTCGACCTTGGCGTAGTAGTACGACAGCTGGGTGCCCTGGATGGTGTCGCCGGCATCGATGAGGAGGGTGTTGCGGCGGCCCTTCTCCTTGCGGACCTGGTCGACCAGGGTGGAGATCTTGGCGAGGCCGACGTCGTTGTGGGCCTTGTCGTCGAACTCCTTGTCCGTGAAGTAGTCCCAGTTGAAGACGTTGCCGTGCAGGTCGGTGGTGCCCATCACGGTGAAGGAGTACCGCTTCCGCGGACGCGGGCGGCCGTGGCCGCCATGGGCCTCGGCGGGAACGGCGACGGCTCCGGCGACGGCCACTCCGGCCCCGGCGGCGGCCGAGCGCTCCAGGAACGTCCTGCGGTTCAGCGGCATGTGATCTCTCCCCTTGTGGTTCCGTGCCGTCGGCGCCGACCATGGCGCACAACGCGCGTAGATTCTGACCCGGACGGCCACGTCGGCAACAGAGCTTTCGGGTTACGGAGTGGGAAAGTGTTCGGTGGACGATCGCTGCCGAACACGGAGGAGTCAGGACGTGACGCAGGAACACGCGACCCCGGAGGCACCCCAGGTGACGGTTCGCGGGGAGGGACGTCTCGACGTCGACCCGGAACTCGCCCGGATCTGGGTGGCCGTCTCCGCCCGCGGGCCCGACCGGTCGGCCACGCTCGCGGACCTCACCCGGCGCAACGCCCTGGTGCTCGACCTGGTCAAGGCGCAGGGCTCCGCGGTGGAGAAACTGGAGACGGGCAGTTTCTCGATCTCCCCCGAGCTCACCCGCAAGGGGCGGGGGGAGCGGGTGCACGCCTTCCACGGCCGGGTGCGGGTCACCGCGGAACTCACCGACTTCACCGTGCTCGGAGAGCTCGTGACCCGGCTCGCCGACCTGGAACTGACGAGCGTCGACGGCCCGTGGTGGTTCCTGCGCCCGGCCTCCCCGGCGTACGCGGAGGCCCGCAGGCTCGCGGTGACGGAGGCGGTGCAACGAGCGCGGGCCTACGCCGAGGCGCTCGGCACCTCCCTCTCCTCACTCCTCGAACTGTCGGACGCGGGCGTCGCGGAGCCCCTGATGCCACGTCGGGCGGCCTTCGGCTCGGCGGCGGTGGCGTACTCGGCGGAAGGGGTCGGGGAGGCCCCGCCGCTCGACCTCGAACCGCAGCGCCAGACGGTGACCGCCGAGGTCGTGGCGCGCTTCACGATGCGGCCGCCCGCACTGTGAGACAAGGGGCGCCGGGGCGCGAAAATCGCTCATCGGAGCACCCCGGCGCACAGATTCAAGACTTGTCAACAGCCTTTCATGGAAAGGTTGTTGAGTAGTCATGTCCTGCCAACTCGCTACTCGCGGGTAAGGCCTAGGCTCGACACATGCGCCGAGCGAAAATCGTTTGTACCCTTGGGCCCGCCACCGAAACATACGACCAGATCAAGGCATTGATCGAGGCCGGAATGGACGTGGCCCGCTTCAACCTCAGCCACGGCTCGTACGCCGAACACGAGGAGCGCTACCAGCGCGTACGCAAAGCCTCCGACGAGACCGGCCGCAGCATCGGCGTCCTCGCCGACCTTCAAGGCCCGAAGATTCGCCTCGGCCGCTTCCGTGAAGGCCCCGTACTCCTTGAACGCGGCGACGAGTTCACCATCACCGTCGAACCGACGGAAGGCGACCGCCACCGCTGCGGAACGACCTACTCCGGCCTCGCCGCCGACGTCACCACCGGCGAGCGCATCCTCGTCGACGACGGCCGCGTCACCCTGGAAGTCACCTCCGTCGACGGGCCCCGGGTGAACACCGTCGTCATCGAGGGCGGCATGGTCTCCGACAACAAGGGCCTCAACCTGCCCGGCGTCGCCGTCTCCGTCCCCGCCCTCTCCGACAAGGACATCGAAGACCTGCGCTGGGCACTGCGCACCGGCGCCGACGTCATCGCACTCTCCTTCGTCCGCAGCGCCCGGGACATCGACGACGTCCACCGGATCATGGACGAGGAAGGCCGCCGCCTGCCCGTCATCGCCAAGATCGAGAAGCCGCAGGCCGTCGACAACATCGAGGAGATCGTCGCCGCCTTCGACGGCATCATGGTCGCCCGCGGCGACCTCGGCGTCGAGATGCCGCTGGAGCAGGTGCCGATCGTCCAGAAGCGCGCCGTCAAACTCGCCAAGCGCAACGCCAAGCCCGTCATCGTCGCCACCCAGATGCTCGACTCGATGATCGACAACTCCCGCCCCACCCGCGCCGAGGCCAGCGACGTCGCCAACGCCGTCATCGACGGCACCGACGCCGTGATGCTCTCCGGCGAGACCAGCGTCGGCCGCTACCCCATCGAGACCGTCCGCACCATGAGCCGCATCGTCGAGGCGGCCGAGGAGGACGTCCTCGCCAAGGGCCTCCCGCCCCTCACCGACCGGAACAAGCCCCGCACCCAGGGCGGCGCGGTGGCCCGCGCGGCCGCCGAGATGGGCGACTTCCTCGGCGCCAAGTTCCTCGTCGCCTTCACCCAGTCCGGCGACACGGTCAAGCGGCTCTCCCGCTACCGCTCACCCATCCCCCTGCTCGCCTTCACCCCGGACCCGGCGACGCGCTCCCAGCTCAACCTCACCTGGGGCGTCGAGACCTTCCTCGGCCCGCACGTGGACTCGACGGACGCGATGGTGGCGCAGGTGGACGAGGAGCTGTTGAGGATCGGCCGCTGCCGGAAGGGCGACATCGTGGTGATCACGGCCGGCTCCCCGCCGGGAGTCGCGGGCTCGACGAACCTGGTACGGGTCCACCACATCGGGGATCCGCTGACGTAGGGGGTCAGTGCCTGGGCCCGACGTGCGCGTCCATGAGGGCGACGGAGGCTTTGCGGGCGACGGAGATGTTGTACGGGTCGGTGCCGCGATCGGTGCTCGTCCATTCGACACCGACCCTGTCGAGGGTGTCGCCGAACAGCTGACGGATGTCGTCGGACTTGTCGGTGAAGAAGTACCGGGGGTACTCGTACCGCTTGCGCTTCCCGTCGATCGGCCGCGCGGGAGATCCCGGTCTGCTTGCTGACGGAGTTCAAGCTGCGGCCCTGGGCGACGAGCGCCAATGCCCGCTGACGCGTTCCGATGTCGTACGCGCAGTCGAGCGCGGCTGCTGAGCCGCAGTGACCGTGGGTGAATCCGCGGAGTTCACGCGCGTGGGTGACGATCACCGAGTACGCGGCGACCTGGGAATCAAAGGTGAAGTGCCCCGGGTGGGATTCGAACCCACGCTGTCGGTGGTTTGAGCACCGTGTCTCTTCCGCTGGACTACCGAGGCTTCCTTCGAAGTGAAGGTTGGCGGCTCCCCGCCGTGTCCATAGCTTATCGCAGCTGGGTAGGCTCGTGGTGAGCAGTGCCCCGCCCCGTACCAAGGAGTACCGTGACCGCCCCCGAGTCGCCCCAGCCCGCCGACGACGCCGACGCGTCGCACGTCCCGCCGCTGACGACCCGTGTCGTCATCGCCGAGGACGAGGCCCTCATCCGCCTCGACCTCAAAGAGATGCTGGAGGAAGAGGGCTACACGGTCGTCGGCGAGGCCGGAGACGGCCAGACCGCCGTCGAGCTCGCCCGCGAGCACCGCCCCGACCTCGTCATCCTCGACGTGAAGATGCCCGTCCTGGACGGCATCTCGGCCGCGGAGAAGATCGCCGGCGAGTCCATCGCCCCGGTCCTCATGCTCACCGCCTTCTCGCAGCGCGAGCTCGTCGAGCGGGCCCGGGACGCCGGCGCCATGGCGTACCTCGTGAAGCCGTTCAGCAAGAGCGACGTGGTGCCGGCCATCGAGATGGCCGTCTCCCGCTTCTCCGAACTGCGCGCCCTGGAGCAGGAGGTCGCCGACCTCTCGCAGCGTCTGGAGACCCGCAAGCTGGTGGACCGCGCCAAGTCCGTCCTGCAGACCCAGTACGGGCTGACGGAGCCGGCCGCGTTCCGCTGGATCCAGAAGACGTCCATGGACCGGCGGATGTCCATGCAGCAGGTCGCCGAGGCGGTCATCGAGGACGCCGAGGAGAAGAAGGCGGCCAAGGGCCAGTAGCCGCCGCCCGCCCTGCCCGCCCCGTCCCGCAGGCGCACGGAGAAGGCCCGCCCCACGGCTTTGTGGGGCGGGCCTTCTGTCCGTGGTGCCGACCGGGTGGGTCAGTCCTCGCCGAGGTACGCCTTGCGGACGGACTCGTCGTGGAGCAGGTTCTGGCCGGTGCCCGAGAGCACGACCTTGCCGATCTCCATGACGTGGCCCTGGTCCGCGAGGGCGAGCGCGGCCTGGGCGTTCTGCTCGACGAGCAGGATCGTGGTGCCCTGGGCCTTCAGCTCGGCGATGGTCGCCATGATCTTCTGCATCATGATCGGCGAGAGGCCCATGGAGGGTTCGTCGAGCATGAGCAGCTTCGGCTGGGACATGAGCGCCCGGCCCATGGCGAGCATCTGCTGCTCGCCGCCGGAGAGGGTGCCGGCCGCCTGCTTGCGACGCTCGCCCAGGATCGGGAAGAGGTCGTAGGCGCGCTGGACGTCCTTGGCGATGCCGGCGGTGTCCTTGCGGAGGAAGGCGCCGAGGAGGAGGTTCTCCTCGATCGTCATGCGGGGGAAGATGTGCCGGCCCTCGGGGGAGTGGGCCAGACCCAGTGAGACGATCTTGTGCGCGGGGATCTTGCGGAGGGACTTGCCCTCGAACTTGATCTGGCCGCCGACCGGCTTGAGGAGCCCGGAGAGGGTCCGCAGGGTGGTGGTCTTCCCGGCGCCGTTGGTGCCGATGAGGGTGACGACCTCACCGGCGTTGACGGAGAAGGAGATGCCCTTGACGGCCTCGATCTTTCCGTAGGCGACGCGCAGGTCCTCGACTTCGAGCAGTGCGGTCATGCGTCGTTCTCCTTGCCCGAAGCAGGGTCTTGCGTGGTGTCCTCCGAGGAGGTCTCCTCGGCGGCCGGCGCCTCGTCGGCGGGGGCCTCGGGGGTGTCGGTCGCCTCGGGGGCCTTGGGGGCGTCGTCCTCCGACGGCGCGTCCTCGTCGGCGGACGTGTCCTCGGAGGGGGCGGCCTTCGCGGGGGCCTCCGGCGCGGGGGTCTCCTCCGCCGATGCGTCCGCGACGGGTTCGCCCAGGTACGCGGCGATGACCCGCTCGTCGCTCTGGACGGTCTGGCTGTCGCCCTCGATCAGCTTCTGGCCCTGGACGAGCACGGCGACCCGGTCGCAGAGGTTGAAGATGAACCGCATGTCGTGCTCGATGACGAGCACGGCGATGCCCATGTCCCGGATGGCGAAGATGAGTTCCTCCGCCGCCCGCGTCTCCTGCGGGTTCATGCCGGCGGTGGGCTCGTCGAGCAGGATCAGACCGGGGTCGCTCGCGAGGGCGCGGGCGATCTCCAGCTTGCGCTGCTCTCCGTACGGGAGGTTCTTGGCGAGGTGCTGGGCCTTGTCCTGGAGGCCGATGAACTCCAGGAGTTCCATCGCCCGCTCGGTCGCCTCCGCCTCGGCCTTCTTGAAGCCGGGCAGTCGGAGCAGCGCGGACCAGAGGCCCTGCTTCATCCGGGTGTGGCGTCCGACGAGGACGTTCTCCAGGACCGTCATGTTGTGGAAGAGACGGATGTTCTGGAAGGTGCGGGCGATGCCGGCGTCGGTGACCTTGTACGACGTGGGCGGCAGGACCGTGCCCTTGTACCGGACCTCTCCCTCGGTGGGGACGTAGAGGCCGGTGAGGCAGTTGAAGAAGGTGGTCTTGCCGGCGCCGTTGGGGCCGATGAGGCCGACGATCTCGCCGCTGTTGACGGTCAGGTTCACGTCGCGCACGGCGGTGAGGCCGCCGAAGCGCATGGTGACCCCGCGGGCGTCGAGAACGGTCTGGCCGGCGGTCGGCGCGGTGGTCGCGTCGGCGGTCTTCGTGGTGGTCGTCATGGTTCAGGCACCTGCCTTGACGGGCGTGGCGGGCGTCTCGTCGTGCTCGTGGAACTCCAGCTGGTTGCGCCGGTTGGCGATCATGCCCTCCGGGCGGAAGCGCATGAGCAGGATCAGCGCGACGCCGAAGGCGAAGAGCTGGTACTCGCCCATGAACTGGAGCTTGTTCGGGATGAGGAAGAGCAGCGAGGCGCCGACCAGGGGACCGCTCATCGTGCCCATGCCGCCGAGGACGACGGCCGCGAGCAGGAAGGCGGAGTTGGGCGGGATCGGTCCGGCGAAGAGGTACTGCTCCGGGGTCACCGTGTAGGTCACGTGGGCCTGCACGGTGCCGGCGAGGCCGGCGAGCGAGGCGCCGAGCGCGAAGGCGATGAGCTTGACCCGGAAGCCGTTGATGCCCATGGCGAGCGCGGCGGTCTCGTCCTCGCGGATGGCGACCCAGGCGCGGCCGATGCGGGAGTCGCCGCTGCGGCGGAAGACCAGCACGACGACCGCCATGATCAGCAGCATCAGGAAGAAGTAGTTCGCGAAGCGGCCGATGGTGAAGCCGGCGATGGCGTGCTCGGCGCCGAAGTCGAACCCGAAGATGTTGAGGTTCGGGATGGACGCGATGCCGTTGGAGCCGTTGGTGATGTCCGGGCCGGAGGTGCCGTCGGTGTTCATGACGGCGATGCGGAAGATCTCACCGAATCCGAGCGTCACGATGGCGAGGTAGTCGCCGCGCAGTCGCAGGGTGGGGGCGCCGATGAGGACACCGAAGACCAGGGAGGCTCCGGCGCCGACGAGGACGGCGGCCCAGAAGGGGAGGTGGACGCCGAACGGGGAGGTCGGGGCGCCCGAGACGAGGGCGGCCGCGTAGGCGCCGACGCCGAGGAAGGCGACGTAGCCGAGGTCGAGGAGACCGGCGAGGCCGACGACGATGTTCAGGCCCAGGGCGACCGTGGCGAAGATCAGGATGTAGACGCCGAGCGTCGCGTACTGGTCGTCGGTCTGGGTGAAGGGGAAGAGCGCCGCCGCGATGAACGCACCCGCGATGGTGAGGTTCTGGTGCTTCTTGGTGAGCTGGGTGGCCTGCTGCATGAGGCCGGACTTGTTGATCGCGGCGAAGCCGAGGCCGGCCGTGATCAGGAAGCCGACGAACAGCTCGTCGTACTCGGTGCCGACGCCGTAGGTGAAGACGCCGAGCGCCGCGGCGAGGATGCCCGTGATGATCAGGATCTCGACCGTGGAGTGCATCGGGGGCAGCTTGCGGGCGGTGCCGGTGACGGCGAAGGCGCCCTTGAAGGCCGTCCAGCCGTTGCCGGCGCGGTGCTTGAACTGGTCCCAGCCGGTGTCCTCGGGGTCCACGGGGTGTACCGCGGGCCGTTCGAAGGGGAGGGCGAGGGCGCCGAGGAGGGTGAGCAGGGAGGTGAGCGCGACGATCGCGCCGCCCGGCTCCAGGTTGATCGGGCCGCCCAGCGAGATGCTGATCGCGGCGACGGTGTACCAGGTGGTGCCGAAGGTGGCGAGCGCGGCGACCTTGATGGCCGCGTCGGCGCCGGCGGGGGTCAGCCAGCGGGTGCCCTTGACGCCGTAGGAGGAGAGGGCGAAGAGGGCGGTGAGCAGGCCCAGGACGAGGACCTGCGTCTGGAGGCCGGCGGGGGAGCCGTAGTACGTGAGGTCGCCGGGGAACGTGGGCGTCCAGGTCCAGGCGAGGAAGCAGGCGGCGACGGTGAGGCCGGAGCCGCCCAGGGCGAGGGCGCGGGCGGCCTTGGCCGGCAGGAAGCCGATCAGACCGGTCGCTTCGTCCCGCTGGGAGGCCGTTGCTGCCTGGGTGTTCTCGGAGATGGTGGTCATGGTGCTCACGCCCTGTCCGCGACGCGCTCGCCCAGGAGGCCTTGTGGCCGGGCGAGGAGTACGACGATGAGGAGTACGAAGGCCCAGACGTCGGCCCAGGACTGGCCGCCGAGCTGCTCCATACCGGGGATGTGGCTGACGTACGCCGTCGCCATGGTCTCGGCGACACCGAGGACGACTCCGCCGATCATGGCTCCGTAGATGTTGCCGATGCCGCCGAGGACGGCGGCGGTGAAGGCCTTGAGTCCGAGGAGGAAGCCCATCTTGTAGTCGACGACGCCGTACTTGAGGCCGTAGGCGACGGCGCCGACGGCGGCCATGGCGGCGCCGAGGGCGAACGCGATCACGATGATCCGGTCGGTGTTGACGCCCATGAGCTTGGCGGTGTCCGGGTCCTGCGCGGTGGCCTGCATGCCGCGGCCGACGCGGGTCCGCATGACGAAGAAGGCGAGGACGGCCATGCAGATCGGGGCGGCGATCAGCAGGAAGACGTCGCCGGTCTGGATGGTGACCGGGCCGAGCTCGATCGGACCGCCGGGGATCTGCGGGAAGGTCCGGGCGCTCTTCGCCTCGGGGTACCACACCCACACCGCGTACTGCAGGGCGAGCGAGAGGCCGATGGCCGTGATGAGCGGGGCGAGGCGGGGGCCACCTCGTAGCGGACGGTAGGCGAACCGTTCCGCCCCGACGGCTATGGTGGTCGCGACTATCACGGCACCGATGATCATGACGGGCAGCGCGACCCACATGCTGGTGCCGCCGGGCAGGATGAGCCAGACCGTGAGCGCCCCGAAGCCGCCGGTCATGAAGATCTCGCCATGGGCGAAGTTGATGAGCTGGACGATGCCGTAGACCATCGTGTAGCCGACGGCGACGAGCCCGTACATGGATCCCAGTAGCAGGCCGTTGACCAGCTGCTGCGGCAGTTCGTTCACCGCATTGTCCTCCGAGACTTTCGACGGATGTGACACCGCGCGGGGAGCCTGGTGCGGCCCCCCGCGCGGTGAAAGTGGTGCTGAGTGGTGCTGAGTGGTGCTGCGGAGCGGGGCTGTTGATCAGCCGCCGAAGGTGTCGGACTTGACCGGCTTGAACGCGCCGCCCTCGACCTTGTAGACCGTCAGCTGCTTGTTGGTGGTGTCACCGAACTCGTCGAAGGAGACCTTGCCGGTCACGCCCTCGAAGGAGACACCCTGCATGGCCTCGACGACCTTGGCGCGCTCGGGGGCCTTGCCGCCGTTGCCCTCGGCGGCCTTCTTGACGGCCTCGATGATCGCCCAGGTGGAGTCGTAGGCGTAGCCGCCGTAGGCCTCGTAGGCCTCCTTGTAGCCCTTGGCCTTGTAGTTGGCCAGGAACTCCTTGGCGGAGTCGAGGGACTCGATCGGCGCGCCGACCGAGGTGGCGATGTCGCCGTTGGTCGCGGCCGCGCCGCCGAGCTTCACGTACTCGGGGCTGTAGATCGCGTCGCCGCCGACGACGACGACCTTCGCGCCGGCTTCCTTGATCTGCTTGGCCAGCGGGCCGGCGGCCGGGTACTCGCCACCGTAGTAGACGACGTCGGCGCCGGAGCTCTTCACCTTGGTCGCGACCGCGGAGAAGTCCTTGGTGTCCGGGTTGATGTGCTCGGTGCCGAGGACCTTGCCGCCGAGCTTCTCGAACTCGCCCTTGAAGGTGCCCGCGAGGCCGGCGCCGTAGGTCTTCTTGTCGTCGATGATGAAGGCCTTGGTCTTCTTGGCCTCCTTGAAGACGTACTGCGCGGCGAACGGGCCCTGGATGGCGTCCGTGGTGGCGGTGCGGAAGTACGACTTGTAGGTGCGCTTCTTTTCGCCGGTGCTCCAGTTGATGCCCTGGCTCAGCGCGGGGTTGGTGTTGGCCGGGGAGACCTGCACCAGCTTGGCGTCGTCGAAGACCTTCTGCATCGACTCGGCGACGGAGGAGTTCAGCGGGCCGACGACGCCGAGGACGGACTTGTCGGCGACGAACTTGGTGGCGTTCTGCTGGCCGGCGGAGGGCTGGGCCTGGTCGTCCAGGGACTCCAGCTTGAAGGTCACGCCCTTGACGTAGGACTTCTCGTTGGCCGTCTTGACCGCGAGGTCGGCGGAGTTCTTGATGCCGAGGCCGAGGGCGGACAGCTCACCCGTGAGGGGCGCGTCGAGACCGATGGTCACGGTGACGTTGCCGCCGTCGCCGTTCTCGGCGGCGCCGCCCTTGTCGTCGCGCGAACCACAGGCGGTGAGGGTGAGTGCTCCCGCGGTGACCGCGGTGGTGAGTATGAGCATCGAACGGTTTCGCACGAAGGGTCCTTTCCCTGGCGCGGCCCCCTCGGATGAGGCGGTGCCGTGAAGCTGCGGAGCGAGGGGTGCCGTTTTGGAACGCCGGGCCGTACTGGGGTTGGTACAAGGCCGTGCAGTAGAACGCGCCCGGCGGCGCGGTGACTGGCGGTGACTCTAAGCGCAGGTGGGGAGGGTCGGGGAGCGCCGAGGTCAGGATGTGACTGTCTTGTTATGCCGACGGGGAAAGAGTGTGCGCGTGGGCTGGGAAAACCGGGACATTAGGGTCTGTAATGCGGTGTTCACATAGTGAGAACGTGCAGTTCCGCTAAGGGGCTTGAGCGATTCTTGGTACTGACGGTCCGCTCAGCGGACTCTCCGGATATCGGACAACGGCAGAAAGCTGAGCGGACGAACCAGCCCCTCCGCTTCGGTATGAGCCACACCTTGTGCACGTGACACAGCGTGACGATCGCGGGGGCGGGGGGTCGCTCGGAACGCCGAAGGGGCGGCACCCGCAGGTGCCGCCCCTTGGTCGTGCTTGGCTGGTCAGAGCCTGTGTGTCACCGCTCAGGCGTTCGAGGTGTCCGGAATGCTGGACGCGTCCTTCGCGGTGACCTCACGCAGCAGGCACGTCAGTCGCGCCGTGCACACCCGCTTCTCCTGCTCGTCGGTGATCACGATCTCGTACGTGGCCGTCGACCGCCCGCGGTGCACCGGCGTCGCCACACCGGTCACCAGACCGCTGCGCACCCCGCGGTGATGGGTGCAGTTCAGGTCGACGCCCACCGCGATCTTCGACACCCCGCCGTGCAGCATCGAGCCGATGGAGCCCAGCGTCTCCGCGAGCACCGCGGAGGCGCCGCCGTGCAGCAGACCGTACGGCTGGGTGTTGCCCTCCACGGGCATGGTGCCGACGACCCGCTCGGCGGAGGCCTCCAGGATCTGGACGCCCATCCGGTTGCCGAGGTGCCCGGCCGAGAAGAGCGCCGGGAGGTCGACACCCAGCGCCGCGTACTCGTCGAGGACCTCCTGCGGGAACTTCACGTGCTGCTGCTCACCCATGCCCGGCTCCGTTCTTTTCGTACGTCTTCGTACGGCTGGTCTTCCTGAGCTGCCTGAGCAAACGCTTAGGCGGAGGCGGATTCTTCCAGACGGACGATCACGGACTTGCTCGCGGGGGTGTTGCTGACGTCCGCCGTCGACTCCAGCGGCACGAGCACGTTCGTCTCCGGGTAGTAGGCCGCCGCGCACCCCCGGGACGTCGGGTAGTGCACCACCCGGAAGCCGGGCGCCCGCCGCTCGCTGCCGTCCGTCCACTCGCTCACCAGATCCGCGTACGCCCCGTCCGCGAAGCCCAGAGCCGCCGCGTCCTCGGGGTGGACCAGGACGACCCGGCGGCCCCCCTTGATGCCCCGGTAGCGGTCGTCGAGGCCGTAGATCGTGGTGTTGTACTGGTCGTGCGAGCGCAGCGTCTGCAGGAGGAGCCGCCCCGCCGGCACCCTCGGGTACTCCACGGGCGCCGCCGTGAAGTTCGCCTTGCCGGTCTTCGTGGGGAAGCGGCGCTCGTCGCGCGGTCCGTGCGGCAGCCGGAAGCCGCCCGGGTCCGCCGCGAGACGGGCGTTGAAGTCCTCGAAACCGGGCACCACGCGCCCGATGCGGTCCCGGATCGTGGCGTAGTCGGCCTCGAACTCCTCCCAGGGAGTGGCCGATCCGTCGCCGAGGACGGCGCGGGCCATCCTCGCCACGATCGCCGGCTCGGACAGCAGATGCGGGCTCGCGGGCGGCAGATTGCCCCGCGAGGCGTGCACCAGGCTCATCGAGTCCTCGACCGTCACGAACTGCTTGCCGCCCGCCTGCACGTCCTTGTCCGTACGGCCGAGGGTGGGCAGGATCAACGCGCGCGTGCCCGTCACGGCGTGCGAGCGGTTCAGCTTCGTCGAGACGTGGACGGTCAGCCGGGCCCGGCGCATCGCCGCCTCCGTCGCCTCCGTGTCGGGCGTCGCCCCCACGAAGTTGCCGCCCATCGCGAAGAACACCTTCGCCTCGCCGTCCCGCAGGGCCTGGATCGACCGGACCACGTCGAAGCCGTGGTGGCGCGGCGAGACGATCCCGAACTCCTTGTCCAGGGCGTCGAGGAAGGCGGGCGCGGGCCGTTCGAAGATCCCCATCGTGCGGTCGCCCTGCACGTTCGAATGGCCGCGCACCGGGCACACCCCCGCGCCCGGCCGGCCGATGTTCCCGCGCAGGAGAAGGAAGTTGACCACCTCGCGGATGGTCGGCACCGAGTGCTTGTGCTGGGTGAGGCCCATCGCCCAGCACACGACGGTCCGCTCCGAGGCGAGCACCATCTCCAGGGCCCGCTCGATCTCGGAACGGTCCAGACCGGTCGCGGCGAGCGTCTCGTCCCAGTCGGCCTCCCTGGCCGCCGCCGCGAACTCCTCGTACCCGTGGGTGTGTTCGCGGACGAACTCCTCGTCGACCGCCCCGGCCGTCTCCAGGACCAGTTTGTTCAGGAGCCGGAAGAGCGCCTGGTCGCCACCGATCCGGATCTGGAGGAAGAGATCGTTGAGCGCGGCGCCCTTGAGCATGCCCCGCGGGGTCTGCGGGTTCTTGAACCGCTCCAGACCCGCCTCGGGCAGCGGATTGACGGAGATGATCCTCGCGCCGCCCGCCTTGGCCTTCTCCAGGGCCGACAGCATGCGCGGATGGTTCGTCCCCGGGTTCTGCCCGGCCACGATGATCAGGTCCGCCCGGTGCAGGTCCTCCAGGGAGACGCTGCCCTTGCCGATGCCGATGGTCTCCGTCAGCGCCGACCCCGAGGACTCGTGGCACATGTTGGAGCAGTCCGGCAGGTTGTTCGTACCGAACTCGCGGGCGAAGAGCTGGAGCAGGAACGCCGCCTCGTTGCTCGTCCTCCCCGAGGTGTAGAAGAGCGCCTCGTCGGGGGAGGCGAGCGCCCGGAGCTCCTCCGCCAGGATCGCGAAGGCCCGCTCCCAGGTCACCGGCTCGTACCGGTCGCCGCCCTCCGGCAGCAGCATCGGCTGGGTGATCCGGCCCTGCTGGCCCAGCCAGTACCCGCTGCGGGTCGCCAGGTCCGCCAG
Source organism: Streptomyces aureus (assembly GCF_001418135.1). Classification (GTDB taxonomy): domain Bacteria; phylum Actinomycetota; class Actinomycetes; order Streptomycetales; family Streptomycetaceae; genus Streptomyces; species Streptomyces aureus_A. The sequence continues at coordinate 17,070 of NZ_LIPQ01000487.1, forward strand.
CGGGTGCGCGGCGAAGAACTCCGGGGTCACCCGGCGCAGCGTCGCCTCCTCGGCGACCGCCTTCGCGCCGTTCTCGCAGAACTCCGCCACATGCCGCTTGTCCTCTTCGGGCCATGCGCAGCCGGGACAGTCGAAGCCGTCCTTCTGGTTGACCTTGAGCAGGGTCCGCGCGGTGCGCCGCAGCCCCATCTGTTCCTGGGCGATCCGCAGGGTGTGCCCGATGGCGGGCAGCCCGGCGGCGGCGTGCTGCGGCGGTGTGACCTGCGGTGCGTCCTGGACCGGGTCGCCGACCGGCGGCTTGCTGACCATCGCGCTCTCCCTTGAGCGGTAATCCTGCGGCGTACGTCTCCGATCCTGTCACGCGGCGGTGACGGCCAGGCACCCCGCCGGGGGCGACGGGAACGGTGGGCGGGATTGTCAGTCGTCCGTGGCAGGATCGTCGTGTGGCCGAGACAGCATCGAAGAACCCCGCAGACCCCCGCCCCCGCCTGCTCCTCATGGACGGGCACTCGCTCGCGTACCGGGCGTTCTTCGCGCTGCCCGCGGAGAACTTCACCACCGCGACCGGACAGCCGACGAACGCGATCTACGGGTTCGCCTCGATGCTGGCGAACACGCTGCGCGACGAGGCGCCCACGCACTTCGCGGTCGCCTTCGACGTGTCCCGCAAGACCTGGCGGTCCGAGGAGTTCCCGGAGTACAAGGCGAACCGTTCCAAGACCCCCGACGAGTTCAAGGGGCAGGTCGAGCTGATCGGCGAGCTCCTCGACGCGATGAACGCGCCGCGGTTCGCCGTCGACGGCTTCGAGGCCGACGACGTCATCGCGACCCTCGCCACCCAGGCCGAGGCCGCCGGCTTCGAGGTCCTGATCGTCACCGGCGACCGGGACTCCTTCCAGCTGGTCTCCGACCACACCACCGTGCTCTACCCGACCAAGGGCGTCTCCGAGCTCACCCGCTTCACCCCGGAGAAGGTCCAGGAGAAGTACGGCCTCACGCCCTCGCAGTACCCCGACTTCGCGGCCCTGCGCGGCGACCCGTCGGACAACCTGCCCGGCATCCCCGGTGTCGGGGAGAAGACCGCCGCCAAGTGGATCAACCAGTTCGGCTCCTTCGACGAGCTCGTCGAGCGCGCCGAGGAGGTCAAGGGCAAGGCCGGCCAGAACTTCCGGGACCACCTGGAGTCCGTCAAGCTCAACCGCCGCCTGACCGCGATGGTCACGGACGTCGAGCTGCCGAAGGGCGTCACGGACCTCGCCCGCGAGCCGTACGACCGCGGGGCCGTCGCCCTCGTCCTCGACACCCTGGAGATCCGCAACCCCTCGCTGCGCGAGCGGCTCCTCGCCGTCGACCCGGGCGCCGCCGAGGACACCGCCCCGGCCCCGGAGGCGGGCGTCGAGATCGACGGCACCGTCCTCGGCGCCGGCGAGCTCGGCCCCTGGCTCGCCGAGCACGGCACCGAGCCCCTCGGCATCGCCACCGTCGACACCTGGGCCCTCGGCACGGGGAACGTCGGCGAGATCGCGCTCGCCGCCGCCGGAGGCGCCGCCGCGTGGTTCGAGCCGAGCGCGCTCGACGAGGCCGACGAGCAGGCCTGGGCCGCCTGGATCGCCGACCCCGACCGGCCGAAGGCCATGCACAACGCCAAGGGCGCCATGCGGGTCTTCCCCGAGCACGGCTGGAGCATCGCGGGCGTCACCATGGACACCGCCCTCGCCGCCTACCTCGTGAAGCCCGGCCGGCGTTCCTTCGCGCTCGACGCGCTCTCCGTCGAGTACCTCCACCGCGAGCTCGCCCCCGCGGCCGCCGCCGACGGCCAGCTCGCCTTCGGCGCCGACGACACCGCCGAGGCCGAGGCCCTCATGACCCAGGCGCGGGCCGTCCTCGACCTCGCCGTGGCCTTCGAGGAGAAGCTCGGAGAGGTCGGCGCCCGCGAGCTCCTGCACGACGTCGAGCTGCCCACCTCCGCCCTGCTCGCCCGCCTGGAGCGACACGGCATCGCCGCCGACCGCGACCACCTGGAGGCCATGGAGCAGCAGTTCGCAGGCGCGGTGCAGCAGGCCGTGAAGGAGGCGCACGCCTCCGTCGGCCACGAGTTCAACCTCGGCTCGCCCAAGCAGCTGCAGGAGGTCTTCTTCGGCGAGCTGAACCTGCCGAAGACCAAGAAGACCAAGACCGGGTACACCACGGACGCGGACGCGCTCGCCTGGCTGGCCGGCCAGACCGAGCACGACCTGCCGGTGATCATGCTCCGGCACCGCGAGCAGGCCCGGTTGCGCTCCACCGTCGAGGGCCTGATCAAGACGATCGCCGCCGACGGGCGCATCCACACCACCTTCAGCCAGACGGTGGCCGCCACCGGGCGCCTCTCCTCCACCGACCCCAACCTGCAGAACGTGCCGGTACGGACGGACGAGGGCCGCGCCATCCGGCACGGCTTCGTCGTCGGCGAGGGCTTCGAGGCCCTCATGACCGCCGACTACAGCCAGATCGAGCTGCGCGTCATGGCCCACCTCTCCGAGGACGAGGGCCTCATCGAGGCCTTCACCTCCGGCGAGGACCTCCACACCACCGTCGCCTCCCAGGTCTTCGGCGTCGAGCGGTCCGCCGTCGACGCCGAGATGCGCCGCAAGATCAAGGCCATGTCGTACGGCCTCGCCTACGGCCTCTCCGCCTTCGGCCTCTCGCAGCAGCTGAACATCGACCCGGGCGAGGCCCGTGGCCTGATGGACACCTACTTCGAGCGCTTCGGCGGGGTACGGGACTATCTGCGCCGGGTCGTCGACGAGGCCCGCGCCACCGGCTACACCGAGACCATGCTCGGCCGTCGGCGCTACCTGCCCGACCTGAACAGCGACAACCGCCAGCGCCGCGAGGCCGCCGAGCGGATGGCGCTCAACGCCCCGATCCAGGGCACGGCCGCCGACATCGTGAAGGTCGCCATGCTGGGTGTCGACCGGGCGCTGACCGAGGCGGGTCTCGCCTCCCGGATGCTCCTCCAGGTCCACGACGAAATCGTGCTCGAACTCGCCCCCGGCGAGCGCGAGCAGGTCGAGGCCCTGGTCCGCGAACAGATGTCGGCCGCGGCCGACCTGCGCGCGCCCCTGGACGTCTCGGTGGGCGTGGGCCACGACTGGGACTCGGCGGCGCACTGACCCACCACGGCAGGTGGGCGCCACAGTGCCCCCTGCCCGACCTGGGCCCTGTCGTCACACTCCCGTGCGCCCTTCGGGTGACGACGGGAGCTGGACGGCCGGGCCTAGGTCTCGGCGCCCGACTCCACCTCACACGTGCGGCGGTCCCCTCCCTGCGGCTCCGGGGAAGGGGGCGTCGGAACCTCCGGGCGCGGAGAGGGCGACGCCCACAGAAGCCGTGCCCCCGCCCCGTACAGCACGAGCCCGACGACGAGCCCCGCGCCGGCCCCGAAGCAGGCCGTCGGAATGACGTCCAGGGGTGTCTCGATCCGGCCCCAGCCCCAGTACGCGGCCCAGCGCAGCACCCGGTGGGCCATCCCCGCGAGGACGCAGCCGCCGATGAGTCCGGCCGCGAGCAGCCGCCCGCGCTGGCCCGGGACCCGTACCCCGGTCGGCAGCTCCACGCCCGCGGCGGAGCGGAGCGCCCGCGCCGTGAACCAGACCAGGATTCCGAGCGCCAGCGCCGAACCCCCGTACTGCGCGTAGAGATAGACGGGGAACCCGGCCACGACGTCACCGAGGAACGGCAGCGTCCGGGTGCCCCAGCGGTCGAGGTGGGTGAAGGAGTCCCACACGACGTGGGTCGTCGAACCGACGGCCGCGGAGAGGCCGAACCACCCGGCGAGCACGGCCGGGTGCCGGTCGCGCCAGACCTCGCCCCGGACGAACCCGTACACCCGCTCGCGCCACCGGGCGGGCAGCAGCGCGACGAGCGGCTCACGGACGGTCAGCCACAGGGTCACCAGCACGGCGGTGATCAGGACATCGGCCGTGACGATCCCGACGGGGGAGTGGGTGACGTCCCCGAAGACCATCGCCCCGGGGAACGCCGTCGCCGCGAAATAGGTCATGTCGGGCGCGAAGGAGCCCGCGACGAGAGCGGACGCGACCAGCGGTCCGCGCGCGGTCCCGTTCCGCCGCAGTCCGGGCAGCACGGCAGCGGCATGGCTCAGCGTGAACGGCAACGGGTCTTCCCCCAGGTTCCGGTGACGACGGCCGCAGTACATCATCGGCCGCAGTGCAAGAGGTGTTCGACCCTCCGGCCGGTTCCCGTTCCGGTCGCTCTCCGCGTCCGGCGGGGGAGGTCGTCAGGCGGCCGAGAGGTGACGAAAGCGTGAAACACGGTCAGGCGCCGGTGTCCGGTGGACGGGAGTTGGCATAGGGTCGCCGGAGGTCTCGCGCGGGGAGCACGGGACCTCAGTCGAGGGGGAAGGGACCACGGACATGTCAGCGCACTTGGGCCGCAGGCTGCGCAAGGGGGCCACCAGCGGTGCGGTGGTGGCCGCGGCGGTCGCCGCGCTCGCCGCCTCACAGGCGCCGGAGATGACCCCGCCGCCCACCGACAACGCCGGTGGAGACCGGGCCATCGGCGCCGGGGACGCCGCGCCGCCGTCCGGCGACGGCTCCGCCACCGGCAACTCGCCGTACTACACGGAACTGCCGCCGCTGAACACGCCGAACAAGCCCGGGGTGCCCCCCGTCAAGCTGCCGGTGATCACCGGGCCCGCCCAGGCCGGCATACCCGCGTCCGTGCTCGCCGCCTACCAGCGCGCCGAGCAGTCGATCCGTTCGACCGCCCCCGGCTGCAACCTGCCCTGGCAGCTGCTCGCCGGCATCGGCAAGGTCGAGTCCGGCCAGGCGCGCGGCGGCCAGGTCGACGCGAACGGCACCACGCTCTCGCCGATCCTCGGCCCCGTCCTCAACGGCGTCGGATTCGCCAACATCTCGGACACCGACGACGGCGCCTTCGACGGTGACCGCACCCACGACCGCGCCGTCGGCCCGATGCAGTTCATCCCGTCCACCTGGGCCACCTGGGGCCAGGACGCGAACAGCGACGGGAAGAAGGACCCCAACAACATCTACGACGCCGCGCAGGCCGCCGGTCTCTACCTCTGCGCCAACGACCGCAACCTCGCGCTCCAGGCCGACCTCGACCGGGCGATCCTCAGCTACAACCGCTCGACGGAGTACCTGAACACGGTCATGTCGTGGTTCGAGTACTACCAGCGCGGCACCCACCAGGTCCCGGACGGCACGGGTGTGCTGCCGGTCGACCGCAGCGACGGCCGGGGCCAGGACAACCGCCCCCTCCCCACGTCGCCTCTCTCACCCGCCCCGACGACCCCCGGCCCGAAGCCCTCCGAGACGGGCGGGCCGAAGCCCGGTCCGACGAAGCCGGGCGGGCCTTCGGACGTCACCACGCCGCCGACGAAGCCCACCCCGCCGGTGAAGCCCCCGGTCACGCCGCCGACGAAGCCGCCCGTTCCGCCGGTCGTGCCGCCCGCCGTCAAGGTCGCGCGCCTCGCGGTCGTCTCCTCCGGCCCGCTCACCGCGACCACCGAGAGCGCCTTCACCAAGGCCCCGACGGTCGCGGCGCTCGACGCCGCGGGCGCGCCGGTCACCGGTGTGAGCATCCGCTTCGAGATCACCGGCACCACCGACACCCGCTTCTCCGGCGGCGTGACGACCGCGACCGTCACCACGGGCTCGGCCGGCATCGCCGCCGCCCCCACCCTGCGGGCGGGCGAGAAGACCGGGTCGTTCACGGTCAGGGCCACCGTCGTGGGCCGCGGCATGGACGCGACCGTGTTCACCGCGACCGTCACCGAACGACAGGCGGACGCCCTCGCCCGGGTCGGCGGCGACCCGCTGTCGGCCACCACCGGCACCACCTTCGGCCAGTCCGTACAGGTGAAGGCCACCGACAAGGGCGCCCTCGCCCCCGGTGTGCTCGTCACCGCCGTGATCGCCGACTCCACGGGCACCAAGGAGAGCGTCGACGGCCCGTCCTTCAAGGACGGGGTCCGTACGCTCGTCCTGAAGACGGACGAGAACGGCCTGATCTCCCTGCCGGCGATCCTCGCGGGCGACAAGGCCGGCGCGTACGTGCTCCGCCTCACCGCGCCCGGAGGCGGCGTCACGGAGATCAAGCTGACGGTCGACGCGCCCACCGCGACCCCGAGCCCGACCCCGGAGCCGACCTCCTCCGGCACCGGCTCGCCCGAGGCCTCCCCCTCTCCCTCGGCCTGACCCACCCGCGCATCCTTCTCCTCCCCCGCGCCGCTCCGCCGCCCCCACCGGGCGGGGGAGCGGCGCTTCGCGTTCCCCAGACGGGCGAGGGGTCTTTCCGGGTCGCCGGGGCGGAGGTGCGGCCTTCCGGGTTACCGGCGCGGGGGCGGCCTTTCGGGTCGCCGGGGCGGGGCGGCATCGGGTTCCCCGGGCAGGGCGGTGCAACGTGTTCTCATCTCGCGGTCGCGTTGCTACGGTGCCCCCGCCCTGACGACCTATCAGATCGCACTCGGGAGGCCGACCATGCGTGCCCTCGTCGCCGCCGCCATCGGACTCGCCCCAGTCCTCCTCTTCATCCTCCTCGTCTCCGTGGTCGATCTGCCGCCCGACGGGCCCACCTCTCCCAAGCCCCTGCTGACCGCCGATCCCGGCCCCAAGAAGTAGGGGGCGACCGTGCGCCGCCGAGCCAGCCTCGTCCTCCTCGCCCTCGCCGTCTTCTGCGTCGCGATGGCCCCGACCCTGCGCTGGTACGCCTTCCCCCGCCTGGCGAAGATCCCGCCGAACCAGTACCAGGAGACCGTCCTGGAGGCGCAGCCCGCGACCCTGCTCAACTACTCCACCCTCAAGGCGGAGAAGGTCGACAAGATCACGATCATCCAGACCCTCAAGGGCAACGTGGAGGAGTCGCGGCGCATCGAACGCGACGCCGGGCGGGACGTCGTCGTCTGGGACGCCCTCGCCTACATCACGGGCCCCGACGGAAAGATGGTCTCCAAGGTCCCCGAGCGGTACATCTTCGACGCCCACACCCAGGACCCCGTCAACGCCACCGGCGAATCCGTCGACGGCGACCCGGTCCGGCGCGAGGGCATCGAGTTCAAGTGGCCCTTCCTCACCGAGAAGCGGGACTACCAGTACTTCGACGCCCAGACCCGCACCTCGTCCCCCATCCACTACAAGGGCACCCGCACCTTCCGGGGCATGGAGGTCTACTACTTCGAGCAGACCATCCCCTGGACCAAGGTCCCCATGCCCAAGGCCATGCCGGTCAAGATCCCCCCGGAGGTCATCGCCCAATCCGGACTCACCCGCTGGTACACCACCAAGCGGATGTTCTGGATCGAGCCCGTCACCGGCGCCCCCGTCAACGGCGAGGAGATCCACAAGGAGGAGCTCCGCAACGCCAAGGCGCTGATGGGCGTCGACACCCTCACCGTCTTCGAGGGTCATGTGAAGATGCGCGAGGACTACATCGAGAGCGTCGGCGAGATGGTCGCCTCGAACCGCCTCACGGTCCTCCTCCTCGTCTCCTACGTCCCCTGGAGCCTGACCTTCCTCGCACTGCTCCTCCTCGCCCTCGCGCTCTGGCTGGAGGCCCGCTCCCGCCGTCCGGCAACGGAACCCGCCGCCGCACCGGTCACGTCTCCCGTCTGAGCCGCGCGCTCGTGAACCGGGTCGCCTCCGCCGCGGAGGGGTCCTCGGGCCACGGATGCTTCGGGTACCGCCCTCTCAGCTCCGCCCGCACGGACCGGTAGCCGTCCCGCCAGAACGACGCCAGGTCGGCGGTGACAGCCGCCGGCCGCCCGGCCGGGGAGAGGAGGTGGACGAGCACCGGGACCCCCGCCACCCGAGGAGTCTCAGCGAGCCCGAACATCTCCTGGAGCTTCACGGCGAGCACCGGCCGCTCCGCGCCGTATTCGACCCGGATCCTCGACCCGCTGGGCACCTCGATCCGCTCGGGCGCCAGCTCCCCCAGCCGGCCCGCCTCGCCCGACGCCCACGGCAACAGCCGCCGCAGGGCCTCACCGGCGTCGATCCGCCCCAGGTCGGCGCGCCGCGCGGCCCGCGACAGCTCCGGCTCCAGCCACTCCCCGGCCCGCTCGACCAGCGCCTCGTCCGCCACGTCCGGCCAGGGTTCCCCCACCTCACGGTGCAGGAAGGCGAGCCGGGCGCGCAGCTCCCCGGCCTCCCGGCTCCACCGCAGCAGCCCGGGCCCCTCGCGCCGCAGCCCGTCGAGCAGCGCCTCCCGCACGAGCGCGGGATCCGCCTTCGCCCCCAGCGGCCGGACCGTCAGCTCGACCGCGCCGAGCCGGTCCACCGACCGCGCGACCACGTCCCCGTCCTCCCAGCGGACCTCCTCGCCGGTGGACCGCAGATGCCCGGCCGCCCGCCCCGCCATGTCCTCGTCCACCACGGCCGCCAGCCGCACCCGCGCCGTCGCGTCCCGAGCCGTACGGTCCGCCACCGCCACGGCCAGCCACGGGGTGGCCCGCAGCCCGGAACCCTCACCGAGCCGGGCACCGCTCCCCGACACCATCAGATAGCCGCCCTGCTCCCGCGCCCTCGCCACCCGCTCGGGAAAGGCGAGCGCCGTCACCAGACCGGCCACCGCGTCGTCCCCGGTCGCGGGCCCCGCCGAAGCCCCGGCGACAGCGGGCCCCGCCGATACCCCGGCGACAGCGAGGTGCGCCGAAGCCCCCGAACTCGCCGAGGGTGCCGAAGTCGCCGAAGCCCCCGAACGTGCCGAAGTCGCCGAAGCCCCCGAGGCGCCACCGCCCACCGCCTCCGTCGCCGACCGCTCCAGTCGGCGGGCCTCCGCCTTCCAGCGGGCGCCGTACCCGTCGGCACCCCGGCGGGCGGTGCGCCAGGCCGCCGCCAGGTCGTCCCCGTAGTCGCGCGGCGGCTCCTCGCTGAGCAGCGCCACCACCTCCGCCGCCCGCCGCACCCCGACCTCCGGCGCACCGTCCAGGAGCGCGCGGCCGAGCCGGGGATGGAGACCGAGCCGGGACATCCGTACCCCGCGGTCGGTGGCCCGCCCCGCTCCGTCCACGGCTCCGATCGAGCCGAGGACCGAACGGGCCGCCGCCATCGCCCCGGCGGGCGGCACGTCGAGGAGCGCGAGCCCCTCCGCCGTCGGGTCGCCCCAGCAGGCCGCCCGCAGGGCGAAGTCCGCCAGGTCGGCGACCTTGATCTCCGGCGACGGGAAACGCGGCCTGCCCCCGTCGTTCGCCTCCGCCCAGCAGCGGTAGACGATCCCGAAGGCCTCACGGCCCGCCCGGCCCATGCGCTGGGTCGCGGTCGCCTCCGAGACCGTCACCGTCGCCAGCGAGCCAAGACCGCGGGCGTGGTCCATACGCGGTTCACGGGCCAGTCCCGAGTCCACGACGATCCGCACCCCCGGCACCGTCAGGCTGGACTCCGCCACCGAGGTCGCGAGCACCACCCGCCGCCGCCCACCCGGCTCCGTACCGCGCAGCACCGCGTCCTGCACCGCCGCCGGCGCCCGCCCGTGCAGCTGGAGCACCTCCGCGTCGACATCGGCCAGCATCCCGGCCGTCCGGGCGATCTCCCCCGTGCCCGGAAGGAAACAGAGGACGTCCCCCTCGTGGCGCTCCAGCGCGAGCCGGACGGTCGCGGCGACGTGCCGAAGCAGCGCCGGATCCACCCAGGTGCCGTGGGCCGGCCGGATGCCCGACGGCGGCGCCTCGAAGAAGACCCGGCAGCCGTGCCCCTCGCCCCTGCTCCACACCACCGGCGCGGGCCCGCCGCCGTCCAGGACCGTCAGGAGATCCGCCCAGGCCGCGGCGTCGCTCGTCGCCGACGCGGCGATCAGCCTCAGCTCCGGCCGCAGGGTGGCCCGCACGTCCACGAGGAAGGCCATCGCCGTGTCGGCGTCCAGATGCCGCTCGTGGCACTCGTCGAGCAGCACCACGTCGACACCCGCCAGCTCCGGATCGCGCTGGAGGCGCTGGAGCAGAATGCCCGTGGTCACCACTTCGACCCGCGTCGAGGGGCCGGTGCGCCGCTCGCCGCGCACCGAGAAGCCGACCGTGCCGCCGGCCTCCTCGCCGAGCAGCCACGCCATCCGCCGGGCCGCCGCCCGCACCGCCATCCGCCGCGGTTCGGCCACCAGGACCCGACGCCGCGGTCCCTCTCCTATGAGACCCGCGAGCGCGAGCGGCACCAGCGTCGTCTTGCCGGTGCCGGGAGGCGCGGACAACACGGCCGTACCGCGCCGGTCGAGCGCGGCGAGCAGCTCGGGGACGGAATGGCGGACGGGGAGACGGTCGAGTGCGTCGTTTCGGATCACGCACTCAGTCTCGTACGCGACGCGAAAAAGGTGGGCCCCGTTGTCCACAGGACCCACCTGTTCATAGGAAAATCGGTGTCGCTACTCCGTGCGCTCGCAGACGAAGATCGCCGTGCCCGGGATCAGATTCCCCCGCAGCGGGGACCAGCCGCCCCACTCCTGGCTGTTCCACTCCGGCCACTCCGGCTCGACCAGGTCGAGCAGGTGGAAGCCGCCGGCCACCACGTCCCGCACCCGGTCGCCGATCGTCCGGTGGTGCTCCACGTACACCGCCCGCCCCTGCTCGTCCTGCTCCACATAAGGGGTGCGGTCGAAATAGGAGGCCGCGATCGAGAGGCCCTCGGGGCCGGGCTCGTCCGGGAACGCCCAGCGGATCGGATGCGTCACCGAGAAGACCCACCGGCCGCCGGGCCGCAGCACCCGCCGCACCTCCCGGAACACCTTCACCGGGTCGGCGACGAACGGCACCGCGCCGTACGCCGAGCACGCCAGGTCGAAGGAGCCGTCCTTGAAGGGCAGGGCCCCGGCGTCGGCCTCCACCAGCGGCACGTCCCCGCCGATCCGCAGGGCGTGCTGGAGCTGGCGGTGCGAGAGGTCGAGGGCCACCGGCCGCGCCCCCTGCGCCGCCAGCCAGCGCGAGCACTGCGCCGCGCCCGCCCCGATCTCCAGAACGTCGAGGCCCTTCAGCGAGGCGGCCGGCCCGAGGAGCCCGGCCTCGGCCTCGTCGAGCCCCTCCGGGCCCCAGACGAACCGGTCGTCGCCCAGGAACGATCCGTGATCGTTCTGGTACTCGTCGGCGTTCCTGTCCCACCAGCCGCGGCTCGCCCGGCTGCTCTCCGCGTCCCCCGCGTCACGCCGGGTCGCCTCGGCCTCCTCCTCGGCCGAGTCGGAGGGGACTTCGTGTTCGTACTCTTGGTTCATCTCGCCCGCCGATGTAGTTTGCGCTCAGTGCCGCTGTGCGCGGATCCCGCCGATGAGGCGTGGAAGGACACAAGTTGGTGCCGGAGTTGAGGGGATCTGCCCCGGGTGCGCGCTTCGCGCATTGACCCTGTCCGGCCGCCCCCGTATGCTAAAGGTTGCGCTGCGGGCCTGCGCGCCTCAGACGGAGCAGGCCGCGCTCGTACCTGTTGTATGTCCCCTCGGTTTTCGAGGCTCCTCCCGTTCGCGGGAAGGGGGCCTCATTGGCTGTCCGGCTTCTTGGTGCGATACGGGCTCTCGGCGTAGCAGTACCTACGACTTTCTGTCCGTAACCGGAGCCCTTTCCCACATGACGAGCAGCACCGAGACCACCGCCACCAGCACCACCCCGCAGGTTGCGGTCAACGACATCGGTAACGAGGAAGCCTTCCTCGCCGCGATCGACGAGACGATCAAGTACTTCAACGACGGCGACATCGTCGACGGCGTCATCGTGAAGGTCGACCGGGACGAGGTCCTGCTCGACATCGGTTACAAGACCGAAGGTGTCATCCCGAGCCGCGAGCTCTCGATCAAGCACGACGTCGACCCGAACGAGGTCGTCAAGGTCGGCGACGAGATCGAGGCCCTGGTTCTCCAGAAGGAGGACAAGGAAGGCCGCCTGATCCTCTCGAAGAAGCGTGCCCAGTACGAGCGCGCCTGGGGCACCATCGAGAAGATCAAGGAAGAGGACGGCATCGTCACCGGTACCGTCATCGAGGTCGTCAAGGGTGGTCTCATCCTCGACATCGGCCTCCGTGGCTTCCTGCCGGCCTCCCTCGTCGAGATGCGTCGCGTCCGCGACCTCCAGCCCTACGTGGGCAAGGAGCTCGAGGCGAAGATCATCGAGCTGGACAAGAACCGCAACAACGTGGTCCTGTCCCGCCGTGCCTGGCTGGAGCAGACCCAGTCCGAGGTTCGCCAGACCTTCCTCACGACCCTCCAGAAGGGTCAGGTCCGCTCCGGCGTCGTGTCCTCGATCGTCAACTTCGGTGCCTTCGTGGACCTGGGTGGCGTCGACGGCCTCGTGCACGTCTCCGAGCTCTCCTGGAAGCACATCGACCACCCCTCCGAGGTTGTCGAGGTCGGCCAGGAGGTCACCGTCGAGGTTCTCGACGTCGACATGGACCGCGAGCGTGTCTCCCTGTCGCTGAAGGCGACGCAGGAGGACCCGTGGCAGCAGTTCGCCCGGACCCACCAGATCGGTCAGGTCGTCCCGGGTAAGGTCACCAAGCTGGTTCCGTTCGGTGCGTTCGTCCGCGTGGACGAGGGCATCGAGGGTCTGGTCCACATCTCCGAGCTGGCCGAGCGCCACGTGGAGATCCCGGAGCAGGTCGTCCAGGTCAACGACGAGATCTTCGTCAAGGTCATCGACATCGACCTCGAGCGTCGTCGCATCAGCCTCTCGCTGAAGCAGGCCAACGAGTCCTTCGGTGCCGACCCGGCCTCGGTCGAGTTCGACCCGACCCTGTACGGCATGGCCGCGTCCTACGACGACCAGGGCAACTACATCTACCCCGAGGGCTTCGACCCCGAGACCAACGACTGGCTCGAGGGCTTCGAGACCCAGCGCGAGGCCTGGGAGACCCAGTACGCCGAGGCGCAGGCTCGTTTCGAGCAGCACCAGGCTCAGGTCATCAAGTCCCGCGAGGCCGACGAGGCCGCCGCTGCCGAGGGCGCTGCCGCCCCGGCCGCCGGTGGCAACGCCGGTGCGGGCATCTCGGGTGGTTCGTACTCCTCGGAGTCGGACGACAACTCCGGCGCCCTGGCGTCGGACGAGGCGCTCGCCGCCCTCCGCGAGAAGCTCGCCGGCGGCCAGAGCTGAACAGGCTCTCCGCTGAGCGCTAGCCGCTAGCGAATCGAGGCCCGCTTCCCTTCGGGGGAGCGGGCCTCGGTCGTGCTCGGGGGCCTTCCGCGCCCCTCCTCCCCGCCCGAAGACCCACGCCCGTACGGAAGATCGCGCCGTACGGGAATGGCGTTGCCGCGCGAGACGTTTCCAGAGAGAACACGAGGAGGAGCGGTAATCGTGCTTGATCCCCAGGATTTGTACGAATGGGACGCCAAGGGCCTGGCTGTCGTCGACCTGGCACTGGCGCAGGAGTCGGCCGGGCTGGTCATGCTGTACCACTTCGACGGCTACATCGACGCGGGCGAGACCGGTGAGCAGATCATCGACGGCCTGCTCGACACCCTGCCCCACCAGCTCGTGGCCCGCTTCGACCACGACCGGCTCGTGGACTACCGCGCCCGTCGCCCGCTGCTGACCTTCCGGCGCGACCGCTGGACCGCGTACGAGACCCCGTCCATCGAGGTCCGCCTCGTCCAGGACGCCACCGGAGCCCCCTTCCTCGTCCTCTCCGGCCCGGAGCCGGACGTCGAGTGGGAGCGGTTCGCCGCCGCCGTCCGGCAGATCATCGAGCGCCTCGGCGTGCGCCTCTCCGTGAACTTCCACGGCATCCCCATGGGAGTGCCGCACACCCGGCCCGTCGGCCTCACCCCGCACGGCAGCCGTACCGACCTCATGCCGGGCCACCGCAGCCCCTTCGACGAGGCGCAGGTCCCCGGCAGCGCGGAGGCCCTCGTCGAGTACCGGCTCACCGAGTCCGGCCACGACACCCTCGGTGTCGCCGCGCACGTCCCGCACTACGTCGCCCGCTCCCCGTACCCGGACGCGGCGCTGACCGCGCTGGAGGCCGTGACGGCCGCCACCGGCCTGGTCCTCCCCGCGGTCGCGCACTCGCTGCGGACCGAGGCCCGTCGCACCCAGACCGAGATCGACCGCCAGATCGGCGAGGGCGACGAGGAGCTGGTCGCGCTCGTGCAGGGCCTTGAGCACCAGTACGACGCGGCGGCCGGCGCCGAGACGCGCGGCAGCCTGGTCGCCGAGCCCGTCGACCTGCCGTCGGCGGACGAGCTGGGCCGCGAGTTCGAGCGCTTCCTCGCCGAGCGGGAGGGTGACTCCTGACCCGCCCGGGGCAGGCCCTAAGCTGCCGCTCATGCTGAAGGTGGGCCTGACCGGCGGGATCGGCGCCGGCAAGAGCGAAGTGTCACGGCTGCTCGTCTCGTACGGAGCCGTGCTGATCGACGCGGACCGGATCGCCCGCGAGGTCGTCGAGCCCGGCACACCGGGGCTCGCGGCCGTCGTGGAGGCCTTCGGCGAGGACGTCCTCACCGCGGAGGGGACGCTCGACCGGCCGAAGCTCGGCTCCATCGTGTTCGCCGACCCGGACCGTCTCGCCGCCCTCAACGCCATCGTGCACCCGCTGGTCGGGGCCCGGTCGGCGGAGCTGGAGAGCCGGGCGGGCACGGGGGACGTCGTCGTCCACGACGTACCCCTGCTCACCGAGAACGGGCTGGCGCCGCTGTACGACCTGGTCGTGGTCGTCGACGCCTCCCCGGAGACCCAGCTCGACCGGCTCGTACGGCTCCGGGGCATGGCCGAGTCCGAGGCACGGGCCCGGATGTCGGCCCAGGCCACGCGTGCGCGGCGGCTGGCCGTCGCGGATCTCGTGATCGACAACGACGGGCCGCTCGACGCGCTCGAACCGCAGGTGCGGAAGGTCTGGGACGAGCTGGAGCGCCGCGCTTCGGTGGAATGAGGGTGCCGGGTCCGGTGTTCAACCACCGGATCGAGGGGAAGGATGCCATGGTGGCCGACAGAAACCCGGAAACGCACGTCATCGACTTCCGCGCAGCCGAGCATCTGCTGGCCGCGCGGGACCCTCGTGGCGCCGTGAAGCTCCTGGACTCGGTGATCGCCGCCCATCCCGAGAACACGGCGGCGCGCCTGCTGCGGGCCCGGGCCTTCTTCGCGGCCGCGCAGCTGCGACCCGCTCAGCTGGAGTTCGAGCTGGTCCTGGAGCGCGAGCCGGACAACGCGTTCGCGCACTTCGCCCTCGCCCGCACCTTCGAGCGCTCCGGCCTGACCGCCCAGGCCACCCGGCACTTCCGCCTCGCGGCGGCGCTCGACCCGAAGCCGGAGTACCTCCAGGCGGCCGGGTTCGACTCGGAGAACAGGGAGAGCACGGAGAACCAGGAGCGGGATCACGGGAGCGGGGGAGCGTAGGCGCTCAGCGACCCGTGCCACCGTGATCCGGCTCGTACGGCGGGATGTTCCGGCCCGGCTGCCAGTGGGGGCCCTGGTGGATGTGGTGCACCACCATCGCCAGGTCGACCAGGACGACGAGGAACAGCACGCCGCAGGCCGCGGCCCATCCCGGCCGGCCGAGCAGCGAGAAGGCGGTCGTGCCGAAGGCGGCCCAGAGCAGTCCCCACAGGCCCAGCCAGAAGCGCATGCGCAGGGGACTGCGCGCGGTCGCCGGTTCGTTCCCGGAACGCATGACGGTCACCATCTCCCGTCCGAACCCCGAAGGGTACTTCCAGGATGGACCCTGTGGCGGGCCGGAGGGAACCGGCTAGTGGATGACGCTGTAGCTGCGCCACGGCAGGGCGCCCGGCGCGATCTGGTTGCTGGTGTTGGTGGCCAGGTAGATGTTGTGCTTCCCCGTGCAGTTGGGCGTCGGGAACAGCCTGATGTCGACCAGGGTGTTGTTCTCGACCCTGGTCACCCCTCGGGGGGCGAGGAGGCGGTGGCAGCCGTTCACCGAGGGGCTCGTCTCGGTCACCACGAACTCGCGCTCCGTCTCGTACGAGAGCGTGCCGACCATGGTGCGGCCCATGCTCGAACAGCCGGCGACGGCGAAGGTGAGCAGCACGGCCCCGGTGGCGGTCGTGAGACGCCGGCGAACGGACATGGCGGTTCCTCTTCTGTCGGAGTCCAGGTCGGTGTCCCGGCGGCACCTCGGGTGCACCCGGTTCAGGCCACCCTCGCGCCCCCGGAGGCCCGTGTCATCCGCTGCTGGGCCGCTCGGGCGAACCCCGCCTGGCGGCCGTTGTCAGACCCCCGCCGTAAGGTCGGAGATCCAGTCGACACCCGTCACCCGGGAAGGAGCGCGGAGCCGTGGCACACACCTGGACGACCAGCGCCGCCGTCTTCCTGCCGGCCGCCCTGCCCCGTGAGGGCCGGGTGGCCTTCTGGGCCCCCGACGGCGGTGTGCTGCCGGACCCGGCGGACAGCGGTGCGGAGCGCGTCGAGCTGACCGTCGCCCGGCGGCACGGCAGCGGCGCCCGGAGCCGGTCCGTCCCCGCACTGACCCTCCCGGTCGACGCCGCGCTGCCCCATCTCGTCGCGGCCCGCCACCATCCGGCCGCCCACCCCGCGACCGCCGGCTGGGGCGCCGCCGCCCTGCACGCCCTGCATCTGGTGGCCCGCGGCCGGATGCTGCCGGGTCTGACCGCCGACGACCTGGACGCCTGGCGGGCCGGCCCGCTGGACGCCGACGACATCGCCCATCTGCGGGCCGTCGCCGCGGCCCTGCCGTACGAGGCGCACGCCGTGCCCGTTCCCGGGCGCGGACCGCTGCGGCTGCCCGATCCCGAGGCGCTCGTGCGCGCCTTCCTCGACGCGGTCGCCGACATCCTGCCCAGGACCCCGGCCGCCGCCCACGCGGTGGGCGCGCCGTTCGCCGCCCGTGCGCCCCAGCATCTGCCCCGCGCGCGTGCGTGGGCCGCCGAGGCGGCGGCCGGGATGGACGCGGGCGTCCGGGTCTCCCTCCGTCTGGACTTCTCACCCTTCGAACTGTTCGACGCGCCCTCCGGCGCCGACGCCGACGGTGCCGGCCGGACCTCCCGCGGTGAGCGTCACGCGGCCGCCGCGCTCCTCCAGGTCCACAGCCTCGCCGACCCCACCCTCGTCATCGACGCCACGGCGCTCTGGGCGGGCGACGGCGAGCACTTCGGGCCCCGCGCCCGGATCGACGCGGTCCTCGCGCTGCGCCGGGCCGCCCGCGTCTGGCCCCCGCTCGCCCGGCTCCTGGAGCGGGACGTGCCCGACGTCCTCGCGGTCACCGAGGACGAGCTGTACGAACTCCTCGGCCCGGCCGCCGCCCGGCTCGCCGACGCCGGGGTCGCCGTCCACTGGCCGCGTGAGCTCGCCCGCTCCCTCAGCGCCTCCGCCGTCGTCAGCGCCCACGCCGCACCGGGCTCGGCGACCGACGGCACCGCGTTCTTCGACAGCGAGGAACTCCTGCGGTTCAACTGGCAGCTGGCACTCGACGGCGACCCGCTCACCGATCGGGAGATGGACCACCTCGCCGAGGCCCACCGGCCGATCGTGCGCCTCCGCGACCAGTGGGTCGTCGTCGACCCCGACCTCGTCCGCAAGGCACGCAAGCGGGAACTCGGGCTGCTCGAACCGGTCGACGCCCTCGCCGTCGCCCTCACCGGCACCGCGGAGGTGGACGGCGAGACCGTGCCCGCCGTCCCCGTGGGGGCGCTCGCCGCGCTCCGCGACCGGCTCCTCGCCGGACCCGAGGACGTGCAGGCCCCGCCCGGCCTCACCGCCACCCTCCGCGACTACCAGCTGCGCGGCCTCGCCTGGCTGGACCTGATGACCTCGCTCGGCCTCGGCGGCTGCCTCGCCGACGACATGGGCCTCGGCAAGACCGTCACCCTGATCGCTCTCCATCTGCGCCGTGCCCGGCGCGCCCCCACCCTCGTCGTCTGCCCGGCGTCGCTGCTCGGCAACTGGCAGCGGGAGGTGGGAAAGTTCGCCCCCGGCGTGCCCGTCCGGCGTTTCCACGGCGCCGAGCGCGACCTCGACGGCGCCGACGGCGGATTCGTCCTCACCACCTACGGCACCCTGCGCACGAGCGCCGCCGAACTGGCCGGTCGGGAGTGGGGGATGGTCGTCGCCGACGAGGCCCAGCACGTCAAGAACCCGTTCTCCGCGACGGCGAAGGCACTGCGCGAGATCCCCGCGCCCGCCCGGGTCGCCCTCACCGGCACCCCCGTGGAGAACAACCTCTCCGAACTCTGGGCGCTCCTCGACTGGACCACGCCCGGTCTCCTCGGCCCGCTCAAGGCCTTCCGCTCCCGGCACGCCCGCGCCGTCGAGAACCACGAGGAGATCGAGCACGAGGAGGCCGTCGAGCGGCTCGCCCGGCTCGTCCGGCCCTTCCTGCTGCGCCGCCGCAAGTCCGATCCCGGCATCGTTCCCGAGCTGCCGCCCAAGACGGAGTCCGACCACCCCGTCTCCCTCACCCGGGAGCAGGCCTCGCTGTACGAGGCGGTCGTCCGCGAGACCATGGCGCGGATCGAGGAGGCCGAGGGCATCGCCCGCCGGGGTCTCGTCATGAAGCTGCTGACCTCCCTCAAGCAGATCTGCAACCACCCCGCGCAGTACCTGAAGGAGGAGGCGCCACGCGGGAGCGGCACCGCGCGTCTCGCCGGCCGCTCGGGGAAGCTCGCCCTGCTCGACGAGCTCCTGGACACGATCCTCGCCGAGGACGGCTCGGTGCTCGTCTTCACCCAGTACGTCACGATGGCGCGGCTCCTCGCCGACCATCTGGCCGCGCGCGGCATCCAGGCCCAACTCCTCCACGGCGGCACCCCGGTGGCGGAGCGGGAGCGGATGGTCGACCGCTTCCAGGCCGGCGAGGTCCCCGTCTTCCTGCTCTCCCTCAAGGCCGCGGGCACCGGCCTCAACCTCACCCGGGCCGGCCATGTCGTCCACTACGACCGCTGGTGGAACCCGGCCGTCGAGGAGCAGGCCACCGACCGGGCCTACCGCATCGGGCAGACCCAGCCGGTGCAGGTCCACCGGCTCGTCGCCGAGGGCACCGTCGAGGACCGGATCGGCGAGATGCTCCGCGCCAAGCGGGCCCTGGCCGACGCCGTCCTGGGCTCCGGCGAGGCGGCCCTCACCGAACTGACCGACCGGGAGCTCGCCGACCTGGTGTCCCTGAGGAGGCCCTCGTGACCACCCCACGGGGCGCACGCGGAGCAGTGCCGCGCCACGACGACCGCCGCCGCAGCTTCCCGCAGGTCGCGCCCCGCGAGGCCCCCGACGGGCGGTTCGCCGCCACCTGGTGGGGCAACGCCTGGGTGGAGGCGCTGGAGGACACCGCCCTGGACCCGGCCCGCCTCGCCCGCGGCAAGGCGTACGCGGGGCGTGGCCATGTCGACGCGATCACCGTCACCCCCGGCCGGGTCGTCGCGTACGTCCATGGCAGCCGGCCTCGCCCGTACCGCACCGAGATCAGGATGCGGACCCTCGGTGACGACGGCTGGGAGCGGTTCCTCGACGAGGCCGCCGCCCGCCCCGACCACATCGCCGCCCTGCTCGACAAGGACGTGCCGCACGCCCTGGAGGCGGTCACCGGACTGCTGCCCGCACCGGGCGACCTGATTCCCGACTGCTCCTGCCCGGACGACGGTTACCCCTGCAAGCACGCGGCCGCCCTCTGCTACCAGGCCGCCCGGCTCCTCGACGAGGATCCCTTCGTCCTCTTCCTGATGCGCGGCCGCG
>NZ_LIPQ01000488.1 GCF_001418135.1 Streptomyces aureus
AGGCCCGGCGCGGCGGGCGGCTCTACGTGCTCGCGACCCAGGGCGGCCGGGGCGCCAGCTCGTTCGAGCACCCCGAGACCCGCGCCAGGCTCGCCGCGCTGGTCTCCGCGTACCGCCCCGGCCTTCCGCAGACCTGCCGCCAGCCGGCCATGATGTGGTACTTCGCCCGCCTCATGACCGGGGAGTTCGCCGGCCTCGACGAGACCCTGACGGCGATCGTCGACGCCTGCCGCGACCACGCTCCCGGCTGGGACCTGGGCTTCGCCCTCCTCGTACGGGCCAAGCTCGTCGTGCACGGACCGCACGACGCGGCCGAGGCGCTCGCCCTCTTCGAGACGGCCGGGGACTCCTGGGGCATCGCCGAATCGCTCGCCGCCCGCGGCGAGGCCTATGAGCGCGAGGGCCGGCTCGCCGAGGCCGCCGCCGACTTCGAGCGGGCCACGGACGCCGCCGCCCGCGTCGGAGCGCGCTCCCAGGTGCCCCTCTACACCGCGCGCCTCGCGGCCGTACGGCTCCGGCTCCACCCGGAGGGGGACCCGGCGACCGAACGGCTGCTGGCCGAGGCCGCCGACGCGGCGGGGGAGTGGGGCGCCGAGGTCGCCGGCTCCGCTCGGCTGCTGCTCACCCAGCACTACGGCCACACCGGGCGCACCGGTCTCGCCAGGGCTCAGCTCTCCCGACTGGAGGACGAGTTCGGAGACGTGACCCCGGGCCTCTTCTGGGGTCTCGCCGGAGGCGCGTGGGCCTGGCTCGACTGCCTCGACGGGGCCTACGGCCGGGCCGTGGAGCGGCTGGCGCGCGCGGTCGCGGAGGTGGAGACCCTCGCCCACCTGGTCGCCCCGTACCTGGTCGTCACCCAGTTCGCCACGGCCGCGTGGGCGCTCGGCGGGCGGGGCGGGCCGGGCGACGCCGAGACCGGGGCGCGGCTCCTCGGCGCGTACGACGCCCACGCGGGCTCCGGCACGGACGGCGGCTTCCGGCCCTTCACGGCCGAGACGGAGGCCCTGATCAGGGCACGAGCCGAGGAGACCCTCCGCGTGGCGCTCCCCTCGGAGGCGTACACCCGCCGTCACGAGGAGGGGACGCGGCTCTCGGCCCGTGCGGCCGCGGTGCTCGTCCGGAACCCGGGGGAGACTCCGGCTGCCTGACCGCGTCCGGACGACGCCCGGACGCGGTCAGCCGATCCAGAGGCGCCAACGAGCCGAGGGCGGCTCGCAGCGTCCCGGGGCGACCGGGTCCGGTAGGCGCGTTCGCTCAACTCGTCCCGGGCCACCGGCTCGCCCTTCTCGGCGATGAACTGGCCGTACCGCCGGTGAACGCGGAGACGGCGACCTCGCAGTCGGGAGGGCGGGCGGACCGGGTGGCGTACCACCCGAAGGCGACGAGGGCGAGGACGCAGGCCGCGGGCAGGAGCCGGGAGCGACGGCCGGATGTCACCAGCGCGTGGTGGAGCAGCTGTTCGAGCTCCCCTCCGGGGTGGGCACGGGCCCACGTCCCCGCCCGCTCAGCCGGCCGCCAGACGTCCCCGGGCCTCCGCGAGGTCCTCCGAGGTCGGCGCGTCGTCCTGGGTGAGGCGGTGCCGCCAGTACCCGGCGAAGTGCACCGAGCGCCGGTCCACGCCGCGCTCCTCCACGAGGTGCCTCCGCAGCGCCCGTACGGTCGAGGCCTCGCCGGCCAGCCAGGCGTACGGCCGACCGCCCGGCAGGGGGTCGGCCCGCAGGGCGTCGAGGGCGCGCGTGCCCACGGCCGAGGCGTCGCCGTACAGCGGACGTACGGTCAGGTCGCCGGCTGTGGGCAGGGGCTGCAGCTCGGCCGGGTCCGGGACCTGGAGGTAGGCCACGGCCCGCTGCCCGGGCGGCAGCGCGGCCACGACGGTGGCGAGCGCGGGAAGCGCGCAGGCGTCGGCGTACAGCAGCGTCCAGTCACCGGCGCCCGGGTCGACGGGCATCGCGAAGGCGGCGGACGGGCCGAACATGCCGACCGCGTCACCGGGCCGCGCGGACCGTGCCCAGCGCGTGGCGGGTCCCTCGGCGGCGGAGTCGCTCCCGTCCCCGTGGAGGAAGAAGTCGATGTCGACGGTCCCGGCGGCCGGGTCGTGCGCCCGGACGGTATAGCTCCGCATCCACGGCCGCTCGGTCTCGGGGAGCGCCGCGTACGCCCCGTACCAGCGCGTGAGGTCGCCGGAGGGGTCGGGAGCGGGCAGGAGGGGCCCGGCCTGACCGGGCCGGGGGAAGAACAGCTTCACCTGCTGATCGGGCCCGGTGAGCACGAAACCGTCGAGGGAGGGGCCGCCGAGGGTGACGCGCCGGGTACGGGGGGTGATGTGACGGGAGGTGACGACGCGGAGGTGCCGCAGGGGCAGGGGCTCGGTCTCGGCTTCGGATTCGGCTTCAGCGCGGGGCATCGGGGCTCCTTGGGGTTGTCCAGGGGTGTCCGGGGTGTGCGGGGTGTCCGGGGTGTCCGGGGGTTCCCCCGACCTTCCCGGCCCGTACCGACAGCGCACCGACACCGCTTCTACACCGGGGGGAGGGGCACGGCCGCGGGAGGTCGCCCGGCCGGGCGGCACCGCGGCTGGGAGCGCGGCGGCCGGGATGCACCGGCGTCCGCCGCTCCCGGATGCGGACCCGGTGACCGGACACGAGAATGGCCAGTGCCGGACGAACACGTAGGAGGCGGCATGAACGCTGAGCCCGACAAGACGTCCCTGGGGGACTTCCCGACGCCCGACCGGCTGTTGCATTCCGGGTCGGAGGGCGAGTTCACGGCCGAGGACCTGGTCCTCGCCTCCGGCCGTGACGTGACTCCGAAGACCCTCGCCTGGGCGGAACGCCGTATGGCGGAGAAGGGTCGCGCCTCCATGGACGAGCTGCTGCCGTAGGCCGCCGCCCCGCGGGGCGCCGACAATCCGCCGTGATCCGCAGCAGTGATCCGCAAGGACCTGCAGCGATCCACAGTGACCAGCAGTGATCCGCAGTACCCCTCGACAACCCCCTCGGCCCCGGTTCGGCAGCTGCGAACCGGGGCCGAGGGCCGTCCGGAGCCGCTCCGAGGCTTCCGCATTTATGGAACACGTTCTACCGTGGCCGCCGTCGAGCGTCGCACCGCCCGCGTGACGCCGAGGACCCCGCAGGACCGCCGCCGCAGGACAGCCGCCACGGGAGGCCCGCCCCATGCACCTCGCATACACGCCCGCTCAGAACAGCCTGCGCGCCGAGCTGCGTGCGTACTTCGCCGAGCTGGTCCCCGAAGACGTCCACACCCGCTACGCGGACCCGGCGGCGCAGAAGCGCTTCTACCGGGAGACCGTGCGCCGGCTCGGCGCCGACGGCTGGCTCGGGGTCGGCTGGCCGACCGAGTACGGCGGGCGGGGGCTGACCCCGATGGAGCAGTTCATCTTCTTCGACGAGGCCGCGCAGGCGGGCGTACCCCTGCCGCTCATGGCGCTGAACACCGTCGGACCGACGATCATGCGCTTCGGCACCGACGAGCAGAAGGCGTACTTCCTGCCGCGGATCCTCTCGGGTGAGATCGACTTCGCCATCGGCTACAGCGAGCCCGACGCGGGCACCGATCTCGCCGCCCTGAAGACCCGCGCGGTCCGGGAGGGGGACGAGCACACCGGTACGTACACGGTGAACGGGCAGAAGATCTGGACCACGAACGGCGACACCGCCGACTGGGTCTGGCTCGCGGTCCGCACGGACCCGGACGTGCCGCCGCACAAGGGCATCACGATGCTGCTCGTCCCGACGAGCGACCCCGGCTACTCCTGCACGATCATCAACACCCTCGCCTCGCACGACACCACCGCCAGCTACTACGACGACATCAGGGTCCCGGCCTCGCGCCGGGTCGGTGACGAGAACAAGGGCTGGCGCCTCATCACCAACCAGCTCAACCACGAGCGCGTCACCCTCGCCGCCCACGGCACGATGGCGATCCGCGCACTGCACGACGTCCAGCACTGGGCCGCCGACACCCCGCTCGCCGACGGCCGGCGCGTCATCGACCTGCCCTGGGTCCGCCGCACCCTGGCCCGCACCCATGCCCGGCTCGACGCGATGAAACTCCTCAACTGGCAGATGGTGAACGCCGTCCAGAACGGCACCCTCACCCCCCAGGACGCCTCCGCCGTGAAGGTCTACGGCTCCGAGGCCCGCCGCGACGCCTACGCGGCCCTCATGGAGGTCGTCGGCGCGGCGGGCGCCCTCAAGGAGGGCTCGGCGGGCGCGGTCCTCCACGGCGAACTGGAACGCGGCTACCGCTCCGCCGTCATCTTCACCTTCGGCGGCGGCAACAACGAGATCCAGCGCGAGATCATCTCCTGGATCGGCCTGGGCATGCCCCGCGTCCGCCGGTAGCCGCCGGGATCCCGGTCATGCTCCCGGGCCCGCCGTCGCGTTGTCCTCGTCCTCGGTGCGGCCTCGGGCTGTGACGGCGAAGCTCGCGGCGGCCCTGCCCCTTTGCCTGCTGCGTGCGTCTGTGCGTCTGTGCGTCTGTGCGTCTGTGCGTCTGTGCGTCCGGGCGTCCGGGCGTCCGTGCGTGGCTGCGTCAGTCGATGTGCGGGCTGCGGCGCTCCACGAGGACGGTGTCGCGCCATACGCCGTGGTGGCGGCCGACGCGTTCGCGCGTGCCGATGACCCGGAAGCCCGCACGGGCGTGGACGGCGAGGCTGGCGGAGTTCTCAGGGAAGA
The DNA here is from genome assembly GCF_001418135.1 of Streptomyces aureus. Classification (GTDB taxonomy): domain Bacteria; phylum Actinomycetota; class Actinomycetes; order Streptomycetales; family Streptomycetaceae; genus Streptomyces; species Streptomyces aureus_A. The sequence continues at coordinate 4,695 of NZ_LIPQ01000488.1, forward strand.
TGCCGGACTGAACGGTCCAGATCCCGGCCGTCTCGGTGGAGTCGATGAGTGCCTTCAGGAGGACCGAGGCGACGCCACGTCCTCGTGCGTCGGGGTGCACGTACACGGAGTGCTCGACGACTCCGGCGTACGCGCACCGGTCGGAGACCTGCGTGGCCGCCACCCACCCGAGCACCCGGCCGGCCTCGTCGAGCGCGGCGAATCGGTGCTCGGGCAGTTTGGCCGCGTCGAACTGCTCCCAGGTCGGGGCGACGGTCTCGAAGGTGGCGTTGCCCTCGTCGATACCGGCCTGGTAGATCGCGACGACCTCGTCGGCGTGGTCGGCCGTGAGGGGTACGACGGTGATGGCGCGGGTGGCTGATCCGGTCATGGGGAGGAGTCTCCCAGACGGAGGTGGGGGTCCGGCGGTGAGCTGCTGGTTCTCTGCCGGGATCAGCCTTCCAGGCCGTGGAGACCCCAGACGTGGAGGACGTCACGGGTCTGCGACAGCGTCGACCAGGCGCCGCCTCCCAGCGCGGTCGGCTCGCCGGAGGCCGGCGAGCCGTAGTCGATCGGCGTGAAGCCGTGCGTTGCCGTGGTGTCGACCAGCCAGTGCCGGCCCTCCCCCCACTCCTCGTCGCTCTCGGCAGTCGAGGCGACCAGGGTCGTCTCGTCGAGGAAGCCGCCGGCCCAGTCCCAGCAGACGTCCAGCTCGACCACGTCCTCGTCCTCGTCCTCGTCGGCGTCTGCATCGGTGGAGCTGGGAGCCTCGGGGTGCCGGGGAAGTGCTGCTTCCGCGTTCCAGTCCAGCGCCTCGACGACGTCGCCACGAGAGTCTCGTACGGCCAGGGAGTCCTGGTCGTGGGAGACGGTCATGAGCCGGTCGCCCGAGGGGCTGAGACCCAGCAGGCACAGATCGCCGTCCAGGCAGTCCACGGCCAGTTCCTTCCCGTCCCAGCGGCCCCAGCGCAGCGGTGCGCCGTCCTGGCCTTCGCCGATGCTCAGCCCCATCTGGCGAGGATCGGTCGGGTGGGGAAGGTGAACGCTGCCGGCCGCTGCGGCTTCGGCGTCCGCCCGCGCGAGCACACGACCGTTCTCGGCGTCGATGACCAGCCACTCGTCGGCCGTGTCGGGGCTCAACTCGCCCTCGGGCAACGGGCCCCGTACGTGCGCCCAGACGAGCCTGCCGTCTGCCGAGAAGCCGACCGAGCCGCTCTCGGGGTATCGATGGTCCTGCCGATCCGCGTACTCGTCGTACGACTCGTGCATCTCCCGGCACGCGCCGTACCAGCATCCGTGGCGGACCTCCCAGCGCGTCGCACCCGACGGCTCCACCGCGCGTACGGCATGGACCCCGGCGAAGACGGCCAGGCTCGCGTCCGGCGCCACTTCCCACGTGCCGCGGCTACGGGGCCACGGCGCGGGGAAGCGGACGCTCGCCTCCGCGCGTGCGACGAAGGCGTCGTCCAGAGCCTGGGTGACGATCTCGTCGTCGCTCCGCTGGACGAGCATCCTGCGTCCGGGCAGCCCCGTGATCTCCGGCGGACCGGCCTGCGACGAGGGCATGAGAGCGGGGACGGTGGCACGGAGCCGAGCGTGAACGGACAAGCGAATCTCCCTGGAAAATCGAACTCGGGAAAGAGTACGAGGCCCCTCGGACATCGGCCGCGCCGTGCGTGGTTCGCCTACGGGCGGCGCCATGCGAGTGCGGCGCCTGCGGACCCCCGGCGGCCGTGAGACCTGGTCAGGCCGAGGCGGCCTTCGTGAGGAGGGCCCCCATGGCCGCGAGGACGGTGGGCTCGACGCGGTAGTAGACCCAGGTGCCGCGTCGCTCCGAGGAGAGCAGCCCGGCTTCCTTCAGCTTCTTCAGATGGTGGGAGACCGTGGGCTGGGAGACGCCGACGTCGGAGATGTCGCAGACGCATGCCTCTCCGCCCTCGTGCGAGGCGACGGAGGAGAAGAGCCGCAGCCGGACCGGGTCGCCCAGCGCCTTGAACATGGCAGCGGTCCGCTCGGCCTCCTCCGCGGTCAGCGGCCGCTCGTTGAGAGGCGGGCAGCAGGGCTCCATCTCGGGCTCCAGTACCGGTAGCCCCTTCACGTTCGACATGTATCTATGTTGACACATGTCGAACCAGGCGCCCTTGGCGGTGCTGCGCCGCCCGGCCGCACGCCATGACGACTTCGATGAATGTCTATGTTGACGTCTGTCGAATCGGGTGTCACGCTGGAGGCGCAAGAGATCGACGAATGTCGAATCAAAAGGGGAAGGGCCGTGAACGTCACCGCCACCGACCAGCTGCCCGTCGTGGTCGTCGGAGCCGGGCCCGCCGGTCTGGCCGCTGCCGCGCACCTCGTCGACCGGGGCCTGGAGCCCTTGGTCCTGGAGGCCGGCACCCAGGCGGGAGCCGCTGTGCGGGAGTGGTCCCACGTGCGGCTCTTCTCCGCCTGGGGCGAGGTCGTCGACCCGGTCGCCGAGAAGCTCCTGGCCCCGACCGGCTGGGTGAAGCCCGACCCGGACACGTATCCGACCGGCGGGGACTGGGCGGCCGCCTACCTCCAGCCGCTCGCCGACGGCCTCGGCGACAGGATCCGGCTCGACGCCCGGGTCACCGGCGTCTCCCGCACCGGACGCGACCGCGTCGTCGACGCCGACCGCGAGCGGCAGCCCTTCACCGTGCACATCCGGTACGGCGACGGACGCGAGGAGCGTGTCCTCGCCCGGGCCGTGATCGACGCCTCCGGTACGTGGTCCACCCCGGGCCCGGCTGGCGGCGACGGCCTTCCGGCCCTCGGCGAGCGCGCGGCGGCCGACCGGATCTCCTACCGCGTTCCCGACCTCAAGGACCCTGCCGTGCGCGCCCGTTACGCAGGCAGGCGCACCGCCGTCATCGGCTCCGGAGCCTCCGCCTTCACCGCTCTCGCCTCGCTCGCCGCCCTCGCGAAGTCCCACGACGGCGCGGAGACCCGTGCGACCTGGATCCTGCGGCGCGGCCTCTCGGGCAGCACCTTCGGCGGAGGCGGCGCCGACCAGCTCCCCGCCCGTGGCGCCCTCGGCTTCGCGGCGAAGGCCGCGGTCGAGGAGGGGTACGCGGACGCCGTCACCGGCTTCCGTACGGACGCGATCGAGCGCGAGGGCGAGCGCCTGGTCCTGGTCGACGGGGACGGCCGCCGGCTCGACCCGGTCGACGAGGCCATCGTCCTCACCGGCTTCCGCCCCGACCTGACCTTCCTCGACGAACTGCGCCTGGGCCTGGACGACCGTCTCCAGACCCCGGTCGAGCTGGCTCCGCTGATCGACCCGAACCAGCACTCCTGCGGCACCGTCTACCCGCACGGTGTGAAGGAGCTGTCGCACCCGGAGGAGGGTGTGTACCTGGTGGGGATGAAGTCCTACGGCCGCGCTCCCTCCTTCCTGGCCCTCACCGGCTACGAGCAGGTCCGCTCCGTCGTCGCCGCCCTCGCCGGAGACCGTGAGTCCGCCGAGCGCGTCGAGCTCGTACTTCCCGAGACCGGGGTCTGCGGCGGGGCCGGCCTCTTCGATCAGCCCGCCGACGCGCCGACCGACGGCGGCGGCTGCTGCGCGACCCCGACGGCGCTCCGGATCGATGTCGGAGCCCCGGCCGCCTCCGGCGCCTGCTGACCCGGCCCCATCCGTCCACCCGCCCACAGCTGGAGGAACACGATGTCCCGCCTACAACTCGCCCTGCGCGTTCCCGACCTGGCGGCATCCGTCGCCTTCTACACCAGGCTCTTCGGCACCGAACCGGCCAAACTCCGCGACGGCTACGCCAACTTCGCCGTCGTCGAACCGCCGCTCAAGCTCGTCCTCATCGAAGGCGCCGAGAACGAGGACACCCGTCTGGACCACCTCGGCGTGGAGGTCGACACCACCGAGGCGGTCCACGCCGCCACCACCCGCCTGGGCGAGGCCGGTCTGCCGACGACGGAGGAGAACGACACCACCTGTTGTTACGCCCTCCAGGACAAGGTGTGGGTTCACGGCCCCGGCCGCGAACCCTGGGAGGTGTACGTCGTCAAGGCCGACGCGGACACCTTGACCAGGCAACAGGGCAGCACCTGCTGCGCCGGCACGGCGTCCACCGCCGACAACGGGGCGAGTGAACCGGTCGCCGCCGGCGGATGCTGCTGATCTCTCGACGCCCGACCTTCTTTCGTGGCCACGGCTCCCTCTGTACGCGGCGAAAGCCAGGTCCGATCCAGGTCCTCGCATTCCGGATCGCGGGAGAAGACGCTCGGCGACGCGGTTGCCGCGTTCGGACCAAGGCCTTCGTGCGGCCGAAGGCCCGCAGGTGGGCTGAGCCGCCCCCACGGCCCGGGCACGGTCAGCGGTACTCGCAGAGGTAGGCGGTCTCCACCGCGACCCGCAGCTGGAACCTGCTGTCGCCGGGGACCTTGAAGTGGTCTCCGGCGGCGAAGGTCTCCCATGTGTCGGCGCCGGGCAGCCGCACCGTCAGGGCGCCGCTGACCACGTGCATGATCTCCGCGGCGGCGGTGCCGAACTCGTACTCGCCGGGAGCCATGACGCCGATGGTCGCGGGGCCCTGCTCCTGCGTGAACGCGATGGACTTGACCGTGCCGTCGAAGTACTCGTTGACCGTGAACATGGGCATCCTCATGCGAATCGGGCGAAGGGGTGGGCCGGGGCTTCGTGTACCGGCCACGCGTAGGGGCACTTTAAGGGCGCGCCGGGAGTCGCCACATCTCCGGCCGACCCGGTCTCACGTACTGGACGAGAGGGCCGGTGTCCGTGCGTCCGGGCTCCGGTTGAGGCCCCGCGTCATCGGCGTAGCGTGGAAATGATTCGACCGAGGAGCGGTGGCCATGGGCAAGCTCTCGAACGACCAGCTGCGCGAACGGGTACGCGGGACGGTCGTCACAGCCGACGACGACGCCTTCGACGAGGCGCGCACGGTGCACAACGCCATGATCGACAAGAGACCGGCCGTCGTCGTGCGCTGCGTCAACGCGGGCGACGTCATGGCCGCGGTCGACTTCGCCCGCGAGAACGGGCTCGATCTGGCGGTTCGGGGCGGCGGGCACAGTGTGCCCGGCTTCGGGACGTGCGACGGCGGGGTCGTGGCCGATCTCTCCGGAATGCGAGGCGTCCGCGTCGACCCCGCGCGGCGGACGGCCCGCGCGGAGGGCGGTGCGACATGGGGCGACTTCAACGCGGCGACCTACCCCTTCGGCCTCGCCACCACCGGCGGGATCATCTCCACCACCGGCGTCGGCGGACTCACCCTCGGCGGCGGCATCGGCTATCTGGCCCGAGGGGTCGGCCTGAGCTGCGACAACCTCGTCTCGGCCGACGTGGTGACCGCGGACGGCCGCCTCGTCGTCGCCGACGAGGAGGAGAACGCCGACCTGTTCTGGGCCCTGCGCGGAGGCGGCGGCAACTTCGGCGCCGTGACGTCGTTCGAGTACCGGCTCGCCCCCGTCAAGGACATCTACGGCGGACCCATGCTCTTCGAACTGGAGGACGCGGCCACCGTCGTGCGTGCCTTCGCCGACCACATCGCCGACGCGCCGGAGCAATTGGGCGGGTTCCCCGCCTTCCAGATCGCCCCGCCGCTCCCGTTCATCCCGGAGGACCGGCACGGTGACACCTTCGCCCTCATCGTGGCGTGCTGGTCCGGACCGCTCGACGAGGGCGAGAGCGCCCTGCGTCCCCTCCGCGACTTCGCGCCGGTGGTCGCCGAGCACGTCGGGCCCATGCCGTACCCGGCGCTCAACAGCGCCTTCGACGCGCTCGTACCGCCCGGCCTCCAGCACTACTGGAAGGCCAACTTCGTGACCGAACTGACCGACGCCGCGATCGAGGCGCACGTCCAGCACGCACCGGGGCTGCCCGCCGTGAACTCGACGGTCCACATCTACCCGATCAACGGCGCCTGCCACCGGGTCGCCCCGGACGCCACGGCCTTCGCCTACAGGGACGCCTCGTTCGCCACCGTCATCGCCGGCATGTGGCCCGACCCCTCCGCCAACGAGGCCGGCATCGCCTGGGTCCGCGACTACTACGAGGCCACCGCCCCGCACTCCGAGGAGGGCGGCTACATCAACTTCATGGCCGACGACGACCAGGGCCGGATCAGAGCCAACTACGGGGCGAACTACGACCGTCTGGTCGAGGTCAAGCGGACGTACGACCCGGGGAACCTGTTCCACCTCAACCAGAACATCAGGCCCTGAGGCCCGCACCGGTCATCCCGCGGGGCCCGCTCGCCCCGTCCATGCACGACCGGTTCCGGGGAGCCGGTTCCGACGTAGCCTGAACGGTATGAGCGAGGACGCTTCTTGAGTGCCGACCCGGGGCTCTTCGGGCCCCGTTCCGTGACCTGGCAGGTGCACAGCGACCCGGTCATGTGGATCGCCGGGGTGCGGGCGCTGTGGCTGCAGGCGCTGCACCCCGTCGCCGTACGCGGCGTCATGATCAACAGCAGCTTCCGGAAGGACCCCTGGGGGCGGCTGATGCGGACCGCGGACTTCGTCGGGACCCTGAGTTACGCGACCACGGAGGCCGCCGAAGCCGCCGGGGCCCGGGTGCGCCGGATCCATCGGCGGCTCGGCGTCGACGACCCGGAGCTGCTCCTCTGGGTGCACTGCGCCGAGACCGACTCGTACCTCTCGGTCGCACGCCGCTCGGGCATCCCGTTCACCGACGCCCTGGCCGACCGGTACGTCGACGAACACCGCACCTCGGCGCGGCTCGTCGGCCTGGATCCGGCCACCGTCCCCGGATCCACCGCCGCACTCGCCGCCTACTTCGAGACCGTACGGCCCCGGCTCGAGGTCGGCGCCGACGCCCGTACCGTCGAGGACTTCCTGCGCCGGCCGCCCGTGAAACCCGCGCTCGTACCGGCGCGCGAGGTGATCTGGCGGCGCGTCGCGGCCCTCGCGTACGACACTCTGCCCCCTTACGCCCACGCGCTCTACGGCCGTCCCGCGCCGCCGCAGGAGACCGTCACCCGCCGCCTCGTCACCACGGCCGACCTGCTGCGCCGCATCCCCGCCCGCCTGCGCTGGCGGCTGCCGCCCCGGCACATCCTCCGCGCCATGGAACGGCTCGGCCCGGGGACGCGACCCGACCCTTACACGTGCCCCGCCCCGTACCCACTGTCCGAACCGGCGTCCATACTGGAGGAGCCGGAAAAGGCGTAGGAATCGACGGGGGCGGCAGCACACGATGGGGGACTCGAGACTGATCCAGGGCCGGTACCGCCTGCACGAGGTCATCGGTCGCGGGGGCATGGGCGAGGTGTGGCGCGCCACCGACGAGGCGCTCGGCCGCGGGGTCGCCGTGAAGTGCCTCAAGCCGATCGGACCGCAGCAGGACCCGCAGGTCCTCACCGTGGTCCGAGAGCGGTTCCGGCGCGAGGCGCGGGTGGCCGCCGCGCTCCAGCACCGGGGCATCACCGTCGTGCACGACTTCGGCGAGTACGACGGCGTGCTCTTCCTCGTCATGGAGCTCCTCGAAGGGCGCAATCTCAGCCAGCTCCTCGCCGCCAACGCCCAGCATCCGCTGCCCGTCCACGACGTCGTCGAGATCGCCGACCAGGTCGCCGANNCGGGATCGTGCACCGCGACCTGAAGCCCGCGAACATCATGCGGCTGCGCGACGGGACGGTGAAGATCTGCGACTTCGGCATAGCGCGCCTCGGCGCGGACGTGGGCTTCACGTCCAAGCTCACCGGCACGGGCATCGCCATGGGCACGCCCCACTACATGTCGCCCGAGCAGATCGGCGGCGGCGAGATCGACCACCGCAGCGACCTC
>NZ_LIPQ01000489.1 GCF_001418135.1 Streptomyces aureus
GCGCCGTGTGGCTCCTGGAGCGGGCCGCGCTCCAGGGACACACGGCGCTGGAGATCGACACCGTGCGCGCCGGACTCGCCGGGCACGCGGTACCCGATCCCGGGTCGGCCGTCGAGGAGGCGGTGTCCGCGGGCGCGGTCCTCGTCTTCCAGGAGGAGGAGACGGCCGAGGAGGAGCCCGAAGAGGACGAGGAGGCGCCGGAGGCCGCGGAGGCCGCCGCCGATGAGCCGGCCTCGCCGGTGCTGCTCGGGCTGGACCGGTACGCGCTCGCGGAGGAGAGCCTCGCGGACGGCCTCGCCCGGCTGGTCAAGACGGCGACGGCGGACATCTGGGAGGGCTCCGAGCTCGAACGGGCCGCCGGGGCGCACGCCCTCGTCCTGCACACGGGCGGCGAGGCCTCCCGCGCCGAGCCGGTCGCCCTCGCCGTAGCCGCCCGCGAGCGCGGGCTGCGCACCCTGGTCGCCGTCCACGCGGACGGTGGGCGGCGCGCGCTCGGCCCCACCGGGGCGGACGCGGTGACGGTCGCCGCGCTGCTCTCCGGAGCGGCCGGGCCCGGCCGGGACGAGGAGGGGGCCTTCGCCCTGGACCTCCTCGTGGTGCTCGACGCGCCGCAGCTGGACGTGGAGACCGCGGCGATGCTCGTGGAGTCGCTGCCCGACGGCTGCCGACTGGTGCTGAGCGGCGACCCGGCGGTGCTCGACGCGCCGGGTGCCGGCCAGGTCTTCGGCGACGTCCTCGCGGCCCGGGTGTGCCCGCGGATCGCCTCGCGCGTCCCCGACCCGGGCCCGCTCGGCGAGCTGGTCTCGGGCGTCGGCGCCGGCGAGCTGAACCAGGTCGAGGCCCCCGGCAAGGAGATCGTGATCGTCCCCGTGCGGGACGCGGGCGAGGCCGTGCACCGTACCGTCCAGCTGGTGGCCGACTCGGTGCCGCGGGCGATCGGGGTACCGGCCGAGCAGACGCAGGTCGTCACGGTCGGCCACGGCGGCTCGGCCGGCACGCGCGCGTTGAACGCCGCGCTCAAGCAGCGGCTGAACCCGGGTCCCGGCCGGTTCGGCGGCTACGACCCCGGGGACCGGGTGGCCTACGCGCCCGTGCCGGGGCGGACGGTGCCGGGCACGGTCCTGTCGGCCGACGCCGAGGGGCTGCGGCTGCGGTGCGGCGACGAGGAGCTCCTCGTACCGAAGGAGCGCGTGGAGTCGGCGCTGCGGCACGGCTGGGCTCTCACCGCGCACCAGGCGGCCGGGCTGCGCTGGCCCGCGGTCGTCGTAGTGCTGCCGGGCGACGCCGCCGGGGGCCTGAGCAGGCCGTGGGTGTACACGGCGTTCGGCCGCGCGGAGCGGCATCTGTCCGTCGTGCACGGCGTGGACCAGGCGCTGCCCCGCGCGGTGGCCGAGGGCGTGGCCCCGGAGCGTACGACGCGACTGCGGCCGCTCCTGGAGGCGCTGCTCGCCGTGCCCGAGGAGTAGGAACCGAGGAGCAAGGCCCCGGGGAACAGGGGCCGGGGCACGGAACGGCGGAGGGCCGGGACACCGATCGTGGTGTCCCGGCCCTCCGCCGTCTCCCCGCGTCTCGCGCTCCCCCGGGTCGCCCTCAGGAGGCGGCGCCGTCGGCCCCGTCCTCGTCGCCGTCGTCATCGCCGTCCTCGTCCTCGTCCTCGTCCTCGTCGAAGACGGAGCTGACGTCGAAGCGGCAGACGATCCGCTCCGGATCGGCGTGCTCGAAGGGGGCGTTGAGCCACTCCCCCGGTTCCGGGAGCTCCTCGGCGGCGGTGACCCAGAGCGTGGAGTCGCCCTCCTCCAGGCCGAACTCCTTGTGCCGGGAGGCGATCTCGTCCGGTTCGTACTCGCCGAAGAGCACACCGAGCGCGGCGAGCGGCGAGACTCCGGCCCGGGCGCCGGGACCGGTGGCGTCCGCCTCGCCGTCGATCTCGGCGATACGGCGGGCCTGGGCGAGCAGACGCTTCGGTTCCGCCACGGCGTAGTCGCGGCGGATCAGCAGGCTGAGCGCATGCGGTTCGTCGGGTCCGGCGTACGGCGGCAGCGAACCGTCCGCTCCGGGGATCTCGAAGGGAGTGACCTCGTCGTAGCGGTCGTAGAGGAGTTCGTCGTACGCCTCGGCCGCCCCCGCGAGGGCGTTGAAGGCTTCGTAGACGGCCGGGTCGTCGTCACCCGTGCGGCGTTCGACCGCCGTGAGGTGACGGTCCAGTGCGGCTTTGACCGCCTCGGCGGCGGCACGTACCTCGGCAGCGGTGGGCTGCGCAGCATCAGACATGGGACGCACGCTATCCGTAGCCGGGCCGTGCCCGCACAATAGATGCGATGCCGGAATACGAATTTGTCGACGTGTACGTGCCGCGCGGTGTCTCCCGCAAGGAGGCGACGCGGCTGCTGACCGACCATGCCGAGTACGGACACTGGGAGTTGGACCGTCTGAGCCTGCACCGGGACGGGAGCCGCAGAGTGCGGCTGAAGCGGCGGATCATCCGCCAGGTACGAGCGACCTGGTAGGACGACGAGAAGGGGCCCCGCGGTCTGCGGGGCCCCTGTGCGTGGTGCGTCGTACGCCGCGCGGTGCGCCTGGATCGGCCCGCCGCGCGTCTCGATCGGCGCCGCGGGTCAGGCGGCGCTGCGGGACCGGCGGTAGATCAGCGAACCGGCGAGCAGCAGACCGGCCCCGGCGGGGACGATCACGCCGAGCGGACCGGAGCCGGTCTCGGCGAGCTCCTCGACGGCACGGGGCGGAGTGACGCTGTGCTCACCCGGGGTGTTCGGGCCACCCTCACTGCCCGGGTTGCCCGGGGTGCCGGGGTTGCCGGGCGTACCCGGAGTGCCGGGGGTCCCAGGAGTACCGGGGTTGCCGGGGTTACCAGGATTCCCAGGGTTGCCCGGGTTGCCAGGGTTTCCGGGGTTCCCCGGGTTGCCAGGGTTCCCGGGGTTCCCGGGGTTTCCCGGATTGCCGGGGTTTCCAGGGTTCCCCGGGTTCCCCGGGTTCCCCGGGTTCCCGGGGTGCGTCGGCTCGATGCCGTTGCCGCAGGTGTTGCCCGCGGCGGCGTTGCCCAGGCCGATGCCCGTGACGCTGTTGCCGCACACGTTGACCGGGACGTCGACGGGCACCTGGACGGTGTTGCCGGAGCCGACGCCCGGGGAGTCGCTGGTGTGCCCGCCGGCGGAGGAACCGCCGCCCGGCTTGCCGGGCTTACCCGGCTTGGAGGTGTTGGCGCACTTGTTGCCCATCGCCGGATTGAGCAGTCCGACGACGTTGACGGTGTTTCCGCAGGCGTTCACCGGCACGTGCACCGGGACCTGGACGGAATTTCCGGACGCGACGCCCGGGGAATTCATGGCCGCACCGTTCGCACCGGAATCGGCGTGCGCATAACCGCCGCCGACGGCGGCGAAAACGCCTCCGGCTGCCGCAACGGTGACAAGACCCTTGCGCGTGACCTGTCGCATAGCTTGTTCCCTGCCTGATCGGCTTCGAAAGAGTGCCACCGGGCGGAGGGCCCGGGGCGGAAATGGCCACCGGCCCCGGAGTGCATGGCACGCACTCCGGGGCCGGACCGGCTCACACCCTCACGGGGCGAGGCACAACGTCAGGCGTTGACGCAGGTGTTGCCGAAGGCGGGGTTCAGCAGCCCGATCACGGAGACCGTGTTGCCGCACACGTTCACGGGGACGTGAACCGGCACCTGGACGACGTTGCCCGAGAGGACACCGGGGGAACCGATGGCCGCACCCTGGGCACCCGAGTCGGCAACGGCCATGCCCGCGCCCGCGAGAACCAGACCGCCAGTGGCAGCCGCAGCAGCGACGACCTTCTTGATCATTATTCCTCCTAGTTGGAAATGCGGCCCCAGCCGCGGACCGCACCACCTGTAACGAGGGGGAATGGTGGGGGCTACGAGCCCCAGAGTTCATTCACTCTTTCCGGTCACATGCAAACGCGCGGACGAATTTCGACGCACGACGTGCACGGACGTCGCGATCGCCGTCAGCAGGCGTCGATGAAACGGTCCAGGACACGGGCGCCGAACTTCAGGCCGTCGACCGGCACCCGCTCGTCCACGCCGTGGAACATGCCGGCGAAGTCGAGCTCCGGCGGCAGCTGGAGCGGGGCGAAGCCGAAGCAGCGGATGCCGAGGTCGTCGAAGGACTTCGCGTCGGTGCCGCCGGACAGCATGTACGGCACGGCGCGGGCGATCGGGTCCTCGGCGCGCAGCGCCAGCTGCATGGCGTCGACCAGGGCGCCGTCGAAGCTGGTCTCCAGGGCCTTGTCTCCGTGGACGTCCTCGCGCTTCACGTTCGGGCCGAGGATCCGGTCGAGGTCGGCGAGGAACTCCTGCTCGTAGCCGGGCAGGAAGCGGCCGTCGACGTGCGCGGTGGCCTGGCCGGGGATCACGTTCACCTTGTAGCCGGCGCCGAGCATGGTCGGGGCGGCCGAGTTCCGCAGGGTGGCGCCGACCATCTTGGCGATGCCGCCGAGCTTGGCGAGGGTGCCGTCCATGTCCTCGGGGTCGAGCGGGGTGCCCAGCGCGTCGGAGAGCTCGTCCAGGAACGAGCGGACGGTCTTGGTGACCCGCACCGGCCACTGGTGGCGGCCGAGCCGGCCGACGGCCTCGCAGAGCTCGGTGATGGCGTTGTCGTCGTTGGTCATCGAGCCGTGGCCGGCCGTGCCCTCGACGGTCAGCCGCATCCAGTGCATGCCCTTCTGGGCGGTCTCGACCAGGTAGAGCCGCAGGTTCTCGTTCACGGTGAAGGAGAAGCCGCCGACCTCGCCGATGGCCTCGGTGACCCCGTCGAAGAGGTCCCGGTGCTTGTCGACCAGGTGCCGGGCGCCGTAGGTGCCGCCCGCCTCCTCGTCGGCGAGAAAGGCGAGGACGATGTCGCGCGGGGGCTTGCGGCCGCTGCGCAGCCGGTCCCGGACGACCGCGAGGGTCATGGCGTCCATGTCCTTCATGTCGACGGCGCCGCGGCCCCAGACGCAGCCGTCGGCGATCTCCCCGGAGAAGGGGTGGTGGGTCCAGTCCTCGGCGTTGGCCGGGACGACGTCGGTGTGGCCGTGGATGAGCAGGGCCGGCCGCGACGGGTCCTCGCCCTCGATGCGGGCGACGGTGGAGGCCCGCCCCTGGTGCGACTCGATGACCTTCGGCTCGAGACCGACCTCCGCGAGCTTCTCGGCGATGTACTCCGCCGCCGCCCGCTCACCCGGGCCGGAGTGGTCGCCGTAGTTGCTGGTGTCGATGCGGATGAGGTCGCGACAGAGGTCCACGACCTCGTTCTCGGCGGTCTCGGCGTTGCCGCTTCGGCCGGTGTTCGACTCGCTCACGCTGCTTCCTCCCACTACGTGCCCCACGTGGTTGCTTCGGTCCTCGCCCCATCCTCCCGTGTGCCCCCCTCCCCGCCCAAGGGCGGCCCTCGGCCGACACGCGGCTGTCACACGACGGGGGCGACCGGGGGTGGTGATCGGCCACCCCGAATGTTTGCTATGGTTTTCCTCGTCGGAAGGGCCCAGCGGCCGGAAGACAGACACCTTGTCCGGGTGGCGGAATGGCAGACGCGCTAGCTTGAGGTGCTAGTGCCCTTTATCGGGCGTGGGGGTTCAAGTCCCCCCTCGGACACCACACGAAGTCCCGGTCGATCTCATCGACCGGGACTTTCGGCATGAGTACGTGCATGTGCAGTCACGAGGCGGAGCCGTGAGACGGAGAGCGAAGGCGCCGGTCGCGCCGCTGCCGCAGCGGGACGGGATCGATCCCGTGCGGCTGCGGCTGCCGGAGGACCCGGACGGGGTCTGGACGACCGTACGGGAGCACCTGCTCGACCGGTACGGGGTGGCCGTCGGGGCCGGGCGGGTCGAGGAGATGCTCGGTGAGGGCCGGTTCGTCGGGGTCGACGGGCCGGTGGCCGGGGACGATCCGTACACCGTGGGCCGGTATCTCTGGTTCCACCGGGACTTTCCCGTGGAGGAGCCGGTGCCGTTCCCCATCGGGGTGGTCCACCGGGACGAGCGGATCGTCGTCGCGGACAAGCCGCACTTCCTCGCCACGATGCCCCGGGGGCGGCATGTCACGGAGACCGCGCTCGCGCGGCTGCGACGGGAGCTGGGGCTGCCGTCGCTGCAGCCCGCGCACCGGCTCGACCGGCTGACGGCGGGCCTGGTGCTCTGTGTCGTACGGCCGGAGGACCGGGGGGCGTACCAGACGCTGTTCAGGGACCGGCTGGTGCGCAAGGAGTACGAGGCGGTGGCACCGTACGACCCGGTGGTGGAGCTGCCGGTGACGGTGCGGAGCAGGATCGAGAAGGAGCGCGGGGTGATGGCCGCCCGGGAGGTGCCGGGCGAGCCGAACAGCGAGAGCCGGATCGCGCTCGTGGAGCGGCGGGGCGGGCTCGGACGCTACCGGCTGGCGCCGGAGACCGGGCGGACGCATCAGCTGCGGGTGCACATGCACGCGCTGGGGCTGCCGATCCTGCACGATCCGATCTATCCGGTGGTCCGTGAGGACGGGCCGGAGGACTTCCGGCGTCCGCTGCAACTGCTGGCGCGGACGCTGGAGTTCACCGACCCGTTCACGGGTGTGCCGAAGCGCTTCGAGAGCCGATTGGCTCTCAGTGGCCTCGATTGATCCATTCCTGGAGGTGCGGGGCCTCGGCGCCGACCGTGGTGCTGTCGCCGTGGCCGGTGCGTACCACCGTGTCCGGCGGGAGGGTGAGGAGCTTCTCGCGGATCGAGTCGACGATCGTCGGGAAGTCCGAGAAGGACCGGCCGGTGGCGCCGGGCCCGCCCTGGAAGAGGGTGTCGCCGGTGAAGACCGTGCCCAGGTCGGGGGCGTACAGGCAGATGCCGCCGGGGGCGTGGCCGGGGGTGTGCAGGACCGTGAGGTCGGTGCCGGCGATGGTGAGGACCTGACCGTCGGCGAGTTCGCCGTCGGGGCTGTGGCCGGGATGGGTCTGCTTCCACAACGGCTGGTCGGCGGGGTGGAGCAGGATGCGGGCGCCGGTGGCGGCCGCGAGCGCCGGGGCCGCGTCGATGTGGTCGTTGTGGGCGTGGGTGCAGACGATGGCGCGCAGGGCGCGGCCGTCGAGGGCGGCGAGGATGGCCTCGGCGTCGTGGGCGGCGTCGATGACGATCGCCTCGCTGTCGTCTCCGACGATCCAGACGTTGTTGTCGACGTCCCAGGTGCCGCCGTCGAGGCTGAAGGTGCCGGAGGTGACGAGGTGGTCGATGCGGGCGGCCATCAGAACACCACCACCGAGCGCAGGACGTCGCCCTCGTGCATGCGGCCGAAGGCCTTCTCGACGTCGCCGAGGCCGATGGTCTCGGTGACGAAGGCGGCGAGGTCGATGCGGCCCTGCTGGTGCAGGTCGACGAGCATCGGGAAGTCGCGGGAGGGCAGGCAGTCGCCGTACCAGGAGGACTTGAGCGCGCCGCCGCGGCCGAAGACGTCGAGGAGCGGGAGTTCGAGCTTCATCTCGGGGGTGGGGACGCCGACGAGGACGACGGTGCCGGCGAGGTCGCGGGCGTAGAAGGCCTGCTGGTACGTCTCGGGGCGGCCGACGGCCTCGATGACGACGTCGGCGCCGAAGCCGCCGGTGAGCTCGCGGACGGCTTCGACGGGGTCGGTGGAGCGGGAGTTGACGGTGTGGGTCGCGCCCATCGTCCTCGCCGTCTCCAGCTTCCGGTCGTCGATGTCGACGGCGATGATCTTCGCGGCTCCGGCGAGGCGGGAGCCGACGATCGCCGCGTCGCCGACGCCGCCGCAGCCGATGACGGCGACGGTGTCGCCGCGGCCGACGTTTCCGGTGTTGATGGCGGCCCCGATGCCGGCCATCACGCCGCAGCCGAGGAGGCCCGCGACCTCGGGGGCGACGGCGGGGTCGACCTTGGTGCACTGGCCGGAGGCGACGAGGGTCTTCTCGGCGAAGGCTCCGATGCCGAGGGCCGGGGACAGTTCCGTGCCGTCGAGCAGGGTCATCCTCTGCTTGGCGTTGTGGGTGTCGAAGCAGTACCAGGGGCGGCCGCGCAGACAGGCGCGGCACTGGCCGCACACCGCGCGCCAGTTGAGGATCACGAAGTCGCCTGGCTCGACGTCGGTGACGCCCTCGCCGACGGACTCGACGATTCCGGCGGCCTCGTGGCCGAGCAGGAAGGGGAACTCGTCGTTGATCGCGCCCTGCTTGTAGTGGAGATCGGTGTGGCAGACGCCACAGGCCTGGATCTTCACGACGGCCTCACCGGGGCCCGGGTCGGGGATCACGATCGTCTCGACCCGTACCGGTTCGTTCCTGCCGGGGGCGATGACCCCCTGGACGTGCTGCGGCATCGCGAACTTCCCTTCCTCCGACCGGATCTTGTAAGGCTCTTGCGTACCACTATCTCCTGACAAAAGGCGAGACCCCCGCAGGCCGTGCCTGCGGGGGTCCCGCCGTTCCCGTGGGGGGAGGTCAGTCGCGGGTCGCTGCGGCGGTCGTACGGACCCGCTTGCGGACGAGGAACCAGCCGCCGACGAGGGCCGCCGCGATGAGCGGCAGGCAGTTGACGGTGGTGCGGCTGATGCCGCCGTCCATCCACATGAGGACGAGGACGGAGCCGAGGAAGACGATGGTCACGATCTGGGTGTACGGGGCCCAGGGCAGGTTGTAGCCGGGGCGGGTCAGCTTGCCCTCCTGGGCGCTGCGCCAGAACAGGAGCGAGCAGACCATGATCATGGCCCAGGTGCCGATGATGCCGATGGAGGCGAAGTTGAGGACCAGTTCGAAGGCCTCGCCGGGCATCACGTAGTTGAGCGCGACACCCATGACGCCGAAGGCGGCGGTGAGCAGGATGCCGCCGTAGGGGACGCCGCCCTTGTTCATGACGCCGGTGAACTTCGGCGCGGAGCCGGAGAGCGACATGGAGCGCAGGATGCGGCCGGTGGAGTACAGGCCCGAGTTGAGGCTGGAGAGCGCGGCCGTGAGGACGACCAGGTTCATCACTCCGGCGGCGCCGGGGATGCCCAGCTTGTCGAAGACGGTGACGAAGGGGCTCTGGTCGCCGGAGTACGCGGTGTACGGGAGGATCAGCGCGAGCAGGACCACGGAGCCGACGTAGAAGAGGCCCACGCGCCACATGATCGAGTTGATCGCCTTCGGCATGATCTTCTCGGGGTTCTCGGTCTCGCCGGCGGCGACGCCGCACAGCTCGACGGAGGCGTAGGCGAAGACGACGCCCTGGATGAGCAGCAGCATCGGCATCATGCCGTTGGGGAAGATGCCGCCGTTGTCGGTGATGTTGGCGAGGCCGGGGGTGCTGCCGCCGACGTCGTGCGAGGTCACGACGAGGAAGATGCCGATCAGCATGAAGGCGACGAGGGCGCCGACCTTGATGATCGCGAACCAGAACTCCATCTCGCCGAAGTACTTCACGGAGATGAGGTTGGCGGCGAGGACGACCGCGAGGGCGATCAGCGCGAGGATCCACTGCGGGACGTCGCTGAACATCGACCAGAAGTGGGCGTAGGTCGCGGCCGCGGTGATGTCGGCCACGGCGGTGGTCGACCAGTTGAGGAAGTACAGCCAGCCGGCCGTGTAGGCGCCCTTCTCGCCCATGAACTCACGGGCGTAGGAGACGAAGGCGCCGGACGAGGGGCGGTAGAGCACGAGCTCGCCGAGGGCCCGCACGACGAAGAAGGCGAAGACGCCACAGACCGCGTACGCGATGAAGAGGGAGGGGCCCGCCTGGGACATCCGGCCACCGGCGCCCAGGAAGAGGCCGGTGCCGATCGCGCCGCCGATGGCGATCATGTTGATGTGGCGGGACTTGAGGTCCTTGCGGTATCCGGCGTCGCCGGCGTCGACGTGGGGGGCGGCCGGGTTCGCCGTGGCGGCGGACAGCGGGTCGGCCGCGGTGACGCGGTCACTCATGGAGTTGTTCGCCTTCGTGAGGGGGCTGTGCGGTACCCGGCCGTGCCTGGTGGGGGGTCACCCCGGCACGGCCAGCGCACATCCTCACGGCAAGGAGCCGTAAATGACTGTGGCGCATATCACTGAACGCCCGTATTTGAGCTAGTTCAGAGCTTGACGGCGCCTGTACGGGAACTTACGGAGCGAGGACGTCCAGTTCCTGGAGGGCGCCGACCGCGATCTGGCGGGTGAGCTCCTCGGCGCGGGCCGCGTCCCGTTCCCGTACGGCCTCGGCGACCTGGACGTGGAGGGTGACGGCGGCCGGGTCGGGGTCCTCGAACATCACGTGGTGGTGGGTGCGGCCGGTGAGGACCTCGGCGACGACGTCGCCGAGGCGGGCGAACATCTCGTTCCCGGAGGCGTTGAGCACGACGCGGTGGAAGGCGATGTCGTGGACGAGGTACTCCTCCAGGCGCCGGCCGCGGGAGGTGGCGACCATGCCGAGGGCGTGCTCGGTGAGTTCGCGGCACTGCTCGGGGGTGGCGTTCTCGGCGGCCAGGCCGGCGGCGACGGGCTCGACGGCCGAGCGGAGCACGGTGAGCGAGCGGAGCTGGCGGGGGCGGTCGGCGCCGGCCAGGCGCCAGCGGATGACCTGGGGGTCGTACACGTTCCAGCTCGCGGTGGGGAGGACGGTCACGCCGACGCGGCGGCGGGACTCGACGAGGTGCATGGACTCCAGGACGCGGACGACCTCCCGGACCACGGTCCTGGACACGTCGAAGCGCTGGGCGAGCTCGTCGGTGCGCAGCACGGTGCCGGGCGGGTACTCCCCCGCGGTGATCGCGAGACCCAGGGTGGCGAGGACGTGCGAGTGAAGCCCCTGGGCCGGTGTCGTCATGGTGGCAAGCCTATGCGCGCTCGTGCGGGTGATCACCTCGGGAATTAAAAGTACTACTTTTACGTCACAGGCTCTTGAATACGTCGTACCCAATGGGTTTCATGGGCGCGACGGATCGATGTCGAAGAAGACAGCGAGGCACCACCCATGAGCACCACCCCCCAGCCCAGGACGAGGGCAGTCGTCGTCGTGATGGGCGTCGCCGGCACCGGCAAGACCACGATCGGCCCGCTGGTCGCCGAAGCCCTCGGCCTCCCCTACGCCGAGGGCGACGACTTCCACCCGGCGGCGAACGTGGCCAAGATGTCGGCCGGCACCCCCCTGGACGACAGCGACCGCGAACCCTGGCTCGACGCCATCGGCGCCTGGGCGCACGACCGGGCCGGGCTCGGCGGTGTGGTGAGCAGCTCCGCGCTGAAGCGCAGCTACCGGGACCGGCTCCGCGCCGCGGCCCCCGGTGTGGTCTTCCTTCATCTGACCGGTGACCGGGAGCTGATCGAGCAGCGCATGAGGGCCCGCAAGGGCCACTTCATGCCGACGGCGCTCCTCGACTCCCAGTTCGCCACCCTGCAGCCGCTGCAGGAGGACGAGGCCGGCGTCGCCGTCGACGTCACCGGCACCCCCGAGGAGATCTCCGCCCGGGCCGCCGCCGCGCTGCGCGGCCTCGCCGGCTGATCCCCGTCCCCCGTTCCCCCCGCTCGTACGAAGGACACCACCGTGCCCAGTCTCAGCGTCGAGATCCTGGCAGCGGACGCCGCCGAACCGATCACCTCGGCAGGCAACGCCCAGCTCGGCATCGCCGTACTCGCCGGCATCGCCGTCATCGTCGTGCTCATCACCAAGTTCAAGCTGCACGCTTTCCTCGCGCTGACCATCGGGTCACTCGCCCTCGGCGCGTTCGCCGGTGCGCCGCTCGCGGACACCGTCAAGTCGTTCACCACCGGCCTCGGCAACACCGTCGCCGGCGTGGGCGTCCTGATCGCCCTCGGCGCGATCCTCGGCAAGCTGCTCGCCGACTCGGGCGGCGCCGACCAGATCGTCGACACCATCCTGGCGAAGGCGAGCGGCCGGGCGATGCCCTGGGCCATGGTCCTGATCGCCTCGGTGATCGGCCTGCCGCTCTTCTTCGAGGTCGGCATCGTGCTGCTGATCCCGGTGGTGCTGCTCGTCGCCAAGCGCGGCAACTACTCCCTGATGCGGATCGGCATCCCGGCCCTCGCCGGACTGTCCGTGATGCACGGCCTCATCCCGCCGCACCCCGGCCCGCTCGTCGCGATCGACGCGGTCGGCGCCAACCTGGGCGTGACCCTGGCCCTCGGTCTCGTCGTCGCGATACCGACCGTGATCATCGCCGGTCCGGTGTTCTCCCGGTACGCGGCGCGGTGGGTCGACATCCCGGCCCCCGAGAACATGATCCCGGTGCGTCCCTCCGAGGACCTGGAGAAGCGACCCGGCTTCGGCATCACCGTCGCGACCGTGATGCTGCCCGTCGTCCTCATGCTGGTGAAGGCGCTCGTCGACATCGTCGTGGACGACCCGGAGAACGGCGTCCAGAAGGTCACCGACGTCATCGGCTCGCCGCTGATCGCGCTGCTGGCTGCCGTCATCGTCGGCATGTTCACCCTGGGACGCGCGGCCGGCTTCACCAAGGAGCGGCTGTCCACGACCGTCGAGAAGTCCCTCGCCCCGATCGCGGGCGTCCTGCTGATCGTCGGCGCGGGCGGCGGCTTCAAGCAGACCCTGATCGACATCGGCGTCGGCCAGATGATCCTGGAGTTCTCCGAGAACTGGTCCATCCCGGCGCTGCTGCTCGCCTGGCTGATCGCCGTCGCGATCCGGCTGGCGACGGGCTCCGCGACGGTGGCGACGATCTCGGCGGCGGGCCTCGTGGCTCCGCTGGCGGAGGGCATGTCGACGAGCGAGACGGCGCTGCTCGTCCTGGCGATCGGCGCGGGTTCGCTCTTCTTCAGCCACGTCAACGACGCCGGGTTCTGGCTGGTGAAGGAGTACTTCGGGATGACCGTCGGCCAGACGGTCAAGACCTGGTCGGTGATGGAGACGATCATCTCGGTCGTGGGCATCGGGTTCGTGCTGCTGCTGTCGCTGGTGTTGTAGCCCGGCGCTGCCGGCACGGCGCCGAGGGCCGGTCATGGCTGACAGACTGTCGGCCATGACCGGCCCTCACGCGCTCAAGCCCTTCCTCCTCGCCTTCCCGGGACCCCTGCGGGACCGGCTCGTCGCGGCGGTCCTCTCCGGCGAGAAGGTCGCCACGACGGGGCTCCTCGTGGAGTACGAGGTCGAGAACGAGGAACTGCCGGAGGCGGGCGAGCGGTCGGCGCTCATCGACTCGGACGGTCGCGAGGTGGCGGTCGTGGAGATCACGGAGGTCGAGGTCCTGCCCCTGGGCAGGGCGGACCTGCGGCTCGCACTCGACGAGGGCGAGGGCTTCCTGTCGGTCGCGGACTGGCGCGAGGCGCACGAGCGCTTCTGGCACAGCGCGGAGATGCGGGAGGGGTTGGGGGACCCCGGATTCGTGGTGGACGACGCGACGATGGTGGTGGTGGAGCGGTTCAGGGTGGTGGAGTTGATTCAGCAGGGCTGAGCGGCGCGGACGGTGCGGAGGGCGACGAGGCCCCGGCAGGAGCCCCCGTCAGCTCACCGCCCTGGCCGCCGCCCTGCCCGCCGCGCGGCCCGAGAAGATGCAGCCGCCGAGGAAGGTGCCCTCCAGGGAGCGGTAGCCGTGGACTCCGCCGCCGCCGAAGCCGGCCGCCTCGCCCGCCGCGTACACGCCCTCCAGGGGTTCGCCGCTCTCCGTGAGGACGCGGGAGTCGAGGTCGGTCTCCAGGCCGCCGAGGGACTTGCGGGTCAGGATGTTGAGGCGGACGGCGATCAGCGGGCCCGCCTCGGGGTCGAGGATGCGGTGCGGGCCCGCCGTGCGGATCAGCTTGTCGCCCAGGTACCTGCGGGCGCCGCGGACAGCCGTGACCTGGAGGTCCTTGGTGAAGGGGTTGGCGATCTCGCGGTCGCGGGCGGTGATCTCCCGGTGGAGGGCCTCCTCGTCGATGAGGGGCTCGTCGGTGAGCGCGTTCATGCCCCGGACGAGGGCCGAGAGGTCGTTCTCGACGACGAAGTCGACGCCCTTGTCCATGAACGCCTGGACCGGGCCGGGGACGTCCGCGCGGGCGCGGCCGATGACGTCGCGGATCGACTTGCCGGTGAGGTCGGGGTTCTGTTCGGAGCCGGAGAGGGCGAACTCCTTGCCGATGATCCGCTTGTCGAGGACGAACCAGGTGTGGTCGTGGCCGGTCCGCATGATGTGTTCGAGGGTGCCGAGGGTGTCGAAGCCGGGGAAGAGCGGGACGGGGAGCCGCTTGCCGGTCGCGTCCAGCCACAGCGAGGACGGTCCGGGGAGGATGCGGATGCCGTGCCTGGCCCAGATGGGGTTCCAGTTCTCGATGCCCTCGGTGTAGTGCCACATCCGGTCGCGGTTGATGTGGTGGGCGCCGGCCTTCTCGGCGATGCCGAGCATCAGGCCGTCGACGTGGGCGGGGACGCCGGAGAGCAGCTTGGCGGGCGGGGTGCCCAGGCGCTCGGGCCACTGGGCGCGGACGAGCTCGTGGTTGCCGCCGATACCGCCGGAGGTGACGATCACCGCCTGGGCGCGCAGTTCGAAGGCGCCGGTGGCCGTACGGGTGCTCGCGGTGCCGCGCTCGGCGGTGGAGGGTTCCAGGATCTCGCCGGTGACGGTGTCGACGGCTCCGGCGGTGCGGCCGAGGGCGGTGACCCGGTGGCGGAAGCGGAGCTTGACGAGGCCGCGGGCGACGCCCTCGCGGACCTTCCGCTCGAAGGGGGCGACGAGGCCGGGGCCCGTACCCCAGGTGATGTGGAAGCGGGGGACGGAGTTGCCGTGGCCGTTGGCGTCGTAGCCGCCGCGCTCGGCCCAGCCGACGACGGGGAAGAACCGCACCCCGCGGGCGTGGAGCCAGGAACGCTTCTCGCCGGCGGCGAAGTCGACGTACGCGTCGGCCCACTTCCTCGGCCAGTGGTCCTCGGTCCGGTCGAAGCCGGCGGTTCCGTACCAGTCCTGGAGAGCCAGGGCGTGGCTGTCCTTGACGCGCATCCTGCGCTGCTCGGGCGAGTCGACGAGGAAGAGGCCACCGAAGGACCAGTGGGCCTGGCCGCCGAGGGACTGTTCGGGTTCCTGGTCGAGGAGGATCACGGTGCGGCCGGCGTCGACCAGCTCGGCGGTGGCGACGAGGCCGGCGAGGCCCGCCCCGATCACGATCACATCTGCGTCATAGGACATGGACCGCATCTTGGATACACGGATGTATCGAGTCAACCTTTTCGTCGTTCCACCGTGACTCACACCTCCCCCCGTTTTCTAATGCTGGGCATTAATATGAATGCATGGCAAGGACATCGGGGCCCGAGACCCGGGACAGACTGATCCGCGCGGCGGAGGAGCTCTTCGCCGCCCAAGGCGTCCACGGCGCGCAGCTGCGGGACATCGTGAGCCGCGCGGGACAGGCGAACCCCTCCGCCGTGCAGTACCACTTCGGCTCGCGCGCCGGGCTGCTCGACGCCGTGATGGCCGGCCGCCAGGCCCGTACGGAGGACGTGCTCGCCCCGCTGCTCGCGGCCGCCCCCGAGGAGACGCGCGCCCTGGTCGGCGCCCTCGTCACGGCCGAGGCCAGTGAGCTGCGCACCGACCGGGGCCGCCGCTGCCTGCGGATCTCCGCGCAGCTCAGCCACGAGAGCGGTGTGCGCACCCGGACCCCCCATCCCACGCTCGCCGGCACCGGCTACTGGCGTCTGATCGAGCGGATCGCGGACCGGCTCGCCGCCGACGGGCTGCCCGAGGCCCTGCTCCTGGAGCGCCTCGACCTGGCGCTGACCGTGGTGGGCGCGGCGATGGCGGACCGGGCCCGGCAGTACCTCGACGGCGCCGAACCCCTCACCGGTGAGGCGCTCTTCCTCGCCGACCTGGTCGAGACCACCACCGCCCTGCTGCGCGCCGCACAGCCGGAGCAGGCGCACCTCCCCCGAAAGGACCTTTCATGAACGACCTCACCGGCAGGACCGTCCTCATCACCGGCGGCGCCCGCGGCCTGGGCGCGGAGGCCGCCCGGCAGGCGGTCGCGGCCGGCGCGAACGTCGTCGTCACCGACGTGCTCGACGAGGAGGGCGGGGCGACCGCCGAGGCGCTCGGCGAGCGGGCGCGGTACTTCCACCACGACGTGACCTCCGAGGAGGAGTGGGCGGGGGCCGTCGCGTACGCCGTGGCGGAGTTCGGCGGGCTGCACGGCCTGGTGAACAACGCGGGCATCTCCACGGGCGCGTTCCTGGAGACCGAGTCCGTCGAGCACTTCCGCAAGGTCCTCGACGTCAACCTGACCGGTGTCTTCATCGGCATGAAGGCCGCGATACCGGCGATGAAGGCGGCCGGCGGCGGCTCCATCGTCAACATCTCCTCGGCGGCGGGCCTGATGGGCCTGGCGCTGACCGCCGGTTACGGCGCCTCCAAGTGGGGCGTGCGCGGGCTGACGAAGATCGGCGCGGTGGAGCTCGGCACGGCGGGGATCCGCGTCAACTCGGTCCACCCGGGCATGACGTACACCCCGATGACGGCCTCCGTGGGCATCGAGCGCGGCGAGGGCAAGTACCCGAACACGCCGATGGGCCGGGTCGGCGAGGCCGACGAGATCGCCGGCGCGGTCGTCTTCCTGCTGTCGGACGCCGCCTCGTACGTGACGGGCGCGGAGCTGGCGGTGGACGGCGGCTGGACCACCGGGCCGACGGTCAAGTACGTGATGGGGCAGTGACCCGCGGCCCCGGCCGTTTGCTTGGATGGCGGGATGAGCGCCGCTGAAGAGATTCTCGATGTCGTCGACGAGCACGACCGGGTGATCGGACAGGCCCCGCGCGGTGAGGTGTACGCGCGGGGCCTGATCCATCGCTGCGTCTTCATCCGGGTCCGGGACGCCGAGGGCCGGATCTTCGTGCACCGCAGGACGCCGACCAAGCTGGTCTTCCCCTCGATGTACGACATGTTCGTCGGCGGGGTCGTCGGTGCGGGCGAGTCCTACGACCAGGCCGCGCTGCGCGAGGCCGAGGAGGAGCTCGGGGTGCGGGGCCTGCCCCGGCCCGAGCCCGTCCTGACGTTCTTGTACGACTCCGCGGGCGGGGCCGGCGCATGGTGGTCGGCCGTCTACGAGGTGCGCTGCGAAATGCCGGTGAACCCGCAGGTGGAGGAGGTCGCCTGGCACTCCTTCATGACGGAGGAGGAACTGGCGGCGCGGCTCGGTGACTGGGCCTGGGTGCCGGACGGGCTCGCGGCGTACGAGCGGCTGCGGGAGCACGGGGGCGGCGAGGTGCGCCCGGCCGGCTGATCAGGCGAACGTTAGGGTGCGCGTGTGAGCGATTTCGTACAGAGCCTGCGGCTGTGGTTCGCACCGCAGCGGATCCGGGACGAGGGAGAGACCCCCGACTACCGGTTCTCCCTCGCCAACGAGCGGACCTTCCTGGCCTGGATCCGGACCGCGCTCGCCCTGGTCGGTGGCGGTTTCGCCGTCGACCAGTTCCTGCCGGACCTGCGCTGGGGCGTCCGGGTCGGGCTCGCGCTCGCGCTGCTCGCGGCCGGGGCCCTGTGCGCGCTGCGGGCGGTGAACCACTGGGTGCGCTGCGAGCGGGCCATGCGGCGCGGCGAGGATCTGCCGGTGTCCCGCTTCCCCGCGGTGCTGAGTCTGGTCGTGGCGGTGGTGGCGGTCGCGATGGTGGTGGTCGTGCTCTTCGGCTGGGCGGGGCGGTGACGGAGGCCGCCTCCGGGATCGACGCGCGTGATCCCGGGCTCCAGCCGGAGCGGACCCGGCTCGCGTGGCGGCGGACGACCCTGTCGTGCACCGTGGTCGCGGTGCTCGCCGTCAAGCTCGCCGTGAGCGACGAGATCACCGCCGTGGGGATCACCGGGCTCGCGCTGTCGGCGCTCGTGTGGATCGGCTTCCTGGCTGTCGCCCACCGCCGGATCCGCTCCCTGAGCCCGGCCAGGCCGCAGCCTCTCTCCCACCGGGGCGCGCTGCTCGCGGCCTGCTGCACGATCGCGCTCGCCGTCTTCGGGGCGGCGATGATCTGGTGAACCGCCGGCCCGAGCGCCGCCCGGGACCGGTTCGGGGACCGGTACGGGGACCGGTTCGGGGACCGGTACGGGGACCGGTTCAGGGACCGGTTCAGGGACCGGTTCAGGGACCGGTTCAGGGGACGGTGACGACGACCTTGCCGTTCAGGCCGCCCGCGGCGTTGGCGCGCTGTGCGTCCGCCGCCTGTTCCAGGGGGAACGTCCTGGCCACCCGTACGGAGAGCACTCCTTCGTCGACCAGGTCCGCGAGGGCCGCGAGGTCGACCGGATCGGGGCGGACCCAGAAGTAGCGGCCGCCGAGGGCGAGGACCTCGCCGTCGGCGATGGAGGCGAGCCGGCCGCCGGCCGCGAGAAGCCCGGCGGAGATCCGCAGGAACGGTCCGCCGATGGTGTCGAGGACGGCGTCGACGCCCTGCGGGGCGAGGGTGCGGACCTGGTCGGCGAAGGTCGCCTCGTCGTAGACGACCGGTTCGGCGCCGAGCTCCGCGACCCGTTCGAGGCCGGCCTCCCGCGCCGCGCCGATGACCCGACAGCCGAGGTGGCGGGCGATCTGCACGCCCATGGAGCCGACGCCGCCGGCCGCCGCGTGCACGAGGACGGTGTCGCCGGGTCCGACCGCGAGGGGCTGGTGGAGCGCCTGGTAGGCGGTGAGACCGACGAGCGGCAGGGCGGCGGACTCCTCGAAGCCGACCGAGCGCGGCTTGCGGGCGAGGGTACGGGCGGGGGCGGCGACGTACTCCGCGAACGTGCCCCGGGAGAGGAAGTCCTCGCGGACGTAGCCCATGACCTCGTCGCCCTCGGCGAACTCGGGGACGGAGACCCCGGGCCGCACGACGACGCCGGAGACGTCCCAGCCGGGAATCACGGGGAAGACCGCGTCCATCATCCCGTCGAGGTAGCCGGCCTGGCACTTCCAGTCGACCGGATTGACCGCGGCGGCCCGCACCCTGACCAGCACCGCGTCGGGGCCGATCTTGGGGTCGGGCAGCTCGCCGTACTCCAGGACCTCGGGGCCGCCGTACTGGCGGTAGCTGATCGCCTTCATAGTCCGACCCTCGATGCAGCGCTGTCGGCCCGCAAGCCGGGGAGACTCTTCCCTGTCCGATCGGGCTCTCACGCCTCTCAACCGGGGGAATCCCTGTGTCTGCCACCGACTCCTACGACGCCTACGCTCCCCACGTGGTCACGCTCGCGCCGAACGTCCACGCCTTCCTCCAGCCCGACGGCGGCTGGTGCCTGAACAACGCCGGCTTCCTCGGCGACGCGCGCGAGACGCTGCTCGTCGACACCGCCGCCACCGAACGCCGGGCGCGGCTGCTGCGGGAGGCGGTCCTCGCGGCGGGTCTCCCCCTGCCGGGGACGATCGTCTCCACCCACCACCACGGCGACCACACCTACGGCAACGGGGTGTTCCTGCCGGAGGCGCGGATCGTCGGCCACGAGAACTGCCGGAGCGAGCAGCTCGCGGCCGGGCACCAGCTCCATCTGCTGTGGCCGCAGACCGACTTCGGGAAGATCGACATCGTGGCCCCGTCCGTCACGTACCGCGAACGCATGACGCTGTACGTCGGCGGGATCGAGGTGCGGGTGCTCCACCCGGGGCCCGCGCACACCACGGGCGACTCGATCGTGCACCTCCCCGAGCAGGGCATCGTCTTCACCGGTGACCTGGTCTTCCACGGCGGGACGCCGTTCCTGCCGATGGGTTCGCTGGCCGGGTCGCTGCGGGCGCTCGACCTGCTGCGCTCGCTCGACGCGCCGACGGTGGTCCCGGGGCACGGCCGGGTGACCGACCCCTCGGCGTACGACGCGACCGAGCGGTATCTGCGCTGGGTGCGGGAGATCGCGGCGGAGGGGTACGCCAAGGGGGAGACGCCCCTGGAGACGGCGCGGCGGGCGGAGCTCGGCGAGTTCGCGGCGTGGCGGGAGAGCGAGCGCCTGGTCGCCAACCTGCACCGGGCCTACGCCGAGCTGGCCGGCCTGCCGGAGGCGTCGCCGCTCGACCCGGTGGCGGTCTTCGGCGACATGGCGGCGATGAACGGCGGGGTGCCGGTGGCCTGTCACGCGTAGCCCTTGGCGGGCGGCGGGGGGGGACGGGCAGGTCGGCGACCGGGTACGCGCGTGCCCAGGGCCGGGGGCACGCGCGCGTGGGCCGGCCTGGGGCACGCGCGTGTGGCGCGTCACCAGCGCGGGACCCCCGGGGTCCGCCACTCCGGGTCCGCCGCTCGCATCGCCGCCGCGTCGTCGCGGTTCCGCAGGGTGCCGTCGTCGTCGAGCCAGCGGCGGTGCAGGGCGGCGAGCGCGTCCCGGTCGAGGTCGACGCCGAGACCGGGCGCGTCGGAGACGGTGAGCCGCCCGTCCCGGAAGACGGGGCGGGTGGTGACGACGTCCTCGGTCTGCCACGGGTAGTGGGTGTCGCAGGCGTGGTGGAGTTCGGGGAGGGTGGCGGCGACCTGGGTCATGGCGGCGAGGCTGATGCCCAGGTGGGTGTTGGAGTGCATGGAGAGCCCGACGCCGTACGTCCGGCAGAGCGCGGCGAGTTCGCGGGTGCGCCCGAGGGCGCCCCAGTAGTGGTGGTCGCAGAGGACGATCCGTACCGCCCCCTTCGCGAAGGCCTCCGGGACCTCCTGGAAGGTGGTCACGCACATGTTGGTGGCGAGCGGGACCTCGGTGCCGGCGGAGATCTCGGCCATCGCGTCGGTGCCGCTCGCCGGGTCCTCCAAGTACTCCAGCGCGTCCTTGAGTTCGCGCGCGACGGAGAGGGAGGTCTCCACGGACCAGGCGCCGTTGGGGTCGAGGCGGAGCGGACGGCCAGGGAACTCCTCCGCGAGCGCGCGGATCGCGGCGATCTCCTGCTCCGGTGCGAACACCCCGCCCTTGAGCTTGAAGGACCGGAAGCCGTACGCGCGGTCGAAGCGGCGCGCCTGGGCGACGATGCCGGCGGGGTCGAGGGCCGCGCCCCAGTCGTCGACGGGGCCGCCGGCGGGATGGGTGGCCCAGCGGTAGAAGAGGTAGGCGCTGTACTCGACGGAGTCGCGGACCTTGCCGCCGAGGAGGGCGTGGACGGGCAGGCCGAGGGTCTTGCCCAGGGCGTCGAGGCACGCGGTCTCGAAGGCGGAGACGACGGAGAGGCGGAGTTTCTCGGCAGTACGGACACCGCGCAGACCGCCCGCGTCGACGCCTCCTCCGGGGGCGGCTCCGTCGTCGGCTCCGGCTCCGGCTCCGTTGTCGGCTCCGTGGCCCGAGCCGGAGCCAGAGCCCGAGCCGGAGCCGGAGCCGGAGCCAGAGCCCGAGCCGGAGCCCGAGCCGGGGCCCGAGCCGGGGCCCGGATCGGTGGCCTCCGCAATCGCGAAGAGAGCATTCACATCCGTGACCGACCGCCCCGGGAGCGCCTCGGCCAGCGGGCGGGCCAGGTCCAGATAGACGCCGTCGCCGTACGTCTCCCCCAGGCCGCTCACGCCACCCCGGGTGATCACCTCGACCACGAGGCGGGGCGTGTACGGCTGGTGAACCCCCTGGACGTTGAGGAGAGGCGGGTCGGAGATGAGGATCGGGGTCAACCGGACTTCGTCGACGATCAGCTTCGCATCCACATGTGAACCCTATTCATGGATGGGATCGGTGACCAGAGGGCGCAGGACTGTTTCACGACGCCCCTCTGGACGACATACCGACTGGTCGGTCATCATGAACGCCGACCGAAGCCGATCCGGAGGTACGCACGTATGAGTTCCGCCCCGCCGCCAGGCCTCGACCCCGAGCAGCTGCGCCGCTTCCTCGACCGCGAGCGCCCCGGCCTGGTGTCCGGCCCCCTCGAAGCCCGGCTGATCGAAGGCGGCCGGTCGAACCTGACGTACGTCGTGACCGACGGCACCGGTCGCTGGGTCGTCCGCCGGCCGCCGCTCGGCCACGTCCTCGCCACAGCCCACGACATGCGGCGCGAGCACCGGGTCATCAGCGCCCTGCACACCACGGACGTGCCCGTGCCGGAGACGCTGCTGCTCTGCGAGGACGACTCCGTGCTCGGGGCGCCGTTCTACGTCATGGAGTTCGTCGAGGGGACGCCGTACCGCTCGGCTGCGGAACTCGCCCCGCTCGGCCCCGAGCGCACCCGCGCCGCCGTCCTCGGCCTGGTCGACACCCTCGTCGATCTGCACGCCGTGGACCCGGCTGCCGTCGGGCTCGCCGACTTCGGGCGCCCCGAGGGCTTCCTCGACCGGCAGCTGCGCCGGTGGGGCAAGCAGCTCGACGCCTCGCGCGGCCGTGAACTTCCCGGGATCGAAGAGCTGCACGCCGCCCTCGGCCGCGCGCTGCCCGTCTCGCCCGCTCCCACCGTGATCCACGGCGACTACCGCCTCGACAACGTCCTCGTCGACGGGGACGACCGCATCCGGGCCGTCCTCGACTGGGAGATGTCGACCCTCGGCGACCCGCTGACCGACCTCGGCCTGCTCGTCATGTACAGCACGCCGCTCGACCTGCCCGACTCCCCCATCTCCACCACCGCCACGGCCCCCGGGCACCCGACCGCCGCCGAACTGGTCGAGCGCTACGCCGCCCGCTCGGGCCGCGACACCTCCGCCCTCGCCTGGTACACCGCCTTCGCCTGGTTCAAGCTCGCCGTGATCCTGGAGGGCATCCACTACCGCTGGACCCTCGGGCAGACCGTCGGCGCGGGCTTCGACCGCATCGGCGAACTCGTCCCCGTCTTCATCGAGCACGGCCTGACCACCCTTCAGGAGGGCTGAACCGCCATGGACTTCGCCTACGACGCGCGCACCGAGGAACTCCGCGAGAAGCTCCTCGCCTTCATGGACGAGCACGTGTACCCGGCCGAGCGGACGGCCGAGGAGCAGCGCGCCCTGCTCGCCTCGCCGTGGGACACCCCGCCGGTCGTCGAGGATCTGAAGGCCGAGGCCAAGCGGCAGGGCCTCTGGAACCTCTTCCTGCCGGACGCGGAGTACGGTGCCGGGCTGACGAACCTCCAGTACGCGCCGCTCGCCGAGATCACCGGCCGCAGCCCGCAGCTGGCCCCGACCGCCCTCAACTGCGCCGCCCCGGACACCGGGAACATGGAACTGCTCGCCCAGTTCGGCGACGAGGCGCAGAAGAAGCAGTGGCTGGAGCCGCTCCTCACGGGCGAGATCCGCTCGGCGTTCGCGATGACGGAGCCGGAGGTCGCCTCCTCCGACGCGACGAACATCGAGACCCGCATCCGGCGGGACGGCGACTGCTACGTCGTCGACGGCCGCAAGTGGTACATCTCCGGGGCCATGAACCCCGACTGCAAGATCTTCATCGTGATGGGCAAGACCGACCCCGACGGGGCCGACCCCCGCCGTCAGCAGTCGATGATCCTCGTGCCGCGCGACACCCCCGGCGTGGAGGTGCGGCGCGCGATGCAGGTCTACGGGTACGAGGACCACTACCACGGCGGCCACGCCGAGGTGATCTTCGACGACGTCCGCGTCCCCGCCTCGCACCTCATCGGCGAGGAGGGCGGCGGCTTCGCCATCGCGCAGGCGCGGCTCGGCCCCGGCCGCATCCACCACTGCATGCGGCTCATCGGCATGGCCGAGCGGGCCGTCGAGCTGATGTGCCGCCGGGCGGTCACCCGTACCGCCTTCGGCAAGACGCTGGCCCAGCAGGGCGTCGTGCAGAACTGGATCGCGGACGCCCGGGTGCAGATCGAGCAGCTGCGGCTCCTCGTCCTCAAGACGGCCTGGCTCATGGACACCGTCGGCAACCGGGGCGCGCACACCGAGATCCAGGCCATCAAGATCGCGACCCCGCGCGCGGTGGTCGACATCATCGACAAGGCCGTGCAGGCGCACGGGGCGGGCGGGGTCTCGCAGGACTTCCCGCTGGCCGAACTGTGGGCGGCGGCGCGGACGCTGAAGCTCGCGGACGGCCCGGACGAGGTGCACCAGCGGTCGCTGGCGCGCCGGGAGCTGAAGAAGTACCTGTAAAAGGCCTCAGAAGTACCCGCAGGCCTTCGCGGGCCCGCACAGGGGACGGAGACAGATCCGTGCCGGTCGCCGCGCCGCCCGGCACGGTTCCGGGTGTACGGGCCTCAGGGCCGCAGCGCCCGGAGCAGGAGGTCGGCGAGGTGGCCGGCGACCTGCTCGGGGGTGAGCGGGCCGTCCGGGCGGTACCAGGTGGAGAGGTGGTGCACCGAGCCGAAGTGGTAGTCGACGACCAGGTCGGCGGGGGTCGCCGAGGAGAACACCCCGGCGCGCTGCCCCTCCTCGATCAGGGCGCGGAACCGCTCGTGGTAGCGCCGCCGCTCCGACCTGACCTGCTTGTTCTTCTCCGGGCTGAGGTGGTGCATGGAGCGGAAGAAGATGGCGGCGTCGTCGAGGTTCTCGATGGTGGTGACGACGACGTCGGCGGCGGCGTCGCGCAGCCGGTCCTCGATGGGCGCGTCGGCGTCCGCGAAGGCGTCGAGGCGCTCCTGCTGGAGGCGCAGGACGCGGGAGTAGACCTCCTGGAGGAGGTCCTCCTTGGAGCCGAAGTAGTGGTAGAGCGCACCCTTGGTGACCCCGGCGGCCTCGACGATCTCCTGGACGGAGGTGCGGTCGTACCCCTGCTCCGCGAAGAGCCGGGTGGCGGCGGCGAGGAGCCTCTGGGGGACGGGTGTGCCGCTCCCGTCCGTCGTCCTGGCCATGCTCCGCCGCCTTCCTTGGTGGTCGTTCTCGGTGGTCGTTCTCGATGGTGTTTTTCGGTCAGGGGAACGCGTTCCCGCCGGTAGATCTTCGCATCCGATCGGGCCCGGCTAGCGCGTGCCCGTCTCCCAGGTCTGCTGGACGTGGTTCATGGTGCCGAGCCAGCGCTCCGGATCGGTGGCGCGGTTGCGGTAGTAACCGGCCACCTCGGGGTGCGGCAGGACGAGGAAGCGGTCGGCGGAGATCGCGTCGAGGAGGGCGTCGGCGACGTCCTCGGGCTCGATGGCGGTGGGGGCGAGGACGAGGTCGCCGGCCGTTCCGGCGGCCGTGAGCATGTCCGTACGGACGCCCTGCGGGCAGATGGCGTGGACGGCGAGGCCGCGGTGCCGGTAGGTGAGGGAGAGCCATTCGGCGAAGGCGTACGCACCGTGCTTGGAGACGCTGTACGGTGCCGCGCCGATCATGGTGAGCAGCCCGGCGGCGGAGACCGTGGAGACGAAGCGACCGCTGCCGCGCTCCAGCCAGTCGGGAAGCAGGGCGCGGGCCGCGCGGACGTGGGCCATGACGTTGACGTCCCAGGCGGCGGCCCAGACGTCCTCGTCGGCGAAGGCGTCGCCGGGCGAGGAGAGGCCGGCGTTGGCGCACCAGATGTCGACGGTGCCGCCGAGGGCCTCGCGGGCCTCGTCGACGACGGCGGAGGCGTCACCGGGGACGGCGAAGGCGCCGATCTCCTCGGCGACCGCCTTGGTGCGGACGGGGTCGAGGTCGTTGACGACGACCCGGGCCCCCTCGGCCGCGAACCGGCGCGCGAGGGCGGCACCGATGCCGCCGCCCGCTCCCGTGACGACGACTCCGGCGCCCTGGACCTGGTTCGTGCCCTCGCTCATGGACCCACCTCTCCGCTCGACGACCTGTGACGTCCGGTGACCTGACGCCGGGTGACCTGTGACGTCCGGTGACCTGACGTCCGATGACCTGTGACGACCGGTGACCTGTGACGACCGGTGATGACGCGGACAGACTAACCAGTCGGTATGGAAAGACGGAAGAGTGTCGACCGCACGCCTCGTTCCCGTGGGCGATCAGGACCGCTAGCGTGCGTGCCCATGTCACGCGCCCCGGCCGGGGACGGCGATCGAGGAGGTTTCGCATGGGCCTGTCGCGACGAAGTCTGCTGGCCGCCGGGGGCGCCCTCGGGGCGGTGGCGGCCGGCGCGCCCACCGCCTCGGCCGGCCCGCCCACCGCCGCCGGCACGCCCACCACGTCGCCGCAGGGGCGGCCGCACGGGCACGCGCGCGTACGGACCGGATTCGAGCGCCTCGCCGACGACGGGTACGCGCTGCTCGCCGGGGAGCGCGTCGGCATCGTCACCAACCCGACCGGCATCACCCGGGACGCCCGGCACATCGTCGACGTGACGCACGCCGACGAGCGGGTGGACCTGGTGGCCGTCTTCGGCCCGGAGCACGGCTTCCGGGGCACCGCCCAGGCGGGCGGTTCGGAGGGGCGGTACGACGACCCGGCGACCGGGCTGCCCGTCTACGACACGT
>NZ_LIPQ01000049.1 GCF_001418135.1 Streptomyces aureus
CAGACGAGCCAGGCGCCGCCGATCTCGAAGAGGGCGGCCACCGCGAACAGGGCGACGGAACGAGCGACAGTCATGATCCGTGAGCCTACCGGCGGCGCCTGGCTCGTCTGGCAGGGCGTCCGCGAGCACAAGGGCTGGGTCTGGATCGGCGCCGGAGTCATCGCCCTCGGCCTGTACGGGGTGGTGGCCACGCTCCAGTCCGACGACGACTTCGGTCGCATCCTCGCCGCGTACGGCGGGATCTTCGTGGCCGGGTCGATCGCCTGGGGCATGGTCGCCGACGGCTACCGCCCCGACCGCTACGACGTCGTCGGCGCGCTGGTCTGCCTCGCCGGCATGGCCGTCATCATGTACGCGCCGCGCGGCGACTGACCTCCCGCGAACCCTCGACCGTCAGCACCACCGGCGCGCGCCTCCTGCCGGGACTCCCTCGTTCCCGACGAGCCGCGAAGACCGTCCTGCGGCGGCCGCGCCGCCGCAGGACCCTCGAAGCGCCGAGCCCCTCACAGCGGCACGATCGTCGCCTCCGTCGCCTTGACGCTCGCCCAGACGGACACCCCGTCGGCGAGGCCGAGTTCGGCCGCCGACTGCGGTGTGATCTCGGCGACGAGGTCGGGGGCCCGGTCGGAGGTGATCAGGACGCGGAGCCGGCTGCCGCTCGCCGTGATCTCGCGTACGGTGCCGGGCCAGACGTTACGGGGGCTGCCCGCCGGCCTCTCGCGGTGGACGGCCACCGACTCGGGCGCGACGATCGCGAGCGCGGGGGTGCCGGGCGGCGGCGGGTCGGTCGCGACCAGGGTGCCGCCGCCGTCCAGCGCGAGGCCCTCCGGGGTCGCCGTGCCCGGCCAGGCGTTGCGGCCGAGCATGCGGGCGACCCAGGGGGACCGGGGGTGCCGGGTGACCTCGGCGGGGGCCGCGTCCTGGAGGGCCCGGCCCTCGTCGAGGACGAGGACGCGGTCGGCGAGCGAGACCGCTTCGACCGGGTCGTGGGTGACGATCAGACAGACGCCGCCGAAGCCGGTGAGGTGGGTGCGCAGGGTGTGGCGTACATGGGCGCGGGTGGTCTGGTCGAGCGCGGCGAGCGGTTCGTCGAGGACGAGGAGCCGGGGCCTGGCGGCCAGCGCCCGGGCCAGGGCGACGCGCTGGGCCTGCCCGCCGGAGAGCTGGCTCGGCCGGCGATGGGCGAGCGGGCCGACTCCGAGCCGGTCGAGCCAGGTCCGGGCCTCGCGCCGGGCCTCGGCGCGTCCGACGCCCTGGGCGCGGAGTCCGTACGCCGTGTTGGCGAGGGCGCTCATGTGCGGGAACAGCGCGCCGTCCTGGGGGACCCAGGCGACATGCCGTCGGTGCGGGGGCAGCGTGGTGACGTCCTCGTCGCCGAGCCGCAGGTCGGCGTGGGCGCGGGGGGTGAGGCCGAGCAGTGCGCGCAGCAGCGTGGTCTTTCCGGCTCCGTTGGGGCCGACGACGGCGATGGTGGTGCCGGGGGCGGCGTCCAGGGTGAGTCGGGTGAAGCCGGTGACCTCGGCGTGCAGCGCCCAGCGTCCGGTGTCCTTCGGCCGGGCGGGCGCGGGAGGAGACTGCGGGACGGGCGCCGGCTCCTCCCGCCCGGCACCCGGGGCGGGGCGGGGACGACGGTCCGAGGGCGCCCCCGTCCACCGGCCGCGCAGGGCGATCAGTACGCCCATGGCGATGGCGAGGAGCAGGAGCGAGACGGAGGTGGCGGCCTCGGGCTCGTCCTGGAGCAGCAGATAGACCTGGAGCGGCAGCGTCTGCGTCGTTCCCGGCAGGTTCCCGGCGAAGGTGATCGTGGCGCCGAACTCGCCCAGCGCCCGCGCCCAGGTGAGGGCGGCGCCCGCGATCAGGCCGGGCGCGACCATCGGCAGCGTGACGGTGAAGAAGACCCGTACCGGCGAGGCGCCGAGCGAGGCCGCCGTCTCCTCGTACCGGGGCCGCAGCCCGCCGAGCGCACCTTCCAGGCTGATGACGAGGAACGGCATCGCGACGAACGTGGCCGCGATCACGGCCCCCGAGGTGTGGAACGGGAAGACGACGCCGAAGGTGCTCTCGAGCCAGGGGCCGAGGAGTCCGCGCCGGCCGAAGGCGAGCAGCAGCGCCACACCGCCGACGGTCGGCGGCAGCACCATCGGCAGCAGGACGAGGGAGCGGACGAGGGCCTTGCCGGGGAACGGCACGCGGGCCAGCAGCCAGGCGAGCGGCACACCGAGCAGCAGGGAGAGCCCCAGCGCCCAGAACGACACGACGAGGGAGAGTTTCAGCGCCTCGACCGTGCCCGGCGAGCGCAGGTGGTCGGCGAGTTCGCCCCACTCCGTCCGGACGAGGATGCCGAGCAGCGGCAGGGTCAGGAAGGCCACGGCCAGCAGCGCGGGCAGCGCGAGGATCAGGGGCGGCCGGGTGCTGGCCGTGCGTACGCCTGCTCGTTTCATCGACGACCCCGAAGACATGAGGGAGGAGGGCTGCCCGTTCCCCCGGGACGGGCAGCCCTCACGATCTGGTGATTCCGGCCGGCTACGGCTTCTGGAAGCCGGCGTCCTGGAGGATCTTCTGGCCTTCGGGCGAGGAAAGCCAGGCGACGAAGGCTGCGGCCGCCTCGGCGTTCCCGGAGTCCTTGACCGTGGCGGCCGGGTACCTCGCGATGGCGTTCTGGTCGTCGGGGATCTCGACGGCGTCGACCTTGTCCGCGGCGCTCGCGGCGTCCGTCCTGTAGACGAGGCCGGCGTCGGCCTCGCCGAGTTCGACCTTGCTGAGGACGGCGCGCACGTTGGGCTCCTGGGAGACCGGCTTCACCGTGACCTTCCGGGCGTCCAGGATCTGCTTGCTGTACTTGCCGGCCGGAACCTCGGGGGCGGCGAGGACGACCTTGAGCCTGGTGTCGGCCAGGTCCTTCAGGTCGTCGACCTTGAAGGGGTTGCCCTCGCCGGTGGCGATCACGAGCCGGTTCTTCGCGATGATCGCGGGGGTGCCGGTGTCGGCCTTCACCTTGTCCATGCTCTTGGTGTCGGCGGTGACCAGGACGTCGGCGGGCGAGCCCTGCGAGACCTGCGCGACGAGCTCCTGCGAGCCGGCGAAGGAGAAGGTGAGCTTCGTGCCGGGGTGGGACTTCTCGTACGCCGCACCGGCGGTCTTGAAGACGTCGGTGAGCGAGGCGGCGGCGAGCACGGTCAGGTTCGCCGCGGGCGCGCCGCTCGCCGAGCCGGCGGCCGAGCCCGAGGGACCTGCGGCGTCCGTCGTGGTGTCGTCTTCGTTCCCGCAGGCCGCGAGCGGCACCAGCAGGGCGGCGGCGAGCACGGCCGCGGCGGTACGACGTCTGGTGGGGGTGAGCGGGAGGGACATGAGGGTCTGGACTCCTTGAGGGGAACGGAAGGTGCGGTGGGAGGCCGCCGCGCCGACGGCCGAGAAGCTCGGTACCGCGTGAGGGGTGGTCAGGTGCGGTCGATGTGCACGCTGGTCGACTTCACGCGGGCGGTGGCCTGCATGCCGACTTCCAGTCCCAGTTCCTCCACGGCCTCACGGGTGAGGAGGGAGACGAGCCGGTGCGGACCGGCCTGGATCGTGACCTGGGCCGCGACGTCGCCGAGCTTGATCGCCGTGACGATCCCCGGGAACGCGTTGCGCGCCGAGGTGTACGACACGTCGTCGTCGCCCTGAGCGATCTCCGCGGAGAACTCCGCGAGCGACTTCCCGTCAATGACGCGCCGGCCGCTCTCGTCGCGGTGGGTCGCCACCCGGCCCGCGTCCGCCCAGCGCCGTGCCGTGTCCGGGCTGACGCCCAGCAGACGAGCGGCCTGCCCGATCGTGTAGGACTGCATATGCGACACCGTAGGCCGGGTCCGATCTCATCTGCAACAACGTTGTGGGACTCTCCATTGCGAATGCGAGGGGACTTGGAGGAAGCGACGACGGCTCTCTGGGTGTCACTGGGTGATACCGGTATCTCGGACCTCGGACCCCGCCCGGCGGTCGAGGGTGAGCCGGACGCGGTCGCGGGTCGCCGGCAGCTCGGCGAAGCGGATGCCCGTGGCGTCCCGCAGGGCGTTGGTGAACGCGGGGCCGACCGGGTTGAACGGGCTCTCGCTCGCCGACGCTGTGGAACGTCACCGCGGGGCCGTGGTTGCCGTACGCGCCGGTGTGGGGCACGACCCGCATCCGCACGGCGGTCAGCGTCCCGTCGGCGCGGGCGCCCACCGTGATGCCGATGGCGTCGCTACAGCCAGTCCCGCTTCTTGAAGATGACGTACAGGCTCGTGCAGACCACGGCCATCAGCACGATCGCGAACGGATATCCGCCCGCCCAGTGCAGCTCCGGCATGTTGTCGAAGTTCATGCCGTAGATCGTTCCCACCAGCGTGGGGGCGAACAGGATGGCCGCCCACGAGGAGATCTTCTTGATCTCCTCGTTCTGCTCGAAGCCCGCCTCCGCCAACGCCCGCATCTCCGCGTTCTGTTGCTGGGTGACCAGGGTCGCGTTGACGGTGAGGATGTCCGCGAGTGCCTGGCGGAAGCCGTCGACGCGCTCGCTGGTGTGGGTGACGTGGTCCGCCACGTCGCGGAGGTAGCGCTGGAGTTCCTCGTCCGTGCCGTATTTGGCGAAGCCTGCCATCAGGCCGTGCAGCATGCCGACCAGCGGGCGGGTCGCGCGCTGGAACTCGACCATTTCCCGGGAGAGTTCGTAGATGCGGCGGGAGACCGCCGGGTCGCCGCCGAAGACCTCCGTCTCGATCTCGTCGATGTCGTTCTGGACGCCCGCCACCACCGGCGCGTAGCCGTCGACCACCGCGTCGAGGATCGCGTACAGGACCGCCTCCGGGCCCAGGGCGAGCAGTTCCGGGTCCTTCTCCATGCGGCGGCGGACCGTGGAGAGGTCCGGTGCCGCGCCGTGGCGGACCGTGATCAGGAAGTCCGGGCCCACGAAGATGTGGAGCTCCCCGAACTCGACCTCCTCCTGCGCGTCCAGGTAGCGGGCCGCCCGGAGGACCACGAAGAGCGTGTCGCCGTACCTTTCGAGCTTGGGGCGCTGATGGGCCTCCATCGCGTCCTCGACGGCCAGTTCGTGCAGGTCGAACTCGGCTGCCAGGGAGTGGAGTTCCTCTTCGGTCGGGCGCTGGAGGCCGATCCACGCCATGCCGTCCGGGTGCTCGCGCAGCTGTCGGAAGGTCTCCGCGAGCGTCGCCGGCGAGGAGACGCGGCGGCCGTCCCGGTAGAGGCTCGCCTGCACCACGCTCCGCCGCTCCTCCGGCGCCTCCGGAGCGGCGGTCGCGGGCGGCTCCGCCGGGGGGCGGCGCCATGCCTGGCGTGGGCGACGGTCGGACATCTCGTGCACCTCCTGAGTCTTCGGGAAGGATATATGGGGTTGGTTTCGGGTGAATGATGAGGGATTGGCGTCGGTGTTCCGTCCGTCGCGGTGGCACCGATATCACCTTGCGGACCGTATCTGTCCGCAAGGCCGGGTAGCGTGCCGATCATGGCCCTCAAGACGACCCACCCCGTGCTCGGTGTCCGCGCCCTGAACCGTGCCACGCTCGACCGCCAGCTGCTCCTCCGCCCCGCCTCCCTGGGCGTCACGGAGGCCGTCGAGCACCTGCTCGGCCTCCAGGCGCAGAACACCAAGCCGCCGTACTACGCGCTCGCCGCCCGCCTCGACGGATTCCGGCCCGAGCGGCTGTCCGCGCTCATGGAGTCCCGTGACGTCGCCCGCATCGTCACCATGCGCTCCACGGTGCACACCCACACCGCTCGCGACGCTGTCGCCCTGCGCGGGCTCGTCCAGCCCGGGGCCATCGACCGCGAGCTCGCCGTCTTCGTCTCCCGCGGGGGTCTCGACGGCGTCGATCTCGACCGGCTCGCCGAGATCGCCCGCGCGCTCGTCGCCGAACGGCCCCGCACGCCCAAGGAGCTGCGCGAAGAGCTGCTTCCACGGTGGCCCGACGCCGACCCGCAGTCGCTCTCCGTCGCCGCCCGCTGCCTCCTTCCTCTGGTCCAGGTCACCCCGCGCGGCCTCTGGGGGCGTGGCGGCCAGGTCGCGCTCACCACGACCGACCAGTGGTTCGACGATCCCGCCGACGGCGCCGCCGATCTCGACGAGACCGTGCTCCGCTACCTCGGCGCCTTCGGGCCCGCCTCCGTCAAGGACATGCAGACCTGGTGCGGCCTGACCCGACTCGGTGAGGCGTTCGAACGGCTGCGGCCCCGGCTCCTCGTCTTCCAGGACGAGCGCGGCACCGAGCTCTTCGACCTGCCCGACGCGCCCCGCCCCGACGAGGACACCCCGGCCCCGGCCCGGTTCCTTCCCGAGTTCGACAACCTGCTGCTGTCGCACGCCAACCGCAGCCGTGTCATGCCCACCGAGCACAAGGGCCGCACCTGGACCGGCAACCAGGCCCACCGAGTCTTCCTCCTCGACGGCTTCCTCGCCGGGCTCTGGCGCCTCGACGAGGGCAAGGACCGCACCACCCTCACCGTCGAGCCCTTCGCGCACCTGACGCGCGCCCAGCGCGCCGAGCTCACCTCCGAGGCCGAGCGGACCCTCCGGCTCATGACGCCGTCGGACATCCCGTACGAGATCGTCCATGCCGGGTGACGGCGGAGACGGCCGAGTGCCGAGGGAGGAAGCCGTGGCCGCCGCCCTCGCCGCGGCCGGCTGGCACCCGGGGCGCGACATCGGCGCGCGGCTGCCCGGACTCCTGGCGTTCGTCGTCGACCGGTTCGCCGGGGAAGGCCATCCGGTCGAACCGTTCTCCGCCGCTCGGGACTTCGTCCGGGAGTTCGGCGAATTGCGCCTGGAGATTCCGGGAACTCCACCGGCCGCCATCGGCTTCACCCCGCACTGGATCTACGAGGAGAGCGGCGAGGACGTCGCCGAGCTCGCCCGGAACCTGGGCAGGAGGCTGTTTCCCGTCGGATACGAGACGTTCGACGGGGCGATGGTCCTCGTCGACGACACCGGGCGCTTCTTCCTCCTGCACCACACCGGTCCCTATTTCCTGGGCCTGACCGCGCACGAGGCCGTCGGCTGTCTGCTGTACGGGCCCCAGCGGGAGGCACGGGACTTCTTCCGGTGACGTGCCGGCCGCCCGCGGCCGTCCCCGACGAGCCCTACGGCAGCGCCCCCGCCCTCCGTGCCGCCACCACCGCCTCCAGGCGGGTGTGCGCGCCCAGCTTGCGCATCGCCGAGCGCAGGTAGCCCTTGACCGTCTCCGGGCGCAGGCCGAGGCGGGTCGCCGCCGCCGCGTTCGTCGCGCCCGAGGCCACCGCCGCGAGGACGTCCGTCTCCCGGGGGGTCAGCGTCACCCCCGGCAGGGCGCGGGGTGCCCCCGAGGCCGTCTCCAGGCGGCCGCAGACCGCGAGCAGGCGTTCCCGCAGTTCCGGGTCCGGCACCTGAGGGGCCAGTTCGCGCAGCTCCCCGTAGGCCTGGCGGACCTCCTCCCACGACGGCCCCGAGGCCGGCGCGGTGTCGAGACGGCCGACCTCGTCCCGTACGGCCAGGGCCTGCTCCACGTCACGGGCCGCCGCGACCGCCGCGTCGAAGACCCGCTCGCCGATCGGCAGGGCGTCGCGCAGCGCCCCGTACAGGACACCGCGTACCTTGCGGCGTACGACGACGGGCACCGCGATCACCGAGCGCAGCCCCTCCGCCGCGACCGGGCCGTCGTACTCGTGGGTGATGTGCCGGGCCGAGGGGTAGTCCGTGACCGCGCACGGCCGGGACAGGGCCAGGCACTTGCCGCCGAGGCCCGATCCGGTCGAGATCGTCAGGCCGTGCAGCGCGGGCGTCACCGCCCCGCAGGTCTCGCCGATCCGCATCGCCCGCCCGTCCTGGAGCAGCCCGCCGAAGACCACGGGCAGTCCGCTGCCCCGGCGCAGCCGCAGCAGCGCCGCACGCAGCTCGGCCGTTTCCCTCTGCTCGGGCACGGGACCACTCCTTCACCCCCGAACGGGGGTAGTGAGACCTGGGTCACTGATTACACGATGTCCGAGGCGTGTCCCGCAACGAGGAGGACGAATGACGGCACAGAGCGCGACCGGTGCGACGGAGAGGTTCCGGGCGGCCCGGGACTTCCTGCTCCAGCACCGCGAGGACTACGAGACGGCCTACGAGGGATTCGCCTGGCCCCGGTCCGACCGGTTCAACTGGGCGCTCGAATGGTTCGACGTCATCGCCGAGGGCAACGGCCGGACCGCGCTCCACATCGTCGAGGAGGACGGATCCGAGACGAAGGTGTCCTTCGCCGAGATGTCCGCGCGCTCCAACCGCGTCGCGAACTGGCTGCGCGCCCAGGGAGTCCGCGCCGGCGACCGGATCATCGTGATGCTGGGCAACCAGGCCGAGCTGTGGGAGACCGTGCTCGCCGCCATGAAGCTGCGCGCCGTCGTCATCCCCGCCACCCCGCTCCTCGGCCCCGCCGACCTCCGCGACCGCGTCGAACGGGGCCGCGCCCGGCACGTCGTCGTGCGCGCCGAGGACACCGCCAAGTTCGACGACGTCCCGGGGGAGTACACCCGGATCGCGGTCGGCGGCGACGGCGTGAGCTGGCTGGGGTACGAGCACGCCGCCCGCGAGTCCGAGGTGTTCGAGCCCGAGGGCGTCACCCTCGCCGAGGACACCCTCATGCTGTACTTCACGTCCGGCACGACGGCCCGCCCCAAGCTGGTCGAGCACACCCACACCTCGTACCCGGTCGGGCACCTCTCGACGATGTACTGGATCGGCCTCAAGCCCGGCGACGTCCACCTCAACATCTCCTCGCCCGGCTGGGCCAAGCACGCCTGGTCCAACCTCTTCGCCCCGTGGAACGCAGAGGCGACCGTCTTCATCCACAACTACACGCGCTTCGACCCGGCCCGGCTGATGAGCGAGATGGAGCGCAACGGCGTCACCAGCTTCTGCGCCCCGCCGACCGTGTGGCGGATGCTGATCCAGTCCGACCTCGGCCTGCTCAAGACCCCGCCGCGCGAGGTCGTCGCCGCCGGCGAGCCGCTGAACCCCGAGGTCATCGAGTCCGTGCGGCGCGCCTGGGGCGTCACCATCCGGGACGGCTTCGGCCAGACCGAGACCGCCGTCCAGGTCTCCAACAGCCCCGGTCAGCGCCTCAAGGAGGGCTCCATGGGGCGCCCGAGTCCCGGCTTCCGGGTCACCCTCGTCGACCCGGTGAGCGGCCGGGCGGGCGTGGAGGAGGGCGAGATCTGTCTCGACCTGTCCACCAACCCGGTGGGCCTGATGACCGGCTACCACGGCGACCCCGAGCGTACGGCGGAGGCGATGGCCGACGGCTACTACCGGACCGGCGACATCGGTTCCAGGGACGCCGAGGGGTACATCACCTACATCGGACGCGCCGACGACGTCTTCAAGGCCTCCGACTACAAGATCAGCCCCTTCGAGCTGGAGAGCGCGCTCCTGGAGCACGAGGCCGTCGCCGAGGCCGCCGTCGTCCCCGCCCCGGATCCGCTGCGGCTCGCCGTCCCCAAGGCGTACGTCGTCCTCGCGGCCGGCTGGGAGCCCGACGCGGAGACCGCGAAGGCCCTCTTCGCCCACTCGCGCGCGGTCCTCGCCCCGTACAAGCGGGTCCGGCGCATCGAGTTCGCCGAGCTGCCCAAGACCGTCTCCGGCAAGATCCGGCGGGTGGAACTGCGCCGGCTGACCGCCGAGGGCGGCGGCAGCGAATTCGTGGAAGGGGACCTCGCATGACCACGTCCGGAACCGTCGCGCCCACCGGACTCTCCTACGCCCACGGGGTGTCGGAGACCCCGCTCCTCGGCGACACCATCGGCGCCAACCTGGACCGGGCCGTCGCCGCCTGGCCGGACCGGGAGGCACTCGTCGACGTGCCCACCGGACGCCGCTGGACCTACGCCCGATTCGGCGCCGACGTCGACCGGCTGGCCGGTTCCCTGCTCGGCAGCGGCGTGCGGAAGGGCGACCGGGTCGGCATCTGGGCGGTCAACTGCGCCGAGTGGGTCCTCGTGCAGTACGCCACCGCCCGGATCGGCGCGGTCATGGTCACCATCAACCCCGCCTACCGTCCCCATGAGTTGGCGTACGTCCTCAACCAGGCCGGGATCACCCTGCTCTTCGCCTCGCTCGCGCACAAGACGAGCGACTACCGGGCGATGGTCGACCAAGTGCGCTCCGAATGCCCGGAATTGCGCGAGGCGGTCTACTTCGGCGACCCGGGCTGGGACGCGTTCCTCGCCCGTACGCCGGGAGAGCCGCGCCCCGAGCCGCTCTCCTGCGACGAGCCCGTGAACATCCAGTACACCTCGGGGACCACGGGCTTCCCCAAGGGGGCCACGCTCTCCCACCACAACATCCTCAACAACGGCTACTTCGTGGGCGAGATGATCGCCTACTCCGAGCAGGACCGCATCTGCGTCCCGGTGCCCTTCTACCACTGCTTCGGCATGGTCATGGGGAACCTGGCCGCCACCTCGCACGGCGCCTGCGTGGTGATCCCCGCGCCCTCCTTCGACCCGGCCGCCACCCTCCGGGCCGTACAGGAGGAGCGCTGCACCTCGCTCTACGGGGTACCCACGATGTTCATCGCCGAGCTGAACCTCCCCGACTTCGCCACCTACGACCTGTCGAGCCTGCGCACCGGAATCATGGCCGGCTCGCCGTGCCCGGTGGAGGTGATGAAGCGGGTCGTCGCCGAGATGAACATGGCGGAGGTGTCGATCTGTTACGGCATGACCGAGACCTCACCGGTCTCCACCCAGACCCGCCGCGACGACGACCTGGAGCGCCGCACAGGCACGGTCGG
The DNA here is from genome assembly GCF_001418135.1 of Streptomyces aureus. GTDB lineage: Bacteria > Actinomycetota > Actinomycetes > Streptomycetales > Streptomycetaceae > Streptomyces > Streptomyces aureus_A. The sequence continues at coordinate 10,773 of NZ_LIPQ01000049.1, forward strand.
CCGGGTCATGCCGCACGTCGAGGTGAAGGTCGTCGACCCGGCGACCGGCCTCACCGTCGAGCGCGGCACCGCGGGCGAACTGTGCACCCGTGGCTACAGCGTGATGCTCGGGTACTGGGACGAACCGGAGAAGACCGCGGAGGCGATCGACTCCGGCCGCTGGATGCACACCGGCGACCTGGCGGTGATCCGCGACGACGGCTACGTCCAGATCGTCGGCCGCATCAAGGACATGATCATCCGGGGCGGCGAGAACGTGTACCCGCGCGAGATCGAGGAGTTCCTCCACGGGTACGAGAAGATCGCCGACGTCCAGGTCGTGGGCGTGCCCGACGAGCGCTACGGCGAGGAGATCCTCGCCTGCGTCATCCCCCGCGACCCGGCCGATCCGCCCACCCTGGAGGACGTCACCGCCTTCTGCCGCGACCGGCTCGCCCACTACAAGATCCCGCGCCGGGTGGAGGTCCTCACCGAGTTCCCGATGACGGTGAGCGGGAAGGTACGGAAGGTGGAACTGCGGCAGCGGTACGGCGAGCCGGGCGGCGCTCCCCAGGACCTCGGCGAGCCGGGCGGCGCCGCCCAGGGTCTCGGCGAGCCGGGCGGCGCGGCCTAGGCCCCCCTCACTCCCTGCCGTGCCTCCCGCGCCTCCGGCACGCCCAGGTCCGCCGGGGCGTGCCGGACCTCCCGGCGCATGCACACCCGGGGCCAGACCGAGAGGCCATGGGCCGCCTCCGCGCGGCTGATGGCGCGCAGGCCCTCCGTCAGCGCCGGGTCGGAGTCGGTGAGCGGACGGAAGCCGAGCCGCGCGTAGTACGGCGCGTTCCACGGCACCTCGGTGAACGTCGTCAGGGTCAGCGCCGCCAGGCCCTGATCCCTCGCGGCCGCCGCCAGATGCTCGATCAGCGCCCGGCCGACGCCCCGGCGGGCGGCGTCCGGATGCACCGACACCTGCTCGATGTGGGCGGAGCCGTCGATCGTGTCGGCCAGCAGATACGCCACCGGGCGATCGGCGGTGTCCACCGCCACCCACGCCCGGCCCGCACGGCGATAGGACTCCAGGACGTCCAGGGGCAGCGGGTCGTCGTCGGCGATCGCCGCCATGCCGAGAGTACGGAACGGCTCGCCCGCCGCCCGTTCGATGTCCTGGAGCAGCGGGAGTTCGGCCGGTGCGGCCGCTCTGATGCGCATACGACAGTATGGCGCGGCCTCACCCCGAGCCGCTGCCCGGAATCGGACCACGATCCTGCGGCGGCCGGTTCCGGTCCGCCTCACCGGGCCGGTCGAGCAGCCCGCCGTCCCGCGAGAAGTGGGGCAGGAACAGCGCGAGCGCCGGATCGCCGTACAGCGCGACGTACAGCTGGACCAGCCTCCCGTCCGTCACCTCACGCCGATGCGCCGGCAGCGGGTACCGGTCCCGCAGCCCGGCGAGGAGCCGCCGCGCCGCCCGGGTCGACGGCGGCAGCCGCAGCAGCACCACCGTCGCGAGCAGGACGGGCAGGGCCCCGGCCGCCAGCGCCCCGGCCAGACCGGTACCGGTCGCCCCCGTCGCGTACGCCCCCGCCGCCACCGTCAGCGGGACGCAGCCGAGCAGCGCCCTGGCCGCCCACCACCGCGCCGGCGGCTGCAGCAGCCCCGCCCCGCGCAACTCGCGGCGCAGTGCGTCCACCGCCCGCCGCGCCTCGGGGCGCAGCGCCAGATCGCGCAACGCGAACGCCCGGTGGAGCGCCCCGTGCACCCCCAGCTGGACGGGGTCCCGGGTGCGGCCGGGGCCGCCGTTGGCCCGAATCGTATGTTTGCGACCCGCCGCGACCGCCCCGCGCTGGTGCAGTGCCACCAGCGCCACGGTGACGGCCGCCCGCCGTCCGCCCCGCAGCAGAGCCAGGGCCTGCGGCGGCGGCACGTCGTCCGGACGCGCCCCTTCGCTTTCCTTGCTGCGGGTTCGCAACAAGGCGACGGCGAGCAGCAGTTGGCCGCAGGCCGCTCCTATGAACCACCACATCCCCGTCGGCATGACGCCCACCCCCCGAAGGTGTTGTGCCCGGGGGAGCGTGATCGTCACGCGTGAATGGCCGGTTTCGGATGCCGAGGTGTTGGGGGCGCCACTCCTCAGGTGCGGGGCCCGTGACGGCGCCCGTGGACGCGCCCGGTCGGCACCCGTGGACGGCACCCTCAGAGGGCGCCCGAGGCGAGGTCGTCGGCGGCGCTGTTCACCGGCTGCGGGGTGCCGGTCAGATCGAGCACGAAGAGCGGAAGGCCGACCTCGGCGGCCCGCGACCGGGCATCCGGGGTGTAGCCGGCGAGCGAGAAGAACACGCTCACGGAGGAGGCGCTCAGTCCGTTCAGCCAGAGGCATTCGACGGCCCGGAGCCCGGTGGCCCGGGTGCTCGGGTCGACCTGCGCGACGAGCCCCGGCGCCCGCAGGTCCACCCCGGACGCGGGGCGTTCCTCTGGCTGGACCACGTCCCGGAATCCCAGCCAGCGCAGATATCCGGCGGCCGCGGCGACCGCGTCCCGC
>NZ_LIPQ01000490.1 GCF_001418135.1 Streptomyces aureus
CGGCCTCGGCGTAGTGTCCGGCGCCGGTGAGGGCCGCCAACTGGGCCAGGAACAAAGCCGGTCCGGTGTAGCCGTCGGCCAGGTCGGCCGCCATCGGGCCGATCCGCCAGTAGCGGTCGTCGAGAAGCTCCAGGCCGATCCAGTTGCTGCGCGGCCCTTCGCGGTACGCGAGGGAGACCAGCTGGTCTCCGACGGACCGGGCCGCCGAGAGCAGCCGCTCCGGCTCGGGGGCGCGGCCCGCGGTCCGGGTGCGCCGTCCCGCGACCGGCCGGTGCGCGGGGACGCGGGAGGTCGTCGCCATCGCGGCCCGTACGATCCATTCCTGGTCCTGCCGGTCGACGGTGTCCAGGGCGTCGAGCTTGGCGCTGACGCGGGCGCTGCCCGGCAGCTCCATCCGGTCCACCGGGGGCCGTCCCGGCGCACCCCAGAGCTCGTCCCGACCGGGCCTTGCGGTGAACAACGGCACATCGCCCGCCCAGAGTTGGGCGATCTCCTCGTCGACGACACCGGACGCCAGGGCCGGTCCGAACCGCTCGGTCCGCAGGGTCTCCAGAACCCGCTGCCGTGCGTGCGCGTCCTTCAACAGGTCAGGGTGCGTCGACTCGTCGAGCAGCAGCGAGTACACCCAGGTGGGGCGCACCACCACCCGTACCTCGTCCTCCTCGAACGATTTCAACAGGCCGGAAGCTGCGCGCAGTTCGCCGACCGCGGCGCCCATGGCCGTGTACCCGGCCCGGAAACCGGCGCAGAGCGCGTCGATGTGGGCACCCGGGTCGACGGGTCCGCCGTCCGCCACCCTGGGCCGGTTGGCGGATTCGCCGAACGTCCCGGCCCGGCGGACCAGTCGCATCCGGTCGGTGCCGGCGTCGGCGAAGTCCGCGCGCGCGACGGGCGACACGCCCTCACGGCCGCCTCCGACCGCGGACACGTCCAGAGCGCTGTGGTCGCCGACCAGGAGCTGCGGCAGCAACCCGACCCGGTACACCGAGTCGTGGAGCGCGCGGGCGGCGGGGTCGGCCGTGCCGGAGCCCGGCAGCGGCGGGTGGAACAGGGTCTCGACGTCGACGAGGACCGGGTGGGCTCCCACGGCGATCAGGTTCTCGTGGTGCAGGTCGGTCCCGTCGAGCAGGTGCAGCAGCGCGAGCAGCGCGCCCTGGCGGCGGTAGAACGTCTCGACCTCCGCCGCGGAGGCGCAGGGGCGGGCGGCCACGAACTCCACCCACCCGTACGCGCCCCGGTCGAGCAGCCGCAGGGTGCGCAGGTCCACGGTGCCGGGGAGCCCGTTGAACCAGGCGACGAGGTCGTTGAAGTGGCGGTGTACGGCGAGGGGGCGTGGCTTGTACACCAGCCGCGTGCCGTCGGCGAAGCTCAGCAGCGTCACGCCGCGCCCGCCACGGTGTCCGTCGCCGGCGCCGGGCTCGATGCCCACGAGCGGCACCGGGTCGCCACCGGACTCGACGAGCAGGCCGGAGGTCACCAGGAGGGCGTGGTCGTCCGCGAACCGTTCCAGCGCTTCCGCCACCGCGTCCGCCGCGTCGAGCGCCGCCCGCCCGAGGATCCGTGCGAGGACGGGACGCCCGGCCAGCAGGTCGGAGAGTCCGCGCCGGGACGCGGTACGCGCCAGGAAGTCGCGGAACCGGGCCCGCGAGTCGTCCCCTTCGAGCCGGCCGGCGCCGCGCGCCTCGTGCAGTTCGAGGACCAGCGTCCGCGCGGCGGCCCGGGCCAGCCTGCCGCTGAGCTGTCGCTCCAGGTCGTCCCGTACGGCGGTCATGTCCACGAGCGCGCCCGCCCGGCCGGACAGACGCCGCTCCAACCGCGCCCCGGCGCAGCCGGTGAACGGCCGCAGGACCCACTCGAATCCGCTGAGCCCGGGCAACTCCCCGGCTGGCGCGGCGGATACGGCCGCATCGGGGGCGGCGGCCACGGCCTCCTCGGCCAGCACGGCCCAGTCCGGCCGTTCCGCGTCCCCGTCGTCGCGGACCAGGCCGCTGTCCCACCACCGCTCGATCGCCGACAGCGACGCCGCCGCCCGCTCATGCCCGGCTCTCACCGCCATCGCCCCCTCCTCGGACCAGCCCGGCCCACCGCTCCGGGCCATGTCCGATCCTGGTACGGGACGGGCCCGCGGGGCATGGGGAACATCCCCCCATGTTTTCCACCGGGCCCGGTCTCCGCGCGAAGACGGGCGCGCTCAGGCACCGCCAGGCCCTGGCGTCGCGGGGCAGACGGGAGTTCGACGACGGGGCCCGACTGATCGTTTCAGAACTTCCCGGGGCCGGGACGGCGGTGGGCAACGAACACGGGCCCGCGGGTGCGGCCCTTGAGCAGCCGGGGCAGCAACCGGGCGGTACCAGCGTCCCAGTACACCGCCTCCAACACGTAGTCCTCGCGGGCGCCGCCGCGGCGGCGGACCTTCGCCTGGGCGCCCTTCGCCTTCACCGGGCAGCGGCGGCCGGCCAAGTCCAGGTCCTCGATGTTGACCTCCAAGACCTCCTCCGAGCGGGCGCACGTCTCGTAGAGCATCCGCCACAGCGTCTTCTCCCGCAGGTGAACGTCCCGGCGCGCGATCAGCCGTTCGCTAGCCAACTTCGAGCGCATCAGAGTGTCCGAGTCTGGCGGCGGCAGCCGCTTCACCCAGGCCGGGACCGCTGGCCCGTCGTACCCGCGCTCCGCGCACCAGCCGGTCCAGGACAGCACCGCGCCGCGCCGCGGCGGGCGTTCCAGGTGTTCACCGCTGAGCTGCCCCACAACAGCTCCAGCGCCTCGCCCATCTCGTCGTCCTCCACCGAGGCGAACGGCCGGCCCTCGCCCAGGCGCTCGGCGGTCTTCCCTACGGCGATGCCGTAGTTCGGGGTATCGCCGAGGTGAGCCCAGAAGCCGCCAGTAGCTGATCTTGGGGTTCGGCGATCTTCGGCCGTCACCCATTCAGCTCAGTGTCGTGGGTGGTGATGTTGACCGTGGTCTGGGCCGGGGTGGGTTGTGACCTCGGTCGAACGGACCGCGTATCCGCGGTTCAAGCGGCTGATCACCGCGCATGAGCTGCATCTGTTCTTCGCGCCGCGGGTGACGGCCGCGACGAACAAGGTCGAGTCGTTCAACCGGTTCTCCCAGTGGGTTGGGTTCGGCAGCCAGGGCGTCATCGCCGACAACGACCCCGTCGCGTGCCCCCGGAGCGGGTACCGACCCCGGGGACACCATGAGGAGGGACCAGTCACGCCTTGGACTTCTCCGGGCCGGCCGAGGTCGGCGCCGGCGTCACGGGGGCGGGCGCGACGGGGCGACGCGTGGTCCCCAGGTGCCACAGGAGGGTGAGGACGGTGACGCCGGCAGCCACCAGCCCAAGTTCGGCCGGGGCAAGCCCGAGCCACTCCTGTGCCAGCCCGCCGAAACCGCCGCCGAGGGCGACGCCGATGTAGAGCGCGGAGGAATTGAGACCAAGCAGGACCGGCGCGGCGGCGGGGCTGAGGGCGATGAGCCGGTGCTGCTGCGGGACGACGATGACGCCGACACTCACGCCCCAGACCGCCGCCCAGACCAGGGTGGGCGCGAGAGCGCGTGTCGCCAGCGGGGTCAGTGCCAGGGCGAGAGCCGCGAGGGCGAGGGAGCCGGTGAGGACGCGGGCGGAGTCGTGACGGTCGACCAGGCGTCCGGCGGTGATGTTCCCGGCCAGGGTGCCGATGCCCCAGGCCAGCAGGATCAGGGTCAGTAGCGACTCGTTGCCACCGGTGGCGTCCCGCAGGGCCGGGGCGATGTAGGTGTAGAGGGTGTAGGTACCGAGGAAAGCGAGGGAGGTGACCGCCAGCAGTGCCAGTACGCGGCCTTGCTTGAGCGGACGCAGGCGGTCGGGCAGCGAGGCGGCGGGGAGCGTCACGCTGGGGAGGCCGACGATGATGCCGATGATCGCCAGCAGGCCGATTCCGGCGACGGCCCACAGGGTGATGTGCCAGTCGGTGCGGCCGATCAGCGTGCCGAGCGGCAGTCCCAGCGCGGTCGCCAAGGTCAGGCCGCCCAACACGAAGGCCAGGGCCCTGCCACGGCGTTCCGGCGGAGCGATGGCCGCCGCGGTGCTGGAGGCAGCGGAGGTGATGATGCCCGCTCCCACGGCGGTAACGATCCGGGCGGCCATCACCACCTCGTAACTGGTGCCTAAGGCGGTGACAGCGTTGCCGATCACGAACACGCCCAATGCGATCACCAATGCTGATCGCCGATCCAAGCCGCTGGTGAGCGCTCCCATCACCGGCGCCGACAACGCCAGTGTCAAGGCGAAAACCGTCACTAGCTGACCGGCCGCCGGGGTGGACACTGCGAGGTCGGCAGCGATGGAGGGGAGTAAACCCGCGATGACGTAGCCGTCGGTGCCGACGGCGAACGTCGCCAGGGCCAGTGGAAGGAGTCGTTTCAACAAGGATCGTTCCGCCTTTCCGGAGTGCCGCGTAGGTAGGTGATCGGCACTGTAAGCAATACATGGATGCTTGTCCATGAATCAATGAGTGGATAAGCTTCGGTCCTGGCACGGACGGAGGGAAGCGATGCGCGAGGTGTCCCAGCCGGCGACCGAGGCGATCCGGATGGTGGAGGTGCTGCGTGCGCTGGCCGATCCGGTGCGACTGGAAATCGTCCAACGGCTCGCCGCGACCGGTGAGGAGAGCTGCAACGCCATCGGCGGCGACCTGGACGTTCACCAGACGACGCTGTCCCACCACTACCGGGTGCTGCGCGAGGCGGGAGTCACCTGGACAACCGTCAAGGGCCGATCCCGGCTGGTGCGGCTTCGCCGTGACGACCTGGACGCGTTGTTCCCCGGCCTGCTCGACTCCGTACTGAACGGAGCTCGCCGCACGCACTCAGCCGTAGAAGGCTGACACCCGCCCCGACGTCGCGCTCGCGGCGGCCTGGGCGAACTCTTCCACTCAACCTGCGAGGGGAAAGGGAGGGTGGTGCCATCAGGCAGCCGGATCGGCCCTGTTGCTCGTCATAAGCCGTCGCCCCCGACAAGCCGTCGACCCTCGCGCCCACTCCAGCCCCGCGCGTCACCCTGCGCTACATGTCCGTTCGCCGTAGCTACACGAGAACAGGGCCGTTTCAGTGGCCGGATACGGGCATCGCGGCGAGGGTACGGTCGAGCGCGGCGTGGAGGGCGTCGACGAGCCGGGCCCGGGAGTGTGCCACCCTCAGCGGCTGTCGACCGGGAACCGGAGGGACGCTCAGGCGCCTGACGGCCTCCCCGGCGGCGATCTGCGCCAGGGTCCTGACCGCCACAACGGAGGCCTGTCCGTCTCGCGGCAAGGCCGCAGCCTTCGTCAGCAATTCGCGAACGAGGGGGTTCGCGTAGCCGGTGAGCTGGACGGTGGCCTGCTCGATGTCGGCCTGTATCGGGAGGTCGTTGGATGGCGAGGAACGGCTGGACGGCCCTTGAACTCGCCACAGCTTTGAACACGGTCATCTGCGACGTCACACAGAAGACGTCCCCGCGAGGCGGGCTGTCCGAGGTGACGGTGCGTAAGTGGCGCTCGGGGCGAGACGACGTGACCGCAGGGCAAGGCCCGGATGGCACTGGAGCAGGTCAGCGGGCACTCGGCAGCGGACTTAAGGGGCCGCGGGCTCCTCGCCCCGGGCGATGCCGAGGGTGGCGAGCAGGTCCTCGTGGAGTTCCATCCACACCGTGTGGCACGAGTCCTCCTTGACCCGGTCGACCCACGACAGTTCGCCGCGCCGGACCCGTGCGAGCGCCCCCGTGAAGCGGGGGCCGTACCCGTCGAGGCGGCCGATCCGCGCCCCAAGCTCCTCCGACAGCACGTCGATGACCCCGCCCAGTTCGGTGAGCTCGTCGAGCACCCGCCCGTCCCACGCCGCGTCCCCGTGGTCGTTGACGGCGAGCCGCCCCACACCGTCCGGCCGCAGCTGCCAGTCGGTGCACGCCCGGAGACAACGGGCGTTGTGGGCGAGGAACGTCTCGTACCGCTCCCGTACGAAGGGTCCGAGCCCCGCCTCCGCCAGCTCCCCGGCGAGCTGCCGCTCCCCTTCGGCCCGGCCGGAGTCGGTCAGGGTCCACCCCCGCGTCCCGGCGAAGGCCCGCCGGGTCACCCAGCCCCTGGCCTCGTGGTCGAGAAGCGCTTCCCGTACGACGTCGGGGTCGAGCCCGTAGCGTGCCGCCGCCTCGTCGTCGCCGGCCACGCCCTTGAGCCGTACGGCGTGCAGGGCGAGCAGCTCCGGGGCGGAGACGACGGGGCCGGCCGAGGAGTCCTGGAGATCGCTGGGGTTCACCACGCTTCAGAGCATAGGTCTCCGGGTCGGGGCGGGGCCCTGCCCCGTACGGTACGAAGCCTGGGGACCCGTGGCCGGGAGCTACCGCGAGGACGGCGCCGTCGGGGGCTGTGGCGGTCTCTGCACCAGCAGGAGGGCCACGTCGTCGGTCCTGTGCGCGGCGTCCCTGACGTGCAGGGTCAGTTCGTCCGCGAGCCGGTCCAGATCGGGGGCGCCCGACACCCCGAGCCTCTCGGCCAGGTCCGCCATGGCGGTACCGATGTCGAGGCCCGGTGCCTCGACGAGTCCGTCCGTGTACAGGGCGAGGACGGAGCCGGGCTCCCAGGGCAGCTCCATGGTGTCGTACGTGACGTCCGTCGCGATCCCCAGGAGGAGCCCCGGCGGCACCTCCAGCACCTCGGCGCTGCCGTCCGCCCGGCGCAGGAGGGGCGGCGGATGGCCCGCGCTGGCCAGCCGCAGCCGGTGCCGGGCGAGGTCGAACTCGGCGATCAGACAGCTCGTGAAGCGGTCGGCGTCGAGGTCGTCGAGCAGGCGGTTCGTACGCGCCAGGATGTCGCCGGGCGACGCGCCCGCCGTCGCGTGCGCGTGGACGGCGGTCCTCACCTGCCCCATGAGCGCGGCGGCGGTCGTGTTGTGTCCCTGGACATCACCGATGACGGCGACGACGGAGGTGGGAGTGGCGCGGACGAGGTCGTAGAAGTCCCCGCCGATGTCCATGCCGTGACCCGCCGGCAGATAGCGGGCGGCGACGTCGAGACCCGGGAGCGGGGTCAGGTTGTGCGGCAGCAGAACGTTCTGGAGGCTCCGCGCGAGGGAGCGGTTGGCGTCGTACAGCCGGGCCCGGTCCAGTGCCTGGGCGATGAGCCCGGCCAGCGAGGTGAGCAGCGCGCGCTCCGCCGAGGGGAAGGGACGCTGCCGCGCGTACGAGAGGACCAGCGAGCCGACGGGACGGCCGGAGGCGATCAGGGGCAGGAACGCCCAGGCGTTGCGGCCCTCGTAGCGCGGGGTTTGGGGGTGGGCGCGACGGAGGTCCTCGTACGTGGGGAAGAAGACGGGGACGCCGGTGGAGAGCACCTGGGCGTCGGCGACCGGCGCCGTGAGCGGTTTGCCGTCGAAGCGCACGATGAACTCGTCGCTGTAGCCGCGGTGGCCGATGACCCGCAGCCGGCCCTCGTCCTCATGAGCGTGGACGAGG
>NZ_LIPQ01000491.1 GCF_001418135.1 Streptomyces aureus
GAACGCGATCTGCACGACGGCGCCCAGCAGCGGCTGGTCGCCCTCACGATGACCCTCGGGCTCGCCCGCCTCGACGCCCCGCCCGGCGGCCCGCTCGCCGACCAGCTCGCGAAGGCGCACGCGGAGGCCGGGCAGGTCCTGACCGAGCTGCGCGAGCTCATCCACGGCATCCACCCGCAGGTCCTCGCCGACTACGGCCTCGGCCCGGCCCTCGCCGACGCCGCCGACCGGTCCGCCGTGCCCGTCGCCACGGACGTCGAACTGCCCCGGCTGCCGGAGTCCGTCGAGAGCGCCGGCTACTTCGCCGGCTGCGAGGCCCTCGCCAACATCGGCAAGCACAGCGGGGCGAGCCGGGCCTCGATCACCGCCCGGCACACCGGCGGTGTCCTCCGGATCGACGTCGAGGACGACGGGCGCGGCGCCGCCGACCCGGCCGGGGGCAGCGGCCTCACCGGCCTCGCGGACCGGATCGCCGTCCTCGATGGCACACTGACGATCATGAGCCCGCCGGGCGGGCCGACCCTCCTCCGAGTGGAGATCCCATGCCCCGCACTGAGCGAACGCTCCGCGTCGTCCTCGCCGAGGACGGCGTCCTCCTCCGGGAGGGACTGATCGGGCTCCTGGCCCGCTTCGGCCACGAGGTCGTCGCCGCCGTCGGGGACGCCGACGCGCTGCGCGAGGCGGTCACCGCCCACGACCCGGACATCGTCGTGACCGATGTCCGGATGCCGCCCGGTTTCCAGGACGAGGGACTGCGCGCCGCCGTCGCGCTCCGCGCCGAACGCCCCGCCCTGCCGGTCCTCGTCCTCAGCCAGTACGTGCAGCGCAGCTACGCCGCCGATCTCCTCGACGCGGGCGACGGCACCGGCGTCGGCTATCTGCTCAAGGACCGGGTCGGTCAGGTGGAGGAGTTCCTGGACGCGCTCGCCCGGGTCGCGGACGGCGGGACGGTCGTCGATCCCGAGGTCGTACGGCAGCTGCTGCGCCGGCACCGCGATCCGCTGGAGGCGCTGACGCCGCGCGAGCGCGAGGTCCTGGGCCTGGTCGCGGAGGGCCACTCGAACGGCGCGATCGCCCGCCGCCTGGTCGTGACCGAGGCCGCCGTCGGCAAGCACATCGGCAACATCCTGGCGAAGCTGGATCTGCCGCCGGCCGAGGACACCCACCGCCGGGTCCTCGCCGT
>NZ_LIPQ01000492.1 GCF_001418135.1 Streptomyces aureus
CTCCTCTGCGGCGGCCGGCGCGCCTGCCGCCGCAGAGGAGACCGCGGCCGCCGAGGTCGCCGCCGCGCCCGCCGAGCCGGTCGCCGCCGCCCCGGCCGCCGAGGTCGCGGAGGAGGCCGCCGCGCCCGCCCCGCGTACCCGCCGTCGTGCCACTCGTAAGGTCACGTCGCCCGAGGTGACCACCGAGGCCGCCGCCACCACCGAGGCCGCCGCCACCGGCGAGTCGCTGCCGACGGCCGCCGTCGCGCAGATCGCCGCCGACGAGGCCGAGGTCACCGCCGCCGAGACTGCCGCCACCCGTGGCCGCGGCCGCCGCCGCGCGACCTCCCCGCAGTTCACCTCCGAGCCCGCCCCGACCCGAGAGTCGCGCCGTGCCGCGCGCCCCTCCGTCGCCGTCTTCCAGGCGCCGGTCTTCACCGAGCCGATGTTCCAGACCCCGGAGACCGCCGCCGCGGCCGCTGCCGCGGCCCCGGTGGAGCCGGAGGACGACGAGACCGTCGAGGAGATCGAGCTCGTCGAGGCCGAGGCCGAGGTCGAGGAGACCCCCGAGCCCGCCGAGCGCCCCGAGGGCTCCCGCCGTCGCCGTCGCCGCCGCGGCGAGCCCGTCGCCGTCGAGCCCGTCCCGGCCACCGTCGCCGACGAGCCCGAGGTCGAGGCCGTCGCCGACGAGATCGAGGAGGCCGAGGCCGAGGAGACCGACGAGTACGAGGACCGCCCGTCCCGTCGTCGCCGCCGTGGCGGCCGTCGCCGTCGTCGCGGCGAGCTCACCGAGGTCGAGGAGTCCGAGGAGGGCGAGGAGCCGCGCTCCGACGACTCCGACGAGACCGACGAGTCCGAGGACGGCGAGGAGGAGCACGACGAGGCCGAGGGCTTCGCCGGCGGCTCCAGCAGCTCCCGTCGCCGTCGTCGTCGCCGTCGTCGCAGCGGGGACGGCTCCGCCGACGTCGAGGGCACCGACGAGGAGGGCGTCCGTACGGTCGTCAAGGTCCGCGAGCCCCGCCCGGCCCGTGAGAAGGCCGAGCCCGGCACCGGCGCCGACGAGGTCCAGTCCATCAAGGGCTCGACCCGTCTGGAGGCCAAGAAGCAGCGCCGCCGCGAGGGCCGCGAGCAGGGCCGCCGCCGCGTCCCGATCATCACGGAGGCCGAGTTCCTGGCCCGCCGTGAGGCCGTCGAGCGCGTCATGGTCGTCCGCCAGAGCGGCGAGCGCACCCAGATCGGCGTCCTGGAAGACAACGTGCTCGTCGAGCACTACGTCAACAAGGAGCAGGCCACCTCGTACGTCGGCAACGTCTACCTGGGCAAGGTCCAGAACGTCCTGCCGTCCATGGAGGCCGCCTTCGTCGACATCGGCAAGGGCCGCAACGCCGTCCTGTACGCCGGCGAGGTCAACTTCGAGGCGCTCGGCATGGGCCACGGCCCGCGCCGCATCGAGACCGCCCTCAAGTCCGGCCAGTCGGTCCTCGTGCAGGTCACGAAGGACCCGATCGGCCACAAGGGCGCCCGTCTGACCAGCCAGGTCTCCCTGCCCGGCCGCTACCTCGTGTACGTGCCCGAGGGCTCGATGACCGGCATCAGCCGCAAGCTCCCGGACACCGAGCGCGCCCGCCTCAAGACCATCCTCAAGAAGATCGTCCCCGAGGACGCGGGCGTCATCGTGCGCACCGCCGCCGAGGGCGCGAGCGAGGACGAGCTGCGCCGCGACGTCGAGCGACTGCAGGCGCAGTGGGAGGACATCCAGAAGAAGGCGAAGAGCGGCAACGCCCCGACGCTGCTCTACGGCGAGCCGGACATGACCGTCCGCGTCGTCCGCGACATCTTCAACGAGGACTTCTCCAAGGTCATCGTCAGCGGTGACGAGGCGTGGGAGACCATCCACGGCTACGTGCACCACGTCGCCCCGGACCTGACCGACCGCCTGTCCAAGTGGACGAGCGAGGTCGACGTCTTCGCGACGTACCGGATCGACGAGCAGCTCATGAAGGCGCTCGACCGCAAGGTCTGGCTGCCCAGCGGCGGCTCGCTGGTGATCGACAAGACCGAGGCGATGATCGTCGTCGACGTCAACACCGGCAAGTTCACCGGCCAGGGCGGCAACCTCGAAGAGACCGTGACGAGGAACAACCTCGAAGCGGCCGAGGAGATCGTGCGTCAGCTCCGGCTGCGCGACCTCGGCGGCATCGTCGTCATCGACTTCATCGACATGGTCCTGGAGTCCAACCGCGACCTGGTGCTGCGCCGCCTGCTGGAGTGCCTGGGCCGGGACCGGACCAAGCACCAGGTGGCCGAGGTCACCTCGCTCGGCCTGGTGCAGATGACCCGCAAGCGGGTCGGACAGGGCCTCCTGGAGTCCTTCTCCGAGACCTGTGTCCACTGCAACGGCCGCGGTGTCATCGTGCACATGGAGCAGCCGAGCACCGCCGGTGGCGGTGGCGGCGGCAAGCGCTCGAAGAAGCGCGGCCGCGGTGGCGCCGAGCACGTCCACGAGCACGAGCACGCCGAGGCCACGGAGACCGAGACCGAGGCCGAGACCGCCGAGGTCGAGACCGAGGCCGAGGTCGCAGCCGAGCTTGCCGCCCCGGTGGCCCTGCCCGAGCCGATCGCCGCGGACGAGGAGCTGTACGGCTCCATCGCCGAGGCGGAGGCGGCCGCGACGCGCGGTCGTGGCCGTCGGCGGGCGACCCGCCGGGTGTCCGCGCCGGCCACCGCGCGGCAGGTCGTGGAGACCGAGGCCGTCGAGTTCGAGTCGAAGCCGAAGGCCGAGCCGGAGCCGGAGCCCGTGGCGGCGCCGGAGCCGGTCGTCGAGCCGGAGCCCGTCGTGGCCCCGGTCGCCGAGGCCGTCACCGAGCCGGTCGCGGAGCCGGTGGCCGAAGAGACCGCCGCCCCGGCCCCGCGCGGCCGTCGCCGTGCCACCCGCCGGGTGACCTCCCCGGTCGTCTCGACCTCGGAGCCGGCCGCCGCGCCGACCGTCGTCGAGCCGGTCGTCGAGACCGCCCCGGAGCCGGAGCCCGTCGTGGCGCCGGTCGCCGAGGCCGTCGCGGAGCCGGTCGCCGAACCCGCCGTCGAGGAGGCCCCCGTGGCCGCCCCGCCGCGGGCCCGCCGCCGGGTGGTCCGCAAGGCCACCGCTCCCGCCGGTTCGCCCTCGGGCGCCGAGGAGGCGGCCGTCGTCGTGGTGACCACGGCCCCGGCCGAGGCTCCCGCGGAGGCCGCCGAGGCCGACGCCGAGCCCGCCCCCGTCAAGAAGACGGCGGCGCGCAAGACCGCGGCGAAGAAGACCACGGCCAAGAAGGCCGCCACCAAGAAGACGGCGGCGACCAAGAAGACCGCGGCCAAGAAGACCACCACCAAGAAGGCCCCGGCCAAGAAGGCGGCGGAGAAGACCGCCGCCCCGGCCCAGGACTGACCGGTGGGTACGGGCCGCCTCCCTCACCGGGGGCGGCCCGTACCGAACGGGCGAATTTGACCCTCCGAGGCAGCCGCCCGTAACCTAGACCGTCGGCGTGTCTATCGATGCGCCGCGCCTCTGAGCACCTCCCTCCCGCTCGTCGGGAGAGGCCGCTCGTCCGATTCCGGAACGCCGCGGGCCCTCGGGTCCGTGTGAGTGGCTGGCTTCAGAGGTTTCGATCCCGAGTGAGAGAGAGATCCGCGTGTACGCCATCGTGCGCAGCGGTGGTCGCCAGCACAAGGTTGCTGTCGGCGACATCGTTGAGGTTGACAAGATTTCCACTGCCAAGGTTGGCGACACGGTCGAGCTCTCGACCCTGCTCGTTGTCGACGGCGACGCCGTGACCAGCGACCCGTGGGTCCTGGCCGGCATCAAGGTCACGGCCGAGGTCGTGGACCACCACAAGGGCGCCAAGATCGACATCCTGCGCTACAAGAACAAGACCGGCTACCGCCGTCGCCAGGGTCACCGCCAGCAGTACACGGCGATCAAGGTCACCGGTATCCCCGCGGCTGCGAAGTAAGAGGGACTGAGACATGGCACACAAGAAGGGCGCATCGTCCACCCGGAACGGGCGCGACTCCAATGCCCAGCGGCTCGGCGTGAAGCGCTTCGGCGGTCAGGTCGTCAACGCGGGTGAGATCCTGATCCGCCAGCGTGGCACCCACTTCCACCCGGGCTCCGGCGTCGGCCGTGGCGGCGACGACACGCTGTTCGCCCTGCAGGCCGGTTCGGTGCAGTTCGGCACCCACCGTGGCCGCAAGGTCGTGAACATCGTTCCGGTCGCCTGATCGGTTCATTTTGCGGAGGCGGACCTCACTTCCCGGTCGGGAAGCGGGTCCGCCTTTCGCGTGTTACTAGATAGACATTCCGCACGTATTCAGATGGAGGCACAACCATGACCACCTTCGTGGACCGCGTCGAGCTGCATGTCGCCGCGGGTAACGGAGGCCACGGCTGCGCCTCCGTTCACCGGGAGAAGTTCAAGCCGCTCGGCGGACCCGACGGCGGCAACGGCGGCCGTGGCGGCGACGTGATCCTGGTCGTCGACCAGGCGATCACCACGCTCCTCGACTACCACCACTCCCCGCACCGCAAGGCGACCAACGGTCAGCCCGGCGCCGGCGACAACCGCTCCGGCAAGGACGGCCAGGACCTCGTCCTGAACGTGCCCGACGGCACCGTCGTCCTCGACAAGGAGGGCAACGTGCTCGCCGACCTCGTCGGCCAGGGCACCACCTTCGTCGCGGGCCAGGGCGGCCGCGGCGGCCTCGGCAACGCGGCCCTGTCCTCCGCACGCCGCAAGGCCCCCGGCTTCGCGCTCCTCGGCGAGCCCGGCGAGGCCCGGGACATCGTCCTGGAGCTGAAGACCGTCGCCGACGTGGCGCTCGTCGGCTACCCGAGCGCCGGCAAGTCCTCGCTCATCTCGGTCCTTTCGGCCGCCAAGCCGAAGATCGCGGACTACCCCTTCACCACGCTCGTCCCGAACCTGGGCGTCGTCACGGCCGGCTCGACCGTCTACACGATCGCCGACGTGCCGGGTCTCATCCCGGGCGCCAGCCAGGGCCGTGGCCTGGGTCTGGAGTTCCTGCGCCACGTCGAGCGCTGCTCGGTCCTGGTGCACGTGCTGGACACCGCGACCCTCGAATCGGACCGCGACCCGGTCACCGACCTCGACATCATCGAGGAGGAGCTGCGGCAGTACGGCGGCCTTGAGGACCGGCCCCGTATCGTCGTCCTCAACAAGGTCGACATCCCCGACGGCCAGGACCTCGCGGACATGATCCGCCCGGACCTGGAGGCCCGCGGCTACCAGGTGTTCGAGGCCTCCGCCGTGGCCCGGCTCGGCCTCAAGGAGCTCTCCTTCGCCCTCGCCGGCATCGTCGCCGAGGCGCGCGCGTCGAAGCCGAAGGAGGAGGCGACCCGTATCGTCATCCGCCCGAAGGCCGTCGACGACGCGGGCTTCACGGTCACGTACGACGAGGCCGAGGACGTGTACCGGGTGCGCGGCGAGAAGCCGGAGCGCTGGGTCCGCCAGACCGACTTCAACAACGACGAGGCCGTGGGCTACCTGGCCGACCGCCTCAACCGCCTCGGCGTCGAGGACCAGCTGATGAAGGCGGGCGCCCGCGCCGGCGACGGCGTCGCGATCGGCTCCCTGGAGAACGCGGTCGTCTTCGACTGGGAGCCCACGATGATGGCCGGCGCCGAAATGCTCGGCCGCCGAGGCGAGGACCACCGCCTCGAAGCCCCGCGTCCGGCGGCCCAGCGCCGCCGTGACCGCGAGGCGGAGCGGGACGACGCGCAGCGCGCGTTCGACGAGTTCGACCCGTTCTAGCGGGACCCGGCGGGAAGATCGCCGCAGAGAGCCCTCGTACCCCCGAGCCGGGGATACGAGGGCTCTCGTGCGTCTCGCCCGGAGGGCGCGGGGCCCTCGTACGTCCACGCCGGGGGCGCGAGGGGCTCCCGTAGGATCCTGGTGTGAGTACAGCGCCCCCGCCCGAGACCGCAGGTCGGCTCAGTGTCGTCGTCATCGCCTACAACGACGAGGCGCTGGTGGGAGAGGCGATCAGGTCCGCGCTCGACCAGGGTCCCGTCGTGGCGGAGGTCGTGGCGGTCGACGACTGCTCCCGTGACGGCACGGCCCGCGTGCTCGACGAGCTCGCCGCCCGGCACCCCCGGCTGCGCGTGGTGCACCGCACGGAGAACAGCGGCGGCTGCGGCTCCCCCCGTAACGACGGCATCCGGGCCGCCACGGCCCCGTACGTCATGTTCCTGGACAGCGACGACATCCTGCCGGCCGGCGCCGCCGAGGCCCTGGTCGCCGCCGCGGACCGGCACGGCACCGAGGTGGCCGTGGGCGTCTGCGTACGACGTGAGCTTCCCGAGGGCCGGGACGTCCGCTGGCAGCCCGCGCTCTACCGGGAGCCCGCCGTCCTGGAGACGCCCGACGAGCTCCGCCCCCTGGTCCACGACACCCTCTGCGTCAACAAGATCTACGACCGGGCCTTCCTCACCGAGCACGGCATCCTCTTCCCCGAGGGACGCTTCGTCTACGAGGACTTCCTCTTCACCGCCCGGGTGTACGCCGCCGCTCCCCGCGTCGCCGTGATCCCCGAGACCGTGTACGTCTGGCACGTCCGCCGCGCCGCCGCCCAGCTGTCGATCTCGCTCGACCGGGAGGGCGTCTCCAACTGGCAGGCCCGGATCGCCGCCCACCGCGCGGCCGTCGAGACCTTCGTCCGGGCCGGTCGCGCGGAGCTCGCGGCGGCCTGCCGTACCAAGTTCCTCGAACACGACCTGCGCATGTACGCCCGGGACCTGCGGCTGCGCGACGCCGCCCACCGGGCCGAGTGGTGGGAACTCACCCGGGAGCACCTGGCCGGCTTCGCGGAGCCGGAGATCGCCGCCGCGGTCGCCCCCGCCCGCTGGACCGCCCGCTTCCTGCTGGCCGCGAAGGAGCCGCGCGATCTGCTCCGGCTCTCCCGGCTGGCCGCCAACCCGGCCCGCCTGCTCCCCCCGTACGCGGGCGGCCGCTCCGCCGCCTTCTGGGCCGACGACCTGCCGGAGGCCCGGCTGGACGGCGTCGAAGCGCTGCCGCTGGACGAGCTGCCGCTGGTCGTGGACGCGCGGCTGCGCACCGGTGGCGGCGGCGAACTGCTGTTCACGGTCCGGGACCTGTACGGACGGCTGGCCGAGGCCGGCCCCCGGTCGGCCGAACTCGCCTTCGTACCGCGCGGCGACACCGAGCCCGCGCGGACGGAACGCGCCGAGCTGCGCCCCGTCCCCGCGACGGCCGGCGTGGACGGTCGGGACGGCGCCGTCGGGGCGGAGGGCGGTTGGTCCGCCCGCGTCCCGGTCCGGTTCACCGGGCTCGCCGGCAGCGGCCGGACGCGCGGCCGCGAGGGCGTCCAGCTGTGGGACATCGGCGTCACGGTGACGTGCGCGAACGGGGAGACGTTCACCACCTCACTGCGCCCGCCGGACGGCTCCCAGCGGCGCTCGGTGCTTCCGAGCAGCCGGTACGGTGTACTTCTGGTGCAGCAGTACGCCACGGCGAACGGATCCCTGGCGGTACGCATCGCACCCGGAGCCCGGGACGGTTTCCGGGCGGTCAGGGCCCGGCTCCGTCGGCTTGCCCGCAGTTCACAGTGAAAGGGTTTGGGGCACTATGACTTATCTGATCACCGGTGGCGCCGGATACATCGGCTCTCACGTGGTCCGCGCCATGACGCTGGCGGGCGAGCGGGTCGTCGTCCTGGACGACCTGTCCACGGGGTACGAGGAGCGGGTGCCGGAGGGTGTCCCCCTGGTGGTCGGCTCCACGCTCGACCGCGAGGTCCTGGACCGCACGATCGCCGAGCACGGCGTGACCGGCGTCGTCCACCTCGCCGCGAAGAAGCAGGTCGGCGAGTCCGTCGAGCTGCCGCTGCACTACTACCGCGAGAACGTCATCGGTCTCACGGTCCTCCTGGAGGCCGTCGCCGCCGCCGGTGTGCGCAACTTCCTCTTCTCCTCCTCCGCCGCCGTCTACGGCATGCCGGACGTCGACCTCGTCACCGAGGAGACCCCCTGCCTGCCGCTGAGCCCGTACGGCGAGACCAAGCTGGCCGGTGAGTGGCTGGTGCGCGCCGCGGGCGCGGCCCACGGCATCTCCACGGCCTGCCTGCGCTACTTCAACGTGGCCGGCGCCGCGACCCCCGAGCTGGCCGACACCGGGGTCTTCAACCTGGTCCCGATGGTCTTCGAGCGCCTGGACGCGGGGGAGGCCCCGCGCATCTTCGGCGACGACTACGACACGCCCGACGGCACCTGCATCCGTGACTACATCCACGTCGAGGACCTGGCCGACGCGCACCTCGTCGCCGCGCGCAAGCTCGCGGAGTGGGCCGAGGCGGGCGAGCCGCGCGACCTGACGGTCAACATCGGCCGGGGCGAGGGCGTCTCCGTCACCGAGATGGTCGAGCTGATCAACGAGATCACCGGCCACACCACCGAGCCGCTCGTCACCCCGCGCCGCGCCGGTGACCCCGCCCGGGTCGTCGCCGCCGCCGACCGCATCGAGTCGGAGCTGGGCTGGAAGGCCCGTTACGACGTGCGCGACATGATCTCCTCGGCCTGGGCCGGCTGGGTCGCGCGCCGCGGCGCGGCGGTCTGACCTCGCGGCCGGGCGAAAGCGACGGAAGGGCCGGGGAGTTCGACTCCCCGGCCCTTCCGCTTCTCCACCGCTCTCCGGTGGACCGTCAGCGCTCCAGGAAGGCGAAGAGCGCCTCCCAGCGGTCGGTGATCTCGTCGGCGGCGTACCGCTTCACGTTCTCGAAGGCCGCGTCGCCCATCCGGTCCCGCAGTTCCTTGTCGGTGATCAGCGCGCTGATGTGACCGCCGAGCTCCATCGTGTTGCCGAGGCGGGCGAGCAGACCGTCCTCGCCGTCACGGATGATCTCCCGGACACCCGGCGCGCAGTCGAACGCGGCGCAGGGTACGCCCGCCGCCATCGCCTCCAGCAGGGTGATCGGGAAGCCCTCGGCCCGGGAGGCCTGGGCGAACACCGAGGCCTGGGAGAGCGCCCCGAGGACGTCGTTGGTGCGCCCCATCCACTCCACGGACTCGTCGAGCCCGAGGAAGGTGGTCCGCTGCCGCAGCGCGTCCTCCTCGTCACCGGCGCCGTAGATCCGCAGCTTCCAGTCGGGGTGGTGGGACGCGATCTCGGCCCAGCTGTCGAGCAGCATGTCCACCCCCTTCTCGTGCGAGAGGCGGCCGATGCAGGCGACGACCTTCTCGGTGCGCGGCGCCGGGGTGTCGGGCATGAAGGGCAACGCGTTGGGCATGTGCCCGATGTTGTCCATGCCTGCCCGGATCCACTGGTCCGCGTCGCCCGGGGTGAGCACGAGGAGCCGGTCGACGTCCTTGTAGTACCGCTTCACCCGGCCGAGCCGGGAGGAGCCGGCGCTGGCGGCGTACGACTCGTGGCTCATGCCGATGACGACGAGGTTCTTCGTGTCGGCGAGGGACACCCACTCCATCGCCCAGACCTGGGTCACGATCACGACGGCCCCGGGCCGGGCGGCGGCGAAGAGAGCCGTCATCCGGTCGGCGCGCTCGCGCATGCCGGCGGCGCGCGCCGCGTGGCGCCGGCGCTCGGCCGCGTTGAGCTTGCCCTTGAGGCCGCGCAGCGGGCGGACCTGCGGCGGGTGCCCGTCGTACAGCGTGGTGGTGTCGTACGGCAGCGCGTCGGGGAACTCGTGCCGGCGTCCTTCGGGGGCCGGGGTGATGCCGATGACGTGGACCCGGTGGCCTCGGGCGGTGAACTCCCTGGCCATCTGGTGGGTCCAGGTCGTGACACCGCCCATCTCGTCCACGCTGTTGGAGACGATGAAGATGTCGCGGCCTGACACGGTGGTCTGGTGGGTCACTTCCCGCTCCTGGTGAAGAACTTGGCGACGATCTGACGCGCCGCGTCGCCCCGGTCGTACTCGCTGAACTCCGTGTTGAACCGCTGGCGGGCCGCCGCGTACTTGGTGTCGGCCTCGTCCTTGAAGTTGGCGATCACTCCGAAGAGTTCCTCCTCCGTGGCCACGACAGGGCCGGGAGCGCGCTCCTTCAGGTCGAAGTAGGTACCGCGGTTCTCCTTGGCGTACTCGTCGTAGTCGTACGTGAAGAAGATCATCGGGCGGTCGAGCAGCCCGTAGTCGAACATCACGGACGAGTAGTCGGTGATCAGCCCGTCCGCGAGGGCGAGCAGCGGGGTGATGTCGTGGTGGCGGGAGACGTCGATGACCCGTCCCCGGACCGACGGCGGCAGCGTCACACTGTTCAGGTAGTGCGTCCTGATCAGCAGCTGGTGGGTGTCGCCGAAGCGCTCCGCGAACTCTTCGACGTCGAAGGGGGCCTGGAAGGCACGCACCTTGCCACCGGGGGCGGCACGGAAGGTCGGCGCGTAGAGCAGGACCTTCTTCTCCGGGTCGATGCCCAGCTCGGCCGCGAGCGGACCACGGTCCCGGTGACCCGTTTCGGTCTCCTTGCGGCGCGCCACGGCGAGCTCGTCGTTGCGCGGGTAGCCGACGGGCAGCAGCACCTCGTCGCGGAGGCGGAAGCCCCGGGCGAGGGTGCGCCGGTCGTGCTCACCACGGATCAGGAAGTGGTCGAACCGGTCCAGGGCCTGCTGGAACGAGGCCGCCGAGGCCAGGCCGCGAGCCTTCGTGGTGGGCTCGTCGAAGCCCATCCGCTTGAGGGCCGTGCCGTGCCACGTCTGGATGTACGTGGTCCCCGGGCGCTTGGTGAGGCGCAGCGGGAAGCCCTGGTTGTCGATCCAGAACTCGGCCTGGGCGAGCGCGCGCAGGTACTGCCAGCTCCAGCGCTGCACCAGGGTGGCGTCCTCGGGGAAGCCCGTCGGCTTGGCCCCGGCGTACGACCACACGGCCTCGAACGGGATGCCCTGGCGGCGCATCTCCTCGTAGATCGCCTTGGGGCTGTCGCTGTACTGCTTGCCGAGGTGGCTCTCGAAGACGACCAGGCCCTTGCGGATCGGCAGCTTGCTGTAGAAGTCGTGGTAGACGCGCAGCTTGGTCTCGCCCGAACGCAGGTCCTTCTTCGCCTTGAGCAGGCGCTTCAGACTGGTCTTCGCGAGTCCGGCGGCGCGCCCGTGCATGGCGCCCTCGATCATCGCAGAGGTGTGCACGGCCGCCTTGCCCTCGGCACCGAGGACGTAGGACAGATTGCCCTTCTTGGTGACCTCGGGCACGAAGCGGTCGGAGACCAGCTGGGTGAGACGCGGGCGGATCCGCAGGGTGCCGGCCTCGTCGATGGGCGTCCCGCCGACGGACACCCGGGTCCTGAGCCGCTGGCCGTCGACCATGAGGATCAGACGGACGTCCCAGACGGCGTCGATGATGCCGAGGGGGCGGACGGTGCGGGCGATGTCGGCCCGGCCCTCCCACTCGATGCGGTCGCCGGCGTGCCGGATCGTGGTGACGGGGATGCGGGCGGTCTTGCCGCCGACGCTGCGGCGGGCCGAGAACTCGAGCACCGCGCTGATCTCCGCGTCGGGGCTGATCCGGCCCAGCGGGTTGACCACGCGGCCCGCGAGACGGACGACGCCGTTGGCGCTGGAGTACGAGGTCAGCCGGTTGCCCAGGACGATCGAGGTCAGCGGCCGGCTGTGGAAGTTGGACGCGGTGACGTCCAGGATCTGACGGCCCTGCTCGGTGTCCAGGTGCTCGGCGCACCAGTACACCTGCCCGTCCCTCTCGGCGAGCGGGGAGGTGAGGCGGCCGGGGTTGGTGAGCGCGTCGGTGGCCGGGAGGAGGTTGGTCCAGTCCTCCTTGCTCAGCAGGTAGGCGCAGATGGCGTGCATGCGCTGCACCTCGTCGTACGCCTGCGGGTCGATCTCGGCGAGGTAGCCGTTGGCGACCGCGGCGAACTCACGCCGGTAGTCCTCGTCGAGCAGCGCCAGGTCCCGGAAGTGGAGGACCAGGTCGTGCTTGAGGAACTTGATGTCCTTGCGGTACTTGAGCTCGTCGTAGCCCTTGCTCTCCAGCAGGGCGTCCACGCGCCGGTGGATCTCCATGCGGTGCACGAAGTTGGCGATCTCGTGACGCCTGTTGCTGATCGACTTGGCGGCGGCGCTCTCCTGCACGTTCCAGTAGTAGACCGTGTTCGGGATGAGCGTGATCCGGCTCGCGGCGACATAGGCCTGGGCCGAGAAGAGCAGGTCCTCGTAGTGGATCCCGACCGGGAACTCCAGCCCGGACTCCAGGAGGAACTCGCGGCGGTAGCACTTGTTCGTCGACAGGGTGTCGAAGGTCAGCAGGTCCGGCAGCTCGGTGATCGACTCGATGGTCCGGGTCGTCGAGTAGAGCCAGGGGTACCAGGAGGTCCGCTTCTGGTTGCGGCTGTCGAGGTGCACGCGGACGCAGAGGCCGGAGACGATGTCGGATCCGGTGCCCTCGGCGGCCTCCAGCATGTTGCGGCAGGCGTTGCGCTCGAGCACGTCGTCGCTGTCGAGGAACATGACGTAGGCGCCGGCGCACTGCTGGATGCCGAAGTTGCGGGGCGCGCCGCAGCCGCCACTGTTCTTCGGCAGCTGGAACGCCCTGACCCGGTCAGGGTTCCTGGCGGCGAGCGCCTGGGCCACGGTGAAGGTGTCGTCCTTGCTGCAGTCGTCGACGATCACGACTTCGACGCTGTGCAGGGTCTGATCCAGCACCGACTGTACGGCCGTCGGCAGACGCTCTGCGTCGTTGTATGCGATGACGACCACGGAGACGTCAGGCACTTCCACCTCGATCCACTTGTCTTTCCTCCAGACACACCCAAGCTACCTGGTGTTCCCCACCCGGTTTGTCGCGCCTTCCGGCGGTTACGGCATGTGCCGTGTCCTGATCGTGATGGGCGGGCCGCGTTCGCGGGGGCAACCATTCTCACGCGTCAGGAGTCGCCCGTACGGGCGTTGACTGATCAGCGGCGCCCACGCGGGGCCGCGAGTCCCGGGACGGTACCTCACGTCCTCCCGCGGGCGCCTCCCCGAAGTGACGGGGAACACACCTCTCCCCCGCTTCCGGAGGCCGGAAGCGGGGGAGAGGGGTTCGGCGTGGCGGCCGGATGTGTCCGACGCGACACGCCGGACGGGTCCGTCGGTCGGGTGTCCGCCGGGCGCCGGGAGCGCCCGCCGGGCGTCAGCGGCGGTTGAGTCGGTCCACCTCGTAGTAGCGGGCCGCGCACTGGGCCGCCCAGTCGCGCGCGTACACCTTCGTGAAGAACGGTTCCGCCAGCCAGCCGATGTGCATGGGGCGGTACGTCACCTCCGTGGCGCCGTTCGCGATGTCCGCGCGGATCTGCGCGTTCTGCCGGTCCCAGGCGATGCCCCGCGCCACCGTGCCCGTGGTCGTCGAGTACACCGGCTGCACCAGGGCGATCGCGCTCGCCACGGCGAGCCCTCCCGCCGCGAGCAGCGTGACCGTACGGGCGGCGCGGACGGCGGGCCGGGGGGCCTGGAGCCGCTGACCGAGCCGGAAACCGGCCCACGTGCCGTACGCGAAGAGGATGAGCAGCATCGGGACGAGGAAGTTCGTCCAGGTGCGGGCGTACGTCCAACCCGTGACGCCGTACCCGCTGCGCAGGCCGTAGGCGACGCCCAGGCTCGCGAGGGCGAGCAGCGGCAGCGGCAGGAGCGCCGCCACGACCGTCAGGCCCCGCGGGCGGCGCCGCCCGGCGGGGGCGGCGGCGCGGTCACGGGACGGGCCGGCGAAGACGAGGCCCAGACCCAGCAGGACGCCGACGGCGAGGGCTCCCGCGTACGCCCACTGGTCGGTGATCGTCTGCCACATGCGCCACCAGTCGTGGACGATCTCGCCCGCCTCCGAGAGCGTCAGCGGCTTCTTCGGCACCTGGGCACGCCGCCACTGCGCACCGGGAGAGGTGTAGAGGAGGGCGAGGCCGCCCGCGAGACCGAGGCAGGCCGCGGCGCACCAGGTGGAGACGTACCAGTCCTTCGCCCAGCCCAGGCGGGGCAGGCAGAGGACGCCGACGGCGGCCGCGGAGATGCCGGCCACCATGGTGAACGGCTCGCTGAGCGTTCCTATCGCCATGCCGATGAGGACCGCCGTCGCCACGGCGGCGACCCGGCCGCGCCGGCTCCGGGCCGCGAGGACGGCGACGACCACGGCCCAGAGGCCGATCACGCTCGGCAGCGTGTGGGAAATGGTCGCCGGGGCCCAGAGCAGCACCTGGTAGGCGCGCGTACCCGCGAAGAACAGCAGAGCCTCGATGAGCCCCACGGCGGCCACGAGCAGCACCGCGGGGGGCTGCGGACGACCGAGGGCGCGCAGCGCGGCGCGGGCGAGGAGGAAGAGCGCGACGCCGAGCGCCACCACCAGGAAGGCGGGCAGCAGCTTCGGGCCCAGCATGTCGTCCGCGTAGATCACGCCGCTGAGGAAGGCGTTGGTGACGCGGCCGTTCTGGGTGTTGTAGAAGTCCGAGACCAGCCCGAACGGGCCCATGTCGCGGGCCTTCCAGAGGACGCACCAGTCGTCGGACGTCGGGCGTACGTAGAGGCCGAGGAAGGCGCCGACCGCGAGGAGCGCGCCCGATCCGACGGCGATGAGGAGTCCGACGCCGCTCAGGGCCCGCCGGAACCTGTTCCCACCAGGGGCGCCGGTCTCCGCTTCGTCCTCCGGAAGCGGTATGTCACCGCGCTCTGAGGTGGTGGTTCTGCTCACCGGTGGTAGCTCCCCTGGCCATCGGCCGTTATCAAGGTGGCAATTGTGTGGAAATGCCACGTATGTTCAAGGTCTTCCGCGATGCTTTATTGTATGGACGGCATGCCGACCGGGGCGGCCACGCGGGGCATGCCCGTCGGCCTTCACCCGCCTTGTACCGCACCGTGCTGTCCAAGGAAGAGTCTGCTGGTCGCCGCTCAGGGCGCGCCCTCGCTCATCCCGATGGAGTGAACGTTCCATGACCAAACTTTCCGTCGTCGTTCCCTGCTTCAACGAGGAGGACGTCGTCGAGCTGTTCGACGCGCGGATGCGTCAGGTGCTCGACGCCCTCCCGGTCGACTACGAGATCTGCTACGTGGACGACGGCAGCTCCGACGGAACGCTGGGCAAGCTGCGGGAAATAGCGGCTCTGCACCCGAGCCGGACCCAGTATGCCTCCTTCAGCCGAAACTTCGGCAAGGAGGCCGCCATGCTGGCGGGTCTGCGCAAGTCCACCGGCGACGCCGTCGTGATCATGGACGCCGACCTCCAGCACCCGCCGGAGCTCCTCGCGCGCATGCTGGACCTGCACCACCAGGGCCACGACCAGGTCATCGCGCGCCGGACCCGCGAGGGCGACAAGAAGCTCCGCTCCGCGCTGAGCCGTATGTACTACCGGGCCGTCAACCGCTGGGTCGACGTGGAGCTCACCGACGGCGTCGGCGACTTCCGTCTCCTCTCCCGCCCCGCCGTCGACGCGCTGCTCTCGCTCCCCGAGTACAACCGCTTCTCCAAGGGCCTGTTCTCCTGGATCGGCTTCGACACCGTCACCTTCGACTACCAGAACGCCGCACGCGAGGGCGGTGAGACGAAGTGGAAGTTCAGCTCCCTGGTCAACTACGGCATGGACGGGCTGATCTCCTTCAACAACCGTCCGCTGCGCATCGCCCTCTGGCTCGGGATGATGCTGAGCGGCTTCGCGGCCCTCTACGTGGTCTGGGTGGCCGTCGCCGCCATCGCCCACGGCGTCACCGCCCCCGGATACGTCACCCTGGTCGCGATCATCGTGGGCCTCGGCGGTGTGCAGATGGTGATGCTGGGTCTGATCGGCGAGTACATCGGCCGCATCTACTACGAGACCAAGCGCCGCCCGCACTTCCTAGTGAAGGAGACCCACCGCTCCTTCGGTCGCGGTACCGCGGCGCACACCGCCGCGGAGCGGGTGCGCGTCGCGGCCACCGACGGAGAACACTGATGGGAGACGCCGGGGACGGCGGGGCCGGCCGGGACGGCGGGGCCGCCGGGGCCGCCGGGGCCGCCGGGGCCGGCTCCTCCACGGCGAAGCGCGCACGACTCGCCGAGATCTTCCGCTTCGGACTCGTCGGCGGCGTCAACACCGGTACGTTCTTCGGCTGTTACCTGCTGCTCCATCCGTGGATGCCGTACTTCGCCGCGTACTCCCTCGCCTTCGTCCTCAGCATGATCGGCTCCTTCTTCCTCAACACGTACTTCACCTACCGCACCCGGCCGACCTGGAAGAAGTTCGCCCTCTTCCCGCTCACCAACGTCACCAACTACCTGGTGCAGAGCGTCGGTCTGTACGCGCTCGTCACCTGGGCGGGAATGGACGACCGGATCGCGCCACTCGTCGCGGCCGTCGTCGCCATCCCCTTCACCTACCTCATCTCCCAGCGGATCCTCGTCCCCCGGAACAACGGGCAGGACACCGACGACTCCGGTCCAGGGAGCGAAACGGACGAGCGGCAGCCCTCCCGGCTCGCGTAGATTGCCTGGCAGTCGCGGCGGGGAACACACGGCGCGCGGGACAGCCGAGTGAGGACGACGCAGGTGGCGGCACAGGTGACGACGCAGATGACCGGAGCGACGGACGAGGCGAGGCGGTATGTGACGGAGGCCCGCAGGATCGTCGTCAAGGTCGGATCCTCCTCCCTCACCACCGCCTCCGGGGGCCTCGACGCCGATCGCGTCGACGCCCTCGTCGACGTCCTCGCCAAGGTCCGCAGCGGCGGCGAGAAGGAGATCGTCCTCGTCTCCTCCGGCGCCATCGCCGCGGGCCTCGCGCCGCTCGGCCTCACCCGCCGCCCCAAGGACCTCGCCCGGCAGCAGGCCGCCGCCAGCGTCGGCCAGGGCCTCCTCGTCGCCCGGTACACCGCCTCCTTCGCCCGCTACGGCGTCCGCGTCGGCCAGGTCCTCCTCACCACCGACGACACCAGCCGGCGCGCGCACTACCGCAACGCCTACCGGACCCTCGACCAGCTCCTCGCGATGGGCGCGCTGCCGGTCGTCAACGAGAACGACACCGTCGCCACCGACGAGATCCGCTTCGGCGACAACGACCGGCTCGCCGCCCTCGTCGCCCATCTCGTCCGCGCCGACCTGCTCGTCCTGCTCTCCGACGTCGACGGCCTCTACGACGGGGACCCGTCCAAGCCCGGCACGTCGAGGATCGCCCAGGTCGCCGGCCCCGACGACATCGCCCATGTGGAGATCGGCTCCGCCGGGAAGGCCGGCGTCGGCACCGGCGGCATGGTCACCAAGGTCGAGGCCGCCCGGATCGCCGCCGCCGCCGGCATCCCCGTGGTCCTCACCTCCGCGAGCCGGGCCGCCGACGCCCTCGCAGGCCGCGACACCGGTACGTACTTCCACCGCACCGGCCGTCGCTCCGCCGACCGGCTCCTGTGGCTGGCGCACGCCTCCACCCCGCAGGGCTCCCTCACCCTGGACGACGGAGCCGTTCGAGCCGTCGTCGAGGGCAAGAAGTCCCTGCTCGCGGCCGGTGTCGCGGGCGTCGAGGGCGACTTCGTGGCGGGCGATCCGGTCGAACTGCGCGACACCACCGGCCGGGCCGTCGCCCGCGGTCTGGTGAACTTCGACGCCAAGGAGATGCCCCGGATGCTCGGGCGCTCCACCCATGAGCTCGCCAGGGAACTCGGCCCGGAGTACGAGCGCGAGGTCGTCCACCGCGACGACCTGGTCGTCATCGGCTGACCCTCGCGCCCCTCCCGAAACGGCTGAAAGTGCGGCCATCCGGAAGGGACGTTTACCAAAACCGCCCCACGTGCCGCCTCGGGCTGGTCAACTTTGTCTCGGGGGTAAGAGAGCAGGGGCGGGGTACAGCACCACACGCATCACACAGGAGGCCGCCGGTGAGACGAGCGCGCCCAGGGGCACCGCCCCGAGGGACTGCCGAACGCGCCCTGACCAGTGTCGAGGCCGGAGCCGACTTCGACGAGGCACGGGACAGGTCCACGGACACCAAGACCCAGACCACCACCGAGACACGCGAGGTTCGCGAGGCACGTGAGGCACGCGCCAAGGAACAGCCCGTGTCCAAACTCTGGCACATCACGCTCAGCGTGTCGGGTGTGGAGTCACCGCTGAAGGAGGTGCGCCGCGGGCTCGAACAACTGGCCCACGACCACCCCTTCCTGCTGACCAGCAGGTATGCCAACGACCACGCCGAGATCCGGTACTGGGAGGAGGCCCGCGACCTGCACGACGCCGCGGCCGTCGCCCTGCGCCTGTGGGGCGAGCACCGGCAGACCGCCAAGCTGCCGCCGTGGGAGATCGTCGGCCTCGAGGTCATCGACCGCGAGACCTACCACCAGCGGATCGCGGAGGGCTACGGCCCGCCGCCGGCCGCCCCGGTCGGCGTCCACCCGTACTGAACGGGGGCGTGTTCGAGACGCCTCCCCGTGCGGGGCGTCTCGGAACGACCGGGGCGCGTCTCGGAGTGCGGGATACGTGAGGGATGTCCGCAGGGGTGCCAGTACCCTGCGGACATGACCTCGCTCACGCCCCTCGACAATCTGTCCCCGGTCACCCGGGCCGCCTACCGGGCCCGTGGCGCCGCCGCCGAAATCGCGCCACTCCCGCGTGCGGCCAAGGACGACGCCCTGCTGGCGATCGCGGACGCCCTCGAAGTGCGCACCGCCGAAATCGTCGAGGCCAACGCCGAGGACATCGCCAAGGCCCGTGAAGCGGGGACCAGCGAGGCGATCATCGACCGGCTCACCCTCACCCCCGAGCGCGTCCGGGCCATCGCCGCAGACGTCCGCGACGTGGCCAAGCTGCCCGACCCCGTCGGCGAGGTCGTCCGCGGCTCGACCCTGCCCAACGGCATCGACCTGCGCCAGGTCCGCGTCCCGCTCGGCGTCGTCGGCATCATCTACGAGGCCCGCCCCAACGTCACCGTCGACGCCGCCGCCCTCTGCCTCAAGTCCGGCAACGCCGTCCTGCTCCGCGGCTCGTCCTCCGCCTACGCCTCCAACAGCGCCCTGGTGAAGGTCCTGCGCGACGCCGTCGGCGGCGCCGGACTGCCCGCGGACGCCGTCCAGCTCGTCCCCGGCGAGTCCCGCGACTCGGTCCGCGAGCTGATGCGCGCCCGCGGCCTCGTCGACGTGCTCATCCCGCGCGGCGGAGCCTCCCTGATCAGGACGGTCGTCGAGGAGTCCACCGTCCCCGTCATCGAGACCGGCACCGGCAACTGCCACGTCTACGTCGACGCCCAGACCGACCTCGACATGGCCGTCGACATCCTGATCAACTCCAAGGCGCACCGGGTCAGCGTCTGCAACGCGGCCGAGACCCTCCTCGTCCACCAGGACATCGCCGCGGCCTTCCTGCCCAGGGCCCTCGACGCGCTCGCCGAGGCCGGCGTCACCGTCCACGCCGACGAGCGGGTCGCCGCCCTCGCCGAGGGCTCCAAGGCCACCGTCGTACCGGCCACGCCGGAGGACTGGGAGACCGAGTACCTCTCGTACGACATCGCCGCCGCCGTCGTCGACTCCCTCGACAAGGCCGTCGAGCACATCCGGACCTGGTCGTCCGGTCACACCGAGGCGATCGTCACCACCTCGCAGGCAGCGGCGCGCCGCTTCACCCAGCTGGTCGACTCCACCACGGTCGCCGTGAACGCCTCCACCCGGTTCACGGACGGCGGACAGTTCGGCTTCGGCGCCGAGATCGGCATCTCCACCCAGAAGCTGCACGCCCGGGGCCCCATGGGCCTTCCGGAGCTCACCTCGACCAAGTACATCGTCACCGGCGACGGGCACGTGCGGTAATCACTCCTTTCGGTACGGGCGGGGAGGGTTCGCGCTCTCCCTGCCCAAAACCACCTCGCGGGTCTACTCTGAATCCGTGCCGGACGACGTGGGGGGCACGCCGTTCCAGGACGGCGGGGACCCTGAGGACTCTGTCGACCGCGGAGGCGCCGACGAGGTCTACGCCGACGTGGTGTTCGACGAGGACTTCGTGCGGGCCGCGACCGTTCACGAACCCACCGCCGTCGAGCGGCTCCTCGCCGCCGCCCAGGCCCGCGCGGAGGCCGAGTCGGCCCGCGCCCGCGCCGGTGGCGGATCGGGCGACGACGACCTCTACGAGGACTTCCACGACCCCTCCGGCCTCACCTACGAGCCGGACGACATCGGCGACGACGCGAGCCCCTACGGCCGCCACGGCGGCGCTCTGCGCCCCTACCGGGGCAGCGCCCGCTGGCACCGGCCCGTCGCCTGGGTCCTCGCGCTGGTCATGGGGATCGGGATGGTCGCCCTGGCGTTCAGCGCCGTCTACCGGGGCGCGGCCGCCAACCGCCAGGACCAGGTCCCGCCGCCGGCCACGACCGGAGTCGACACACCCAACCCGAACCCGGCCCCGCCTGCCGCCCACGCGCCCGCGGCCCGCTCCGCGTCCCCCAAGTAGACACGCTCCGCGTCCCCCCTCATCGCGGTCCGCTGTCCCCGCGTCGCGGTCCGCCCCTGCCGCGTCACGGTCCGCGTCCCCCGCATCGTGGTCCGCCGGCCTCTCAGATCGGTCCGTGTCCCCCCGGTTGGCCGCGCCGTACGGCTGCATGGTGGGGGCACACACCCTGACGGCGGAATTCTTCCGAACTTGTCGTGTACCTGGGCGTTTACCGAAGCCGCCGCAGACCTACCCTGAAGGTATGGCAGGGCGTGGCGACCCGCCTGAGGGGACACCCGAGGGTCTCCCCGGTGGTGAGGACGAGTACAGGTCCGTCGTCTTCGACGAGGCGTTCGTCCGCGCTGCCCACCTCCAGGAGTTCTCGGCCCGGGAGCGGATGGGCGAGCACACCGAGGCCGTCCGCAGCCGCCCCTCGTCCTGGGAGGGCCGGAGCGGCTCCCGCCAGGCCCTCATGCTGGTCCTGCTGATCCTCCTCGCCTTCGGTACGGCCATCTATCTGGGCGTCCGGAACCCCTACCAGCCGCCCGCCGACCAGCGGGCCGAGCCGCTGCGGACCACCGTGGTCCCGCTGGCCCCGCAGGGCCCGGTCGTCGGCGGTGTGCCCGACCGGCTCTTCGACCACAGCCCGGTCGCCGAGTACCGCACGGGCGCCGCCGGCATCAACCTCCCCATCGCGGGGCGCACCACTCACTTCGCCGAGAGCCAGGTCGTCACCGCCCTGAGCATCGCCAAGGACTATCTGGTGGCCTCGTCCCTGGACCCCGATGTCCTGTCCGGCGTCACCGTCCGGCCCGCGCGCCTGCTGCTCGACCCCGACCAGCTGGAACAGTTCGACCGGAGCATGGAGGCACCGGCCGACGACGGCCGGCACGCCCTCGCCGCCTGGCTGGTCCGCTTCGACCCGCGCCAGGCCGTCCTCGCGGACCCCTCGGCCCGCGTCCAGGGCACCCTCCGCTTCGAGGAGACCGGACCGGACACCCTGGACGTCACCGCGGACCACACGTACACCTACGCCCTCCGCCCGGCCGCCCAGGGCGCGGGGCCGGTCGGTCAGGCCTCGCTCTTCACCGTCCACCGCGAGGTGCACTTCCGCTTCGACCGCGAGGACCTGCGCATGCACCGGGCCGAGCTGGTGACCAGCACCGTCGAGGCGGGTCCCCAGGCCTGCGGCGCGGACACCACCGGCTCCCTGAAGCCTCTCCTGGCCGGAGCACGGGCCTCCGAGGCGGGCGGCGGGCCGCCGGTCACCGACCCGTACGCCACGGGCCGGCCCGCCGCCCCCTCACTGTGCGGAGCGCTGGCGCCGGGCGCTCAGCCCTCGCTCTGAGCCCCGGAGCGATCGGCTCCCGCCACTGGCCACCGAACTCGGCTCTCGCTGCGGGTCACCGAGCTCGGCTCTCGCCTGTGAGTCCCTGGGCCCGGTCCCGCTGCGGATCCCCGAGCCCGGTTCTCGCTGTGGGGCCGGGGCCCGGTTCTCGTCTCGCGGTGGGGCCATGGGCCCGGTTCTGCTACTGGGCGTCCCCCGTGGCGCCTGCCGGGCCGCTCTTGCCGTCCTCGGCGGTCCCGGTGGTTCCGTCGGTCCCCGCGGCGTCCGGCTTCCTCGGGCCCTGGCCGCCGCCGAAGGCGTTGCGCAGCTTCCCGCCCAGGTCGCCTGCCAGGTCCCCCGCGCCACCGGCTATGTCGCCGACCAGCTTCATCAGCGGATCCTTGCTGGTCCGCACGGTGTCGGCGTAGTGCCCCGCCGACTCGCGGAAGGAGTCCGTGACCGAGGTGTCCTTGTCCTCCGAGCGCTTCGGGTAGTGGCCGTCCATGATCCGCTGGAAGTCGCGGCTCTCCGACCACTTCCGCAGCTCCGCCGCCCGGACGGTGGTGAAGGGATGCGTGCGCGGCAGAACGTTGAGGATCTTGAGGACCGAGTCCCGCAGGTCCCCGGCCTTCTCGTACTCGTCGGCCTGGGCGAGGAACGCGTCCACGTTCATCTCGTGGAGGTGGTTGCCGCCGGCGATCTTCATCAGACCGCGCATCGAGGCCTGCACGTCCTGTCCGACGAGGAGCCCGGCCCGGTCGGCGGAGAGCTCCGACTTGCGGAACCACTCGCGCAGCGCCGTGACGATGGCCATGATCGCGACGTTCCCCAGCGGGATCCAGGCGATCTTGAGCGCCAGGCCGGTGAGGAAGAGCAGCACCGTGCGGTACACGGAGTGCCCGGACAGCGCGTGGCCGACCTCGTGACCGACGACCGCACGCATCTCCTCCTCGTCGAGGAGCTCCACCAGGCCGGTCGTGACGACGATGATCGGCTCGTCAAGGCCGATGCACATCGCGTTGGGCTTCGGGTCCTGCGTCACGTACATCGGCGGGACCTTCTCCAGGTCCAGGATGTAACAGGCGTCCCGCAGCATGTCGTTGAGATGGCTGAACTGCGCGTCGCTCACCCGGACGGAGTCCGAGAGGAAGAGCAGTCGCAGACTGCGCTCCGGCAGCAGTCCGCTGAGCGCCTTGAAGACCGTGTCGAAACCGCTGAGCTTGCGCAGCGCCACCAGCGCCGAGCGGTCGGCCGGATGCTCGTAGGCCCGCGAGGAGATGCCGGGGAACCGCTTCCGCTGCCTGCTCGGCACGTTCCCCTGGTCGTTCTCGGTCATGGATGCCCCCTGTTCGTACGAGTCGGTGCTCGTCCCCCTGACGAACCCCAGCCTAGGCGCTGGCGCTACCGTGTGCCGGAGCCTGTGGATAACTCGGGCACCAGGGACGACCGAGGAGCACGACCGACATGCCGGACACCGTCGACACCGCCGCAGCCCTGCTCGCGGCCGCCGCGCAGCAGGGGCCGGGTGACACGCTCCGTATCGTGCTGCTGGTCTCGATCGTGGGCGGCGCGCTGCTCGCCTGGTTCCTGCTGCGCGGCTACCGCACCGACGACTCGGGTGACGCCGGCACCGGCGAAGGTGCCGTCGGCGGGAGCGACGGCGGCGTGGGCGGCAACACGGACCGTGACGCGAGTGCCTGAGTCGGCGTGAGCCCGTCCGGACCGCCCGCATACGATGTGCGCGAAGTCTCCGCTCCCATCCCCGATCGATAGGTCTGCCGAAGATGAGCCTCCACAGCACCGCCGCCAACCTGGTCTCTCTCGCCGAGGGCGCCGAGCACGGCGGCAACCACGACAGCCTCAGCCCCTACCTCACCGGCTTCGGCGCCTTCGGCGCGCTGATGCTGCTGCTGTGGATCACCACTCGCTTCAACCGCGACCGCTGAACCGGCGACCCTGATCAGGCGTCCGCTGCCGTGCCAGTAGGCTCTGCACGCATGGGAGAGCAGGAAATGCCTACTGGCGGGCGCGGGAAGCGCCGACTCGGCGTGATGGGCGGAACCTTCGACCCGATCCACCACGGACACCTGGTGGCGGCCAGCGAGGTCGCCGCCCTGTTCCACCTGGACGAGGTCGTGTTCGTGCCGACCGGGCAGCCGTGGCAGAAGAGCGACCGGGCCGTGTCGGCGGCCGAGGACCGTTACCTGATGACGGTCATCGCCACGGCCTCCAACCCGCAGTTCTCGGTCAGCCGGATCGACATCGACCGCGGCGGCGCGACCTACACCATCGACACCCTGCGGGACCTGCGCTCCCTCAACAGCGACTCGGACCTCTTCTTCATCACCGGGGCCGACGCGCTGTCGCAGATCCTCACCTGGCGCGACGCCGAGGAACTCTTCTCGCTCGCGCACTTCATCGGCGTCACCCGGCCGGGCCACGACCTCACCGACGACGGACTGCCCAAGGGCGGCGTCTCGCTGGTCGAGGTTCCCGCGCTCGCCATCTCCTCCACCGACTGCCGGGCGAGGGTCGCGCAGGGCGATCCCGTCTGGTATCTGGTCCCGGACGGCGTGGTGCGCTACATCGACAAGCGCCAGTTGTACCGCGGCGAGTGAGCTTCGGGGAGGGCCACCGGTGAACGATCAGCAGCATCCTTACGACCCGTACTATCCGCAGCCGCAGATCATCGGCTACGACGAGTACGGGCAGCCGGTGTACCAGCAGCAGCCGCAGCAGGGATACGGATACGACCCGTACGCCCAGCAGCAGTACCAGGAGCAGCCCTCGCAGTACCAGGGGCAGCCGCCGCAGTACCAGGAGCAGCCCCAGCAGAACCAGGGAGCGCCCCAGCCGTCCCACGAGCCGCAGTACGACCCGTACGGACAGCAGGGCTACAGCTACCCCTCCTACGACACGGGACAGCAGTGGGCCGCCCAGCCCGAAGCCGCCGCACCCGCCGCCCCGGCAGCCCCTCCCGTGGCGCCGGCCGCACCCGTCGCGGCGCCCGCCGGGGTCCCCGGCCAGCGCCCCGCTTCCGAGCGCCCCGCCTCCGAGCGCCCC
Organism: Streptomyces aureus; assembly: GCF_001418135.1. Taxonomy (GTDB): domain Bacteria; phylum Actinomycetota; class Actinomycetes; order Streptomycetales; family Streptomycetaceae; genus Streptomyces; species Streptomyces aureus_A. The sequence continues at coordinate 24,731 of NZ_LIPQ01000492.1, forward strand.
GCGCCGGCCAGGCCCGCGCCCGACGACGACCGTGAGTACCGAACCGAGCAGTTCTCGTTCATCGACGAGC
>NZ_LIPQ01000493.1 GCF_001418135.1 Streptomyces aureus
GGTGAGGGTGGGGGCGGGTTCGGTGGCGCGAGCGGCCTCTGTCTCGCAGGCGGGTTCGGTGGCGCGGGCCGTGGGGCCGGACAACAGCCCCCGTACCTCCTCCGCCACCGCGTCCAGGACGGGCCCCGCGCCCGCCCCCAGGTCCAGGGCGCGCGTGCGCCGGGCGACGACGGTGCCCGCGAGGNNTCGTCGCGGTCGAGGTGGACGCCGACGGCGTACCCGGCGGTGGGGACGAGCCGCAGGACCGTACGGGGCTTGCCGCCGGTCGAGGCGCGGTGGCCGGCCTCCGTGGCGAGGCCCTCGGACCGGAGCCGTGCGGTGATCTTGCTGACGGCCTGTGGGGTGAGCCCGGTCCGCTCGGCGAGTTCGAGGCGGCTGATCCCGGCCTCGCCCGCGGTGCGCAGCAGGTCGAGCACGAGCGCCGCGTTGGGGCTGCGCAGGGCCGGCACGTTCACTCCACCACTCCGATCAGGTCCGTCTTCACCCGCCCATTGTCGCTGTCGCTTGCACTTTGGCAACACCGTTGCTTAAGTGGGACCCATGACTGGCACCCCCCGCACTCCCCTCCGCGTCGGCCTCGTCGGCTACGGCCTCGCGGGTTCCGTCTTCCACGCCCCGCCCTCGCCCTCGCCGCCGTCACCACCGGCAACCCCGAGCGCGCCGCCGAGGCCCGCGCCGCGCACCCGGGCGTCCGGGTCGTGGCCACCCCCGAGGAACTGTGGGCGGACGGGGCGGCGGACGAGCTCGACCTGGTCGTCGTCGCCTCCCCCAACAAGACGCACGTCGCGATCGCCACGGCCGCCCTGGAGGCGGGCCTGCCGGTCGTCGTCGACAAGCCGCTGGCCGGGACCGCCGCCGAGGCCCGAGCCCTCGCGGCCCTCGCCGAGGAGCGGGGCCTGCTGCTCTCCGTCTTCCAGAACCGCCGCTGGGACAACGACTTCCTGACCCTCCGCCGGCTCCTCGACGAGAACGCGCTCGGCGACGTCCAGCGCTTCGAGTCGCGGTTCGAGCGCTGGCGCCCGCTGCCCAAGGGCGGCTGGCGCGAGTCCGGCGCGCCGTCGGAGATCGGCGGCCTGCTCTACGACCTCGGCAGCCACGTCGTCGACCAGGCCCTGGTCCTCTTCGGCCCGGTGGTCTCCGTGTACGCCGAGTCGGACGTCCGTCGGCCGGGCGCCGAGGCCGACGACGACACCTTCCTCGCGCTCACCCACGCGAACGGCGTCCGCTCGCACCTGTACGTGAGCGCCACCACCGCCCAGTTGGGCCCCCGCTTCCGGGTGCTCGGGCAGCGCGCGGGCTTCGTGAAGTACGGCCTCGACCCGCAGGAGGCGGCCCTCCGCGAGGGGCTGCGACCGGTGCCGGGCACGGCGTGGGGCCTGGAGCCGGAGGAACTGTGGGGCCGGCTCGGCTCCGGCGAGTCGCCGCTGACCGGCGGCGGGACCCCGGTCGAGTCGCTGCCGGGCGACTACCCGGCGTACTACGCGGCCGTCGCCGCCGCCCTGCGCGGTGCCGGCGAGAACCCGGTGACGGCCCACGATGCCGCGGCCGCGCTCGACGTCCTGGAGGCGGCGAAGCGGTCCGCCCGCGAGGGGATCACGGTGACGCTGTGAGCGCCCAGGAAGTGAGCGAGCTGGAGGCGCAGGAGGCCCGGCTGGTCCTCCCCCGCTTCACGTACGAGGACGCCTGGACGCTCGGCGGCCTGCTCGTCGGCATGGCGCGCGAGCGCGGGGCGCCGGTGGCGATCGACATCCGGCGCGGCCCGCAGCAGCTCTTCCACTGTGCGCTGCCGGGGTCGAGCGCGGACAACGACGCCTGGATCGACCGCAAGCGACGGGTCGTCGAGCGGTACGGCGTGAGCTCGTTCCTGGTCGGCGCGCGGTTCCGCGCCAAGGGGACGACGTTCGAGGCGTCCTCGCGCCTCGACCCCGACCGGTACGCGGCGCACGGTGGCTCGTTCCCGGTCGCGGTCGAGGGCGCGGGCGTGATCGGCTCGGTCACGGTCTCGGGGCTGCCGCAGGCCGAGGACCACGCCATGGTCGTCGAGGCACTGGAGCGCCTGCTCAGCTCGTACGCCTCCGCCGCC
>NZ_LIPQ01000494.1 GCF_001418135.1 Streptomyces aureus
CTCACCCCGCCCCATCCCCTCGCACTTCCCGGAGGGGCCGCCTCACCGCCCCGGAGGGTCCGCCGCCAACGGCGGGGTACGCCTCTCGGGGAAGCCCGCACCTCTCCTGGGCAGGGCGCACAACCCGCACCCGCACAACCCCGCACCAGCACCGCAAGCCCCGCACCATGGAAAGTGCCCGCACCACACAGCACCCGCCCAAGCCGCCCGCCCCGAGGGCACCGCACAACGAAGACCCCCCAAGCCCCGCAGGGGCCCGCGACGACGACGCGACCGGAGGCACCCGCCCCATGCTCGACGAGACCCTCCTCGACGCCCCGGACGACCTCGCCCTGGCAGACCGCCGCGGCCTCCTCCGCGGCGCCGCCGAAGCAGGCGCCCGGGTAAGGACGGCGGCGAGGCACGCCGCCGAGGCCGGCATCGCGGACCTCCACCCCGAGGGCCGCCCCCGCGCAGTACTCGTCGCCGGCCCGGGCACCGCCGCCGCGGCCGTGGCGGACCTGATCGGCGCCCTGGCAGGAGCCTCGGCACCCGTCGTACGCCTCCAGCCGACCGGCGTCGCCCCCGCCGCGGGCGCCCTGCGCTGGGCGCTGCCCGGCTGGGCCGGCTCCGTGGACCTCCTCCTCCTGCCGACGACGGACGGCTCCGAACCGGGCCTGGCGCTCCTCGCGGAGCAGGCGTACCGCCGCGGGATCACCGTCGTCGCCGTGGCGCCGAAGGCCTCGCCGCTCACCGAGACGGTCAGCGGCTCACGCGGTCTGTTCGTGCCGATGGCCATCGCGCCGAACGAGGCCCCGAACGAGTACGCCGAGAACATCGCGGCGAGCCCCGGCACCCTGTGGGCCCTGTTCACCCCGCTGCTCATGCTGCTCGACCGGGTCGGTCTCCTGGAGGCCCCGCCCGAGGCCCTGGAGAAGGTCGCCGACCGGCTGGACCGTATCGCGGAGCGCTGCGGCCCGGCCATCGCCACGTACAGCAACCCGGCGAAGACACTCGCCTCCGAGCTCGCGGACACGCTGCCGCTGATCTGGACGGAGGGCGCGGCCGCGGGCCCGGCGGGCCGCAGGTTCGCCGCGGTCCTGGCGGAGCTCGCCGGTCTGCCGGCGCTCGCGGCGGAACTCCCGGAGGCCCTCCCGGCCCATGGCGTACTCCTCGCGGGTGACTACGCGGCGGGCGCGGACCCCGAGGACTTCTTCCGCGACCGCGTGGACGAGCCGCAGGCGCTCCGCGCCCGGGTGGTCCTGTTGAGGGACCGCCCGTCGGACGGCCTCACCGCGGCCCACGCGGCCCGCGAACTGGCGCTGAGTCACGAGACGGCGATCAGCGAGCTGGAACCGGAAGAAGGTGGTGACCTGGAGACCCTGGCGGAACTGCTCGCGGTCACCGACTTCGCGGCGGTCTACCTCTCCCTGGCAACCCCGGGCCGCACGGCGCTCTGAGCGCACCCCGGAGAAGAAGCCCCCACCCCACAAGCCCGACC
>NZ_LIPQ01000495.1 GCF_001418135.1 Streptomyces aureus
GCTGGTGAGGAGCCCGCCAGGGGCCACCGGGTGGGCTCCTGGCGGGCTCCTCACCAGCGGAAGGTGCGCATGCGCATGGCCTGGCGCATCCGGGCCGCCCGCGCGCGTCGCGGCTGTACGCGCTCACGCAGCGCCTTCGCCTCGCCGAGTTCACGCAGGAACTGGGCGCGGCGCCTGCGGCGCTCCGCGTCCGTCTCCGGTGCCGGTGTCCGGGCCGCCCCCTCGGCGGCGCCGTCGGCCGGTTCTTCCAGGTGCGGCATCGGCCACTCCAACCCCATCGCTGGGTCCCCGTGCCACCCACCTTCCCCCAGTGGCGTGGGTCGATGCCAGTGCGCGGCGGGCTACTGTTGAGTCATGCGTCTCCACGTCGTCGATCACCCGCTGGTCGCCCACAAGCTCACCACGCTGCGCGACAAGCGCACGGATTCCGCGACCTTCCGTCGGCTCGCCGACGAGCTGGTCACCCTGCTCGCCTACGAGGCCACCAGGGACGTCCGGACCGAGCAGGTCGACATCGAGACCCCCGTCACGCCCACGACCGGCGTGAAGCTGTCGTACCCGCGTCCGCTGGTGGTCCCGATCCTGCGCGCCGGGCTCGGCATGCTCGACGGCATGGTCCGGCTGCTCCCGACCGCCGAGGTCGGCTTCCTCGGCATGATCCGCAACGAGGAGACGCTGGAGGCGTCGACCTACGCCACGCGGATGCCGGAGGACCTCTCGGGCCGCCAGGTGTACGTCCTGGACCCGATGCTGGCGACCGGCGGCACGCTCGTCGCGGCCATCCAGGAGCTCATCAAGCGCGGCGCCGACGACGTGACCGCCGTCGTGCTCCTCGCCGCCCCGGAGGGCGTCGAGGTCATGGAGCGCGAGCTGGCGGGCACCCCCGTCACCGTCGTGACGGCCTCGGTCGACGAGCGTCTCAACGAGAACGGCTACATCGTTCCGGGCCTGGGCGACGCGGGCGACCGCATGTACGGCTCGGCCGAGTAAGGCCGAACAAGAGGTACGTCAGCACTTACCGGTCGGTACGGGCGCGGGCTTGGTCAGGGCGACCAGGGCCGCGTCCGCCGTCTTTTTCGGGGCCAGGTTCTTGAAGGCGGTCCCGATGATCAGGTCCACGTCCGCCGTGCCCCGGGTGTCCGTCTTCGTCGTGGCGCCCGCGAGCTGGGTGCCGAGGACGGGGAAGACACCCTTGGTGGCGGTCGTGGCGCCCAGGAGCAGACCGGCGCCGGGGACCTTCTTGTCGTAGGCGGCGGGCGCGTTCCCCACCTTGCCGATCTTGAAGCCACGTTTCTTGAGCTCGTCCGCGGTCGTCTTGGCGAGCCCGCTGCGCGGGGTCGCGTTGTAGACGTTGACCGTGATCTGGGCGGGCTTGGGAAGGGTGGCCGCGGGTGCGGTCGTCGCCCCGGCGGCGGGCTTGCAGTCGGCCTGTTTCCCGGCCGCCGCCCTGGTGCCCTCGTCGCCGGAGAAGACGTCGACGAGCTGGAGCGTGCCCCAGCCGGCCGCGCCGAGCACGACCGCGGCGGCGGCGGACGCGAGGATGATCCTGCGCCGGCGGTGGGGGCGGCGCATGCGCGGGTAGACGTCCCCCGTGATGCGGTACTTTCCGCCCATTCCGGGGGGAGTGAGCATGCTCATGAACGCAGCGTAATGCCGCCCGTCGGCGATGCCTACTTGATGATCATGTGATCGCGTCCGGATGGGGGCGAACTGACCCCGAAAGGGTCAGCGGGTACGGGGGCCGGTCGGCGCCGTCTCAGTCCATTTCCAGGACACGGGCGTGCAGCACCTGGCGCTGCTGGAGCGCCGCGCGGACGGCGCGGTGCAGTCCGTCCTCGAGGTAGAGATCGCCCTGCCACTTCACGACGTGCGCGAAGAGGTCGCCGTAGAACGTGGAGTCCTCGGCGAGCAGCGTCTCCAGGTCCAGCTGGCCCTTGGTGGTGACCAGCTGATCGAGACGGACCGGGCGCGGGGCGACGTCCGCCCACTGCCGGGTGCTTTCCCGGCCGTGGTCGGGATACGGCTTTCCGTTTCCGATGCGCTTGAAGATCACACGGAAAGCCTACCGGGCGAGCGGCTCCCGGCGCAGCCATGCACGGGCAGTGGGATGCTGGTGCGAACCATGACAAACCGGAATTGGGGTGCCGTGATGAGCGTGAGCGAGCAGCCACCGGCCGCGCTGGGCGGCCCTGCCGCCGAGATCGCCGCCGGGTACGCCTTCGAGGGCGCGGCACTCGATCTGGGGGCGCTGCTCTGGGACGGCGCGTGTCACCCGGACGCGCCGATCCGCATCCCGCTGCCCGTGCTCAACCGGCACGGACTGGTCGCCGGCGCGACCGGCACCGGCAAGACGAAGACGCTCCAGCTGATCGCCGAGCAGCTCTCGGCGCACGGCGTACCGGTCTTCCTCGCCGACATCAAGGGCGACGTCTCCGGCGTCTCCGCCCCCGGCGAGGACGGCGAGAAGGTCCGGGAGCGGGCCGCCCAGGTCGGCCAGGAGTGGCGGGCGACGGGCTTCCCCTGCGAGTTCTACGGGCTCGGCGGGACCGGCCCCGGCATCCCCGTGCGCGCCACGGTGACCAGTTTCGGCCCCGTACTGCTGTCGAAGGTGCTCCAGCTCAACCAGACGCAGGAGCAGTCGCTGGGCCTGATCTTCCACTACGCCGACTCCAAGGGCCTGGAGCTGGTGGACCTCAAGGATCTCCGGGCGGTGGTGGCGTTCCTGGTCTCGGACACCGGGAAGGCCGAGCTCAAGGGGATCGGCGGGCTCTCCACGGTGACGGCCGGGGTGATCCTGCGGTCGATCACGGCCTTCGAGCAGCAGGGCGCGGGCGATTTCTTCGGGGAGCCGGAGTTCGACACGAGCGAGTTCCTGCGGACGGCTGCGGACGGGCGCGGGATCGTCTCGGTCCTGGAGCTGCCCGCGGTGCAGGACAAGCCGCAGCTCTTCTCGACCTTCCTGATGTGGATGCTGGCGGATCTCTTCCACGACCTGCCGGAGGTCGGCGATCTGGAGAAGCCGAAGCTGGTCTTCTTCTTCGACGAGGCGCATCTGCTGTTCAACGGCGCGTCGAAGGCGTTCCTGGGGTCGATCACCCAGACCGTGCGGCTGATCCGCTCGAAGGGCGTCGGCGTGTTCTTCGTGACGCAGACGCCGAAGGACGTGCCCTCGGACGTGCTCGCGCAGCTCGGCAACCGGGTGCAGCACGCGCTGCGCGCCTTCACCCCGGACGACGCGAAGGCCCTGAAGGCGACGGTACGGACGTTCCCGAACTCGCCGTACGACCTGGAGGAGGTCCTCACGGGCCTCGGTACGGGCGAGGCGGTGATCACCGTACTGAGCGAGAAGGGCGCCCCGACCCCGGTCGCGGCGACCCGGCTGCGTGCGCCGGAGTCGCTGATGGGCCCGATCGACGCGGCCGCCCTGGACGCGGCGGTGAAGGGCTCGCCCCTCCACGGGCGGTACGCGGAGGCGGTGGACCGCGAGTCGGCGTACGAGAGGTTGACGGCCGAGCAGCGGGCGGCGGAGGCGGCGGCGGCCGCTGAGGAGGCGGAGAAGGCGGGGAAGCAGGGCGGAGGGAGGGCTCCGAAGCCGGAGCCCTCCCTCGCCGAACAGGTGGTGGGCAGTGGGATCTTCACATCCCTGGCGCGCTCGATCGGCACCCAGCTGGGCCGGGAGATCAGCCGCTCGGTATTCGGCACCGCCCGCCGCAGGAGGTAGCGGGGGCCACCGGACTACTCGGTGACCTCGTGGTGGTCGCTGTGCAGGCCGCCGCCGCTGCTCTCGCCGCCCGTGGTCGGGGTGGAGACGACCGGCTTGCGCAGCGAGGAGATGTCGTGGGCGTAGGTGCCCACGGCGTTGGCGATGACCTTGATGTTGGCGTCGAAGGCGGTCATGTTGATGTTCTTCAGGTCGTCGCCCTTGGCGTGGTAGTTCGCGTCGTACGCGACGCCCGCCGTGCCGCCGAACTTGGCGGCCTGGGCGGCGGTCTTGATGCCCTCGGCGCCGGTGAAGGTGCCGCCGGAGGGGATGCCGACCTTGATGAACGGGCCGTAGTCGGAGCGGCCGGAGAAGTCGGTGCCCTCGTGCGGGAGGCCGCGCGAGCCCATGAAGTCGGTGATGTCGCGCTCGAGCTGGGCGGAGCCCGCGGGGCCGGCGCCCTCGCCGACGTTGTCCGAGTTGTCGCCGTCGTAGACGAACAGGCCGTAGTTCGGCGAGGCGATCATGTCGAAGTTGAGGTAGAGCTTGATCTCGCTCTTGTCGAGCGCGGTCAGGTTCTTGACGTAGTGGTCGGACCCGAGGAGGCCGTTCTCCTCCGCGGACCACCAGGCGAAGCGGACCTTGTTGCGGACCTTGTCCTTCGACTTGGCGAGCTCCAGGGCGGTCTGGAGGAGACCGGCGGAGCCGGAGCCGTTGTCGTTGATGCCGGGGCCCGCGGTGACGGAGTCGAGGTGCGAGCCGAGCATCACGGTGTTGGCGGCGTTGCCGCCCCTGGTCTCCGCGATGACGTTGTTGGTGACGCGCTTCTCCTGGAGCTGGCGGATCTCGAAGGAGAGCTTGACCGCGCCCTTGGCGAGGTCGCCGGCGAGCTTCTCGCCCTCGGCCAGGCTGATGCCACCCGTCGGGATCTTGCCCGCGGCCGGCTCGCCGAGGGTGCCGGAGAGGATGCCGTCGACGTTGTTGTAGATGATCGCGCCGGCGGCGCCGGCCGCCGCGGCCTGCTCCTGCTTGATCGCGAAGGAGCAGCCGCCGCGCTTGATGAGCGCGACCTTGCCGGTGAAGGCGCCGGCGGCGTAGTCGCCCGGCTCGCAGCCGGTGGTGCCGTCGGCGTCGACGGGCACGGCGGCCAGGTCGACCTTGATGCCGCCGACCGGGGTGGACTTGGTGTACGTCATGGCGCGGACCTCGAGGGCGCGCGGCGCGGGCGCCTCCACGGAGACCTTCTCGGCGAGCGTCTGGGTGTAGATGAAGTCGAACTGCTCGTACGAGACGTCGTAGCCGGCCTTCTTGAGCTGCTGGTACACGTACGCGGCCGAGGCGTCGTGCCCGAGCGTGCCGGCCGCGCGGTGGCCGCCGGCCGAGTCGGCTATCGCCTGGAACTTCTGCAGGTGCTTGTAGGCGTCCTGGCCAGTGGTTTCGCGGACCAGCTTCTTCGCCAGCCTGGCGGCATCGCGGGCGGGTGCGGCCGTGGGGTCCTTCACCGCGGTGGCGGGGGAGGCGAGGACCAGGGGGGTGGCGAGGGCGGCGGCGGCCAGAACGGCCGCGGCCCGGCGCTGGGTAGCGTTCACAGAAGTCCTTCCCGTTACGGACGAGGTTGAGGGGAAGTTAGCGATCCACAGGGCATCCTGTGAACACCTTCTCCACAATTCCTGTCACATAGAGCAGGATTGAAATCTGGAATTTTCAATTCCCATCGGTTTTGGACTCCTTGGCGGCTTTCGCCGCTTTCGCCGCGGCCTTCATCTCCTGCTTGTGCGCCCGCACCTTCACCAGCGACTCCGGGCCCGTGATGTCGGCGGCCGAGCGGTACGAGCCCTCCTCGCCGTACACGCCCGCCGCCTCACGCCAGCCCGTCGGCCGCACCCCGTACTGCTTGCCGAGCAGAGCCAGGAAGATCTGCGCCTTCTGCTTGCCGAAGCCGGGCAGCGCCTGGAGGCGGCCGAGCAGCTCCTTCCCGGTCGCCGCGTCCGCCCAGACGGCCTCGGCATCGCCGCCGTACTCCTCGACGAGGAAGCCGCACAGTTGCTGTACGCGCTGGGCCATCGACCCGGGGTAACGGTGCACGGCGGGCTTCTCGGAGAGCAGCGCGGCGAACTCCTCCGGGTCCCGGGCGGCGATCTCGTGCGCGTCGAGATCGTCCGCGCCGAGCCGCTGGGCGATGGTGTACGGCCCGGAGAAGGCCCACTCCATGGGCACCTGCTGGTCGAGCAGCATGCCGACGAGCGCGGCCAGCGGCGACCGGCCGAGCAGCGCGTCGGCCTCCGTCTGCTGGGCCAGACGGATCTCGGGGTGCTTCGGGTGCGAGGTGGCGGCGGGACTCTTGGACACGGAACTCATGTTCCGATCATCCCGCCCGGCCGTGGTGATCGCCCGGTGGACTCCCTCCCCCGAGCTCAGGGCTTCGCCCGAGCAGCGGGGATCCCCACCGCGAAGCGGTCGAGGGCGGCGAGGACCAGCTCCCCCGTCTCCTTCCCGCCCAGGTGACCGGCGGTCTCGACCACGTGCAGCTCGGCGTCCGGCCAGGCCCGGGCGAGCTCCCAGGCGGTGCCGAGCGGCCCGCCCATGTCGAGCCGGCCGTGGATCAGGACACCGGGGATGCCCGCGAGCCGGTGGGCGTCGCGGATCAGGGCGCCCTCCTCCAGCCAGGCCCCGTGCGCGAAGTAGTGCGAGCAGATCCGGACGAAGCCGAGCCGGGTGTCGTCGACCCGATCGGTGTACGGGGTGCCCCGGCCCTCCCCCGACAGGACCGCGTCCTCCCAGGCGCACCAGTCGGCGGCCGCCTTCTCCCGTACGGCCCGGTCGGGGTGGTTCATGAGGGCGGCGTAGGCGCCCACGAGGTCCGCCGCCCCGCCGGCCCCCGCCCGGAAACGCTCGTGCGCCTCGGGGAAGAACCGCCCCACACCCTCGTACAGCCAGGCCGTCTCGGATCGGCGGGTGGTCGTCACCGCCGCGATCACGATCTCCGTGACCCGCTCCGGGTACGCCTCCGCGTACGCCAGGATCAGGGTGGAGCCCCAGGAGCCGCCGTACAGCAGCCAGCGGTCGATCCCCAGGTGCTCGCGCAGCCGCTCCATGTCCGCGACCAGGTGCGCGGTGGTGTTCACACCCATGTCGGCGGCCGGGTCGCTCGCGTGCGGGGTGGAGCGGCCGCAGCCGCGCTGGTCGAAGAGGACCAGGCGGTACGCCTCCGGATCGAAGAAGCGCCGGTTGCGCGGCGAGGACCCGGAGCCGGGGCCGCCGTGGACGACGAGCGCGGCCCGGCCCTCCGGGTTGCCGGAGACCTCCCAGTGGATGCGGTTCCCGTCGCCCACGTCGAGCAGGCCCTGGTCGTACGGTGCGGTGCCGTCGGAGTACATCCGGCCGAGCCTAATGCCCCTTGATCCGCACCGCGGGGTCCTCGCACCACTCCAGGAGCGAGGGCCAATCCCCGTACCCGGAAGTGGGATTGAGGTGCTCGCCGCCCGGTACGTGGTCCATGTCGAGGCCGAGGGGGCGGCCGTAGTGCAGGTCGGCGCCCTCGGGGCAGTAGGGGTCGCCGTCGCCGTACACGAGACGCGCGTCGAGCCCCGCCTCCGCCAGGTCGAGCCCGTCGGCGAACGCGGCGATCTCGGGGATCGAGGCGGTGACGGACGGCGAGGGCGGGGCGACGAGCAGCACCCGGTCGGCGACCGGCCGGCGGGCGCCGGCCCGCAGCCAGAGCAGCACGGACAGGCTGTGCGCGAGCACGACGAACTCGCCCTGCGCGGGCCGCGCGCCGTGCTCGTCCAGCGCGGCGAGCCAGTCGCCGAGCACGGGGGCCTCGGGCTCGGGCAACTGCGGATAGCGCACGGCGTGCCCGCGCGCCCGCAACTGCCCGGCGAGCAGGTGCTGCCAGTGCTCGGGGGGCCGCCGGTTCTGGAAACCGTGCAGGATGAGGAAGGTCTTGGACGGGTCGGTCATACGCGAATGCTGCGCGCGACCCCGACCCGTCCAAGACCTTCC
>NZ_LIPQ01000496.1:0-171 GCF_001418135.1 Streptomyces aureus
CCGGCCTCCGCCTGCTCCGCACCCTCGCCCCCGACCGGGTCCGCCTCCTCGGCCTCCTCGCCGCCGGCGCCGCGGGCGTCGCCCTCACCGTCCTCAACCCCCTCCTCCTCGGCCGCGCCACCGACCTCGTCATCACCGGCGCGACCGGCCCCGCCGGGGTCGACTTCCGGG
>NZ_LIPQ01000496.1:236-6614 GCF_001418135.1 Streptomyces aureus
ACCAACGACATCGACAACATCACCCAGACCCTCCAGCAGGCCTTCAGCCAGATGGTCCGCGCCCTGCTGACCCTGGTCGGCGTCCTCGCGATGATGTTCTGGGTGTCCCCGGTGCTGGCTCTCGTCGCCCTCGCCACCGTGCCCGTCTCGATCGTCGTCGCCGGCTTCGTCGGCCGCCGCGCCCAGCCGCAGTTCGTGAAGCAGTGGGCGGTCACCGGCCGGCTCGGCAGCCACGTCGAGGAGATGATCACCGGACACACCGAGGTCGTCGTCTTCGGCCGCCGCGAGGAGGCCGTGCGCCGGTTCGACGAGCTGGGCGAGGAGCTGTACCGGGCGAGCTTCCGCGCCCAGTTCGTGTCCGGCTTCATCCAGCCCGCGCTGACCTTCGTCGGCAACCTGAACTACGTCGCCATCGCCGTCGTCGGCGGACTGCGGGTGGCGAGCGGCACGCTGTCCGTCGGCGACGTCCAGGCCTTCATCCAGTACTCGTACGACTTCAACGGCCCGATCACCCAGGTCGCCGCCATGGCCAACCTCCTCCAGTCCGGAGTGGCCTCCGCCGAGCGGGTCTTCGACCTCCTCGACGCCGAGGAGGAGGACCCGGACCCGGCCGAGCCGAAGAGGCCGGAAGCGCTCCGCGGCCGGGTCTCCTTCGAGGAGGTCGCCTTCCGCTACGAGCCGGGCAAGCCGCTCATCGAGGACCTGTCCCTCACCGTGGAGCCGGGCCGGACCGTCGCCATCGTCGGACCCACCGGGGCGGGCAAGACGACCCTCGTCAACCTGCTCCTCCGCTTCCACGAGGTGACCGGCGGCCGGATCACCCTGGACGGCGTCGACACGGCGGCGATGACCCGGGAGGAGCTGCGCTCCGGCATCGGCATGGTCCTCCAGGACACCTGGCTCTTCGGCGGCACCATCGCCGACAACATCGCGTACGGGGTGCCGGGCGAGGTCTCGCGCGAGCGGATCGTCGAAGCGGCCAGGGCCGCGCACGCCGACGGGTTCGTCCGCACCCTGCCCGCCGGGTACGACACCGTCCTCGACGAGGACGGCGGCGGTCTCAGCGCCGGCGAGAAGCAGCTGATCACCCTCGCCCGCGCCTTCCTCTCCGACCCGGTCATCCTCGTCCTCGACGAGGCCACCAGCTCCGTGGACACCCGGACCGAACTCCTCGTCCAGGAGGCGATGGCCTCCCTCCGGGCGGGCCGCACCAGCTTCGTCGTCGCCCACCGGCTCTCCACGATCCGGGACGCGGACACCATCCTGGTGATGGACGGCGGCTCGATCGCCGAGCAGGGCAGCCACGACGAACTCCTCGCCGCCGGGGGAGCGTACGCCCGGCTGCACGCGGCCCAGTTCGCCCGTACGGTGGAGACGTGATCGTCACCGTCCGCACCACCACCGACGCGCGCGCCAAGGCCGACGCCCTGGCGCGCGGCGCCGTCGAGGCCCGGCTGGTCGCCTGCGCGCAGATCTCAGGGCCCGTCACGTCCGTCTACCACTGGCAGGGCGCGATCGAGACGACCGAGGAGTGGGAGGTGGTGTTCAAGACCACCGAGGCCCGCTACCCGGCCCTGGAGGCGCACCTCCTCGCCGTCCACGACTACGAGACGCCGGAGATCCTCGCCACCCGGGTGACCCGGGTCGGCGAGGAGTACGCCCGGTGGGTCGAGCGCGAGACCTCTGCCGCCCAGGAGATCGAGGGCCCGGCCCACGACGAGCGGCCGTTCTTCGTCTACGGGACGCTGCGCCCGGGCGCGTACAACCACGACCGGTTCCTCGCCGGCCGGATCGGCACCGAGGCGGACGCCGTGCTGCACGGGGCGGTCCTCTACGACGGTCCCGGCTATCCGTACGTCGTCCCGGCGGACGGCGGCCGGGTGGTCGGCACCCTGCTCACGCCCGCGCCCGGCGCCTACGGCGAGCTGTTCGGCCTGCTCGACCGCCTGGAGCTGCCCGTCGGGTACGAGCGGGTGGCGATGGACGTCGTCCGGGTACGGGACAGCGCGCGGGTGTCCGCATGGGTCTTCCTGGCGGCGCCGGACGCGCCCCTCGGCGCGGTCATCGAGAGCGGCGACTGGTTCAGCCGGCCGTAGGCACGGGCTCAGGCGTCGTTCCCGGCGCGCTCCAGACGTACCGCGCACACCTTGAACTCGGGCATCCGGGACACGGGGTCGAGCGCCGGGTTCACCAGGGTGTTGGCCCGGCCCTCGCCCGCCCAGTGGAACGGCATGAAGACGGTGTCCGGCCGGATGGCCGTGGTGATCCGGGCCGGTGCGACGGCCCTGCCGCGCCGCGAGACCACCGCGACCCGCTCGCCCTCGGTCACCCCGAGCCGCTCGGCGACCCGGGGATGCAGCTCCACGAAGGGGCCGGGGGCCGCCGCGTTCAGCTCGTCGACCCGCCGGGTCTGCGCACCCGACTGGTACTGGGACACGACCCGGCCGGTGGTGAGGACGACGGGGTACTCGGCGTCCGTCTCCTCGGCCGCCGCCCGGTGCACCACCGGCACGAACCGGGCCCGCCCGTCGGGCGTCGCGAACCGGTCCAGGAAGAGACGCGGGGTGCCCGCGTGGTCGGCCTCGCCCACGCCGGTCTCCGGGCAGGGCCAGAACACGCCCTGCTCCTCCTCGATCCGGCGGTAGCTGATGCCCGAGTAGTCGGCCGGACCGCCGGCCGAGGCCCGGCGCAGCTCGTCGAAGACCTCCTCGGGTTCGGCGGGGAATCCCTTCTCCCAGCCGAGGAGCCCGGCGAGCGCGTGCAGCACCTCCAGGTCGCTCCGTACCCCCGCGGGCGGGGTGAGGGCGCGTCGGCGGAGCAGCACCCGACCCTCCAGGTTGGTCATGGTGCCGGTCTCCTCCGCCCACTGGGTCACGGGCAGCACGACGTCGGCGAGCGCGGCGGTCTCGGAGAGCACCACGTCGGCGACGGCGAGGAAGTCGAGCGAGCGCAGCCGCCCCTCGACGTGCGCGGCGCGGGGCGCGGAGACGACCGGGTTGGAGCCCATGAGGAGCAGGGACTTCACCTCGCCGCCGAGCGCGTCGAGGAGTTCGTACGCGCTCCTGCCCGGCCCCGGCAGCGACTCGGGGGACACCCCCCAGACCCCGGCCACGTGCGCGCGTGCGGCCGGGTCGTCGAGCTTGCGGTAGCCGGGGAGCTGGTCGGCCTTCTGGCCGTGCTCGCGGCCGCCCTGGCCGTTGCCCTGGCCGGTGAGGCAGCCGTAGCCGCTGAGGGGCCGGCCCGCCTTCCCGGTGGCCAGGCAGAGGTTGATCCAGGCGCCGACGGTGTCGGTGCCCTTGGACTGCTGCTCGGGGCCGCGTGCGGTCAGGACCATGCCGGTGGCGGCGTCGCCGAACAGCGCGACGGCCTCCCGGAGCCGCGGCACCGGCACGCCCGTGATGCGCTCGACCTGCTCGGGCCAGTGGGACATGGCCCCGGCGCGCGCGGCCTCCCAGCCGGAGGTGCGCGTTGCCACGAACTCCTGGTCGACGCGTCCTTCGGCCACCACGAGGTGGAGCATGCCGAGGGCGAGCGCGAGGTCGGTGCCGGGGCGGGGCGCGAGGTGGAGGTCGGCCTGCTCGGCGGTGCGGGTGCGGCGCGGATCGATGACGATCAGCTTTCCGCCGTTCGCCTTCAGCTCGGTGAGGTAGCGGAGGGCGGGCGGCATGGTCTCGGCCAGGTTGGAGCCGACGAGGATCACGCAGCCGGTCTTCGGGATGTCCTCCAGGGGGAAGGGCAGCCCCCGGTCGAGCCCGAACGCCCTGCCGTGCGCGGCGGCCGCCGACGACATGCAGAAGCGCCCGTTGTAGTCGATCTGCGAGGTGCCGAGCACCAGCCGGGCGAACTTCCCCAGCGTGTACGCCTTCTCGTTGGTGAGGCCGCCGCCGCCGAAGACCCCCACGGCATCGGGACCGTGGTCGGCGCGGGTCCGGCGCAGCCCGTCGGCGACGGCGGCGAGGGCCTCCTCCCAGGACGCGGGCACCAGGGCCCCCGTGTCAGGGCATCGGACCAGGGGCTCGGTGAGCCGGACCCGGGAGGAGAGCACGGCGGGGGCGGTGCGGCCCTTGCCGCACAGCGCGCCCCGGTTGACGGGGAAGTCGTTCCGGTCGACCACCTCGGCGGGCAGCTCCGGGACGCCGGTGGGGCGGAGCGACATGCCGCACTGCAGGGCGCAGTAGGGGCAGTGGGTGGGTACGGCGGTGACCTCGGACATACGGCCAGCGTGGGTCAGGCGTGTTACGCGGGGCGGCACCGCTGATTACGGGCGCGGTGCGATGCTCTCCGTCCGCTACGGCTCCCGGGGTGAGGCCAGCGCCTCGGTGACGCCCTTCTCCTCCGGGCCGAGGAAGTGCGGGTCGGGCCGGAGCGCTGCGTCGAGGGAGGCCTTGCCGGCGGCGAAGAGCTCCCGGGTGGTGCCGTAGTACCAGGTGCGGTCGTGGGGTTCGGGGACCCCGACGCCGTACGCGTCGACGCCGGCCCGTCCGCACAGTGCGACGGCCCGCTTGATGTGGAAGTCCTGGGTGACGAGCACGGCCCGGTCGACGCCGAAGACCTTCCGGGCCCGGACGCAGGAGTCCCAGGTGTCGAAGCCGGCGTAGTCGCTGACGATCCGGCCGTCCGGCACCCCGCGCTCGGTGAGGTACGTGCGCATGGCGCTGGGTTCGTCGTACGCGGTCCTGCTGTTGTCGCCGGTGACGAGCAGGACCCGGACCTTCCCCGTCCGGTACAGCTCGGCGGCCGTGTCGAGCCGGTGCGCGAGGTACGGGGTGGGGCGCCCCTTCCACAGCCCGGCGCCGAAGACGACGGCGACGTCCCGGGCGGGCACGTCGGCGGTGGTACGGAGCTTCCCGGCGGCGGCGGTGTGCATCCAGGTGACGGGGGTGAGCGCGAGGACGGCGCCCAGCATCAGGGCCTGCACGGTGCGGCGGCGGGCCCGTGTGGTGCGCGGGATCAACCTGGTGAGCCGGGCCGGCATGCGGGAACCTCCGTGGCGGGTGGACTCGGTGTCGTTCTGTCACCCCGTCCGACGCGCGTCGGCGGGATTCGGTTCGGCGGCGGCGTCGCGTGTTCCGTACAACACACCGGCCAGGACCATCCCGAGCAGCATGCCGAGCAGCTGGGCGGCGGCGAAGGCGGGCACCGAGCCGGGGGCGATCCCGGTGAAGGAGTCGGAGAACGCGCGGCCGACGGTGGCGGCCGGATTGGCGAAGGACCCGGAGGAGGTGAACCAGATCGCCGCGCCGATGTAGCCGGCGACCGCGACCGGGGCGAGCCCGGGGCGGCCGATGTGGCGCAGGCCCTGGACGACGAGGACGAGCCCGGCGGTGGCGACGGCCTCGCCGAGGAGGAGGTGGAGCGCTCCGCGGGGCTCGGTGGCCCAGGCGCCGGGCGCCCGCCCGAACATCGCCTCGGCGAGCAGCGCGCCCGTCACGGCCCCGGCGAGCTGGGCGCCGATGTAGGCGAGGACCTCGCGCGAGCCGCCCGTACGGCGTCGGGACCACCACTCGGAGAGGGTGACGACGGGGTTGAAGTGGGCGCCGGAGAGCGGCCCGATGAGGGCGATGAGCAGCCCGAGGCCGAGGGCGGAGGCGGCGGCGTTGGCGAGCAGCCGGACGCCGATGTCCTGGCTGAGGGAGTCGGCGCGGATACCGGAGCCGACGATGACGGCGACGAGCGCGGCGGTACCGATGAACTCGGCGGCCGTACGCCGGGGGAGAGAGGGCGGGGACATTCTCATGGTGGAAAATATATTCCGCAGAACGGAATGCGAAAAGAAACAGGGAGCAGGAATCCGCGGACACGCCTACGATCCGCGCATGATCACCGATGCCGTCCGCAACAACGCCGAGTGGTGCGAGGCCATGTGCCGCGCCCACGGACACCCCGGCACCTTCGGCCCCCGTGCCTGGACGAACGACCGCCGCACCCCGCTGTACTACCCCGACGCGGTGACGCTCACCGAGGACGCGGACGTGAAGGACGTCCTGGCCGGGATCGACCGCAGCACCCCCGGAGCCTCCGTCAAGGACAGCTTCGGCCGCCTCGACCTGGCCGCCGAGGGCTTCCGACTCCTGTTCGAGGCCCGGTGGATCGCCCGCCCCGCGGGCCTTCCCGTCCCCGCCGCCACCGGCGACTGGCGCCCGGTCCGCACGCCCGGGGAACTCGCCGCCTGGGCCCTCGCGTGGAGCGGTGACGACGCCGACGACGCGGCGCTCTTCCGCCCCGGACTCCTCGCCGACCCGGCCGTCACGATCGTCGCGGGGCACGCGGCCGACGGCCGGATCATCGGCGGAGCCGTCCTCAGCGACAGCGGCCCGGTCATCGGCCTCTCCAACCTCTTCGCCACCGGCGGCACCGACCCGTCCGTGACCTGGGCGG
>NZ_LIPQ01000497.1 GCF_001418135.1 Streptomyces aureus
GGGGGCGGTGGGGGGCACCCCCGCTCGGACGGAGCCGAGAGCTCGGGGGAGGCTGCGCGGCCGGGGTGAGCTGCTGATGCTCTCGGTGTACGGGTTCGTGGCGGCGTTCGCGTACGGCACGATCATGAATCTGCAGGGCTGGGTGCTGCTCCAGGGCCTGAGCAGCGGGATCTCGTTCCAGCCGGGCGCCCCGCTGCACGAGAACCTGGTCCGCTTCCTGGCCTATGTCACCGCCACCTCCCTCGGCTGGGACCTGGGACGGGCCGTTCTGACCGTGGTCCTCACCCTCACCGTCGGCGGCACGCTCCTGAAGGCCCTGCGGCGGGCGACCCGGCGGGCGAACTTCGAGGCCCAGGTCACATTCGAGGGCCCCGGGAAGCCCTCTCCGGGTGAGCCGCCCCACAGGACCTACGTCACGTACGAGCCGGAATAGTAGTCGGGCGGTACCCGCGCAAACCGCCCACAGCAGGGCATGACCTGCGGAAACACCCCACACCCACCTCGCGGGACCTTCCGTCGACGTCCGAACCTCCCTCGTACAGGGGGTCGTTGCATCGGCGTTCCAGCCCTGCTTGTCTGGTGGACGTCGCCAGGCAGCCGGTGCTCACCGCAGCGCCTCGGACGGCCGGTTCCCCCCAGTTCCCGGGTTCCCCGGGCTCTGGTTCCGGCTTGCCGAAATCGCCTGACGCATCCCTTGTTCCCGAAGTTAGGCAGAAACCTTGATCCGCTCGATCACCACTCGTGTCGCCGCCCGCAAGAAGACCTTCGCCGCCTCCGCAGCCGTGCTGCTGGGTGCGTCGGGTGCGGTGCTCGGTACGACGGGCACGGCCTCGGCCGCCAGCCCGCAGGATGTCGCCCGGCAGATCGTTCCCGCTTCGCAGTTCGCCTCCTTCAGCAAGATCGTTTCGCACGAGTCCGGCTGGAACCCCAAGGCCACCAACTCCTCCAGCGGCGCCTACGGCCTCGTCCAGGCCCTCCCGGCCTCGAAGATGTCCTCGGCCGGTTCCGACTGGAAGACGAACCCCGCCACCCAGATCAAGTGGGGTCTCAACTACATGAACGAGCGCTACGGCTCCCCGAACGGCGCCTGGGCGTTCTGGCAGGCCAACGGCTGGTACTAAGAGTCACCGCCGCGCAAGCGCCCACCCGCAAGGCCCCGCCTCCCGTCAGGGAGGGCGGGGCCTGCGGCGTTTCCGGCCCCGCCCGGCCCCGGCCCCTCAGCCGCCCGGACCAGCCGCCCGGACTCCGAGCCGCCGCCAGCCGCCCGGACTCCGAGCCGCCGCCCGGACTCCGAGCCGCCCGGACCCTCAGGCGCCGAGCAGCATCAAGGTGTGCGGCCAGAGGTCGTCCATCACCGACGGGTCGTTCCTGAGCTTGGCGAAGAGCACCATGCCCTCCAGCTGGGCGACGACCGCGCGGGCCACCGCGCGCGTGGCGCGGTCCTCCGGGACCGTCCCGTCGGACGCCGCCTCCGCGAGGACGCCGGCGACCAGGGCGATCTGCTCGTCGAAGATCTCCTCCAGGCGGGCCCGGACGTCGGGCTCCTGGGTGCTCAGCTCCAGGGCGAGGTTCCCGAGGAGACAGCCGTCGACCGTGCCGGAGGACTCCTTCGTCCGCCGCTGGAGGTCCACCATGCCGTCGAGCAGCCGGTGGAGCCGTTCGAGCGCGGGCTCGGCACCTTCGAGAGCCCCCGTCCAGCAGGCGCGCTCGCCCTGCCAGTACGCGTCGACGACCTCGACCGTGAGGGCCTGCTTGGACTCGAAGAAGTGGTAGAAACTGCCCTTCTTCACCTCGGCACGGGCGCAGATCTCGGCGACGCCGAGACCGCTGTAACCGCGGCGGCGCATGAGGTCACCGGTGGCTTCGAGGAGCCGTTCGCGTGCCGTGCTGGTGCGTCCCATGGCGGTCACTATACGGGCGGTCAACTATTCGGATCCCGCCCTCTGTGGATTTTTAGTTGACCGGTCGTCTAGTGTCCTGGGCATCCGCGGGCACAGGGCCCGCCGAGACACCGGAGGCCCCGATGCCCGCCACACCCGCACACCGCATGAGGCCGGGCCGGCTCGGGGACCTCCTCGGCATCGACATACCCGTCGTCCAGGGCCCGTTCGGCGGCGGGCTCTCCTCCGTCGAGCTGACCACCGCCGTCTCGGAGGGCGGCGGACTCGGCTCGTACGGGGCGCACGTCCTCTCCCCGGAGGAGATCACGGACCTGGTGGCGGAGCTGAGGACGCGCACCCGGCGCCCGTTCGCGATGAACCTCTGGGTACCACTCGACGAGGAGACGGCTCCCGGACCGTCCGACGCCGAACTCGCCGCCCATGCCGCCCGGCTGAAGCCCTACTACGAGGAACTCGGCGTACCGGCGCCGACCGCCGCCGACGTGGCGGCTCGGCCGGACTACGAGGCCCAGCTCGACGCTCTCCTCGCCGCCGCGCCGCCGGTGATCAGCCTGGTCATGGGGCTGCCGTCGCCCCGGCTCGTCGCGGAGACACGGCGGCTCGGCATCGCGCTGATCGGCACGGCGACCACGGTGTCGGAGGCGGTGGCCCTGGAGCGGTCCGGTGTGGACGCGATCGTCGCCTCGGGCAGTGACGCGGGCGGCCATCGGGGCGCTTTCCTGCGTCCGGTACGGGAGTCCCTGGTCGGCACGTTCTCGCTGGTCCCGCAGGTGGCGGACGCGGTGACGGTGCCGGTGGTCGCGGCGGGCGGGATCGCCGACGGCCGGGGGATCGCGGCCGCGCTCGCCCTCGGCGCGGACGCGGTCCAGATCGGTACGGGCTTCCTCGCCGTCCGCGAGTCGGGCGCGAGCGAGGTGCACCGGCGGACGCTCGGCACGCCCGAGGCGCGCACGACGGTCCTGACCCGTCTCTTCTCCGGCCGCACGGCCCGCGGCATCCCGAACCGCTTCGTCCGCGAGATGGCGGCCCACGAGGACGCCGTACCGCCGTACCCCGTGCAGAACGCCCTGATGCAGCCGATCCGCCGGGCGGCGGGCGCCACGGGCCGCGCCGCGTACGTCAACCTGTGGGCCGGCCAGGCGGCGGCACTCGCCCGTACGGGGACGAGCGCCGCCGAGTACCTGGCGGATCTGGTCACGGAGGCGGCCGGAGCGGGCGCCGCCGGCCGCTGAGTCTTCCCCGTAGCCGCCGAGTCCTCTCCGCGGCCTCCGAGGGATACCCGCGGCCGCTGAGTCTTCCCCGCGCCCGCCGAGGGCTCCCGCAGCCGCCGATGGCTCCCGCCCGGTCGCCGCGGGCCCCTACAGCCGCTGAATGATCGTCCCGGTCGCCACCGCTCCGCCCGCGCACATCGTGATCAGCGCGAACTCCTTGTCGCTGCGCTCCAGTTCGTGCAGGGCGGTGGTGATCAGCCGGGCGCCGGTCGCGCCGACGGGATGGCCGAGGGCGATGGCGCCGCCGTTGACGTTGACCTTCACGAGCCCGTCCAGGTCCCGGTCGAATTCCTGCGCCCAGCTCAGCACCACCGAGGCGAAGGCCTCGTTGATCTCGACGAGGTCGATGTCCCGGAGCGACATCCCGGCCTTGCCGAGGACGGCGCGCGTGGCGTCGATCGGTCCGTCGAGGTGGAAGTGCGGGTCGGCGCCGACCAGGGCCTGCGCGACGATCCGGGCGCGGGGCTTCAGCTTGAGGGCGCGGGCCATGCGCTTGGATGCCCACATGATCGCGGCGGCGCCGTCGGAGATCTGGGAGGAGTTCCCGGCGGTGTGGACGGCGGTCGGCATGACGGGCTTGAGGCGGGCCAGGCCCTCCATGGTGGTGTCGCGCAGGCCCTCGTCGCGGTCGACGAGCCGCCACATGCCCTGCCCGGCGGCCTGCTCCTCCTCGGTGGTGGGGACCTGGACGGCGAAGGTCTCGCGCTTGAAGCGCTCCTCGGACCAGGCGTTCGCGGCGCGTTCCTGGGAGAGCAGGCCGAGGGAGTCGACGCGCTCACGGGTGAGGCCGCGGTGGCGGGCGATGCGCTCGGCGGCCTCGAACTGGTTGGGCAGGTCGACGTTCCACTCGTCGGGGAAGGGCTTGCCGGGTCCGTGCTTGGATCCGGAGCCGAGCGGAACGCGGGACATGGCCTCGACACCGCAGCTGATCCCGATGTCGATGACGCCGGCCGCGACCATGTTGGCGACCATGTGGCTCGCCTGCTGGGAGGAGCCGCACTGGCAGTCGACGGTGGTGGCGGCCGTCTCGTAGGGGAGGCCCATGGTGAGCCAGGCCGTGCGGGCCGGGTTCATGGACTGCTCGCCGGCGTGGGTGACCGTACCTCCGACGATCTGCTCGACGCAGTCGGCGTGGATGCCGGTGCGCCCGAGGAGTTCGCGGTAGGTCTCGCCCAGGAGGTAGGCGGGATGGAGGTTGGCGAGCGCGCCTCCGCGCTTGCCGATGGGGGTGCGTACGGCTTCGACGATGACGGGTTCCGCGGCCATGAGCTCGTCCTCTCCTCGACCGGACGGGGCGTCCCGGCAGCCCGTCGGTCGGCGTCACGGGGGAACTAGTACGCGTTCTAGTTCTGAGTGCAGTCTTATGACTGCTACCGCGGGTACGCAAGGGTCCGGGAGGCAACACTTCCCGTTCCGGCCCTTGCTACTTGTAGAACTCGTTACTAACTTTCCCGGCAACTCCTGACGGCCCATCAGATCCCCTCATCAGATTTCCTCAGATGTGGAGTGTGTTGCCGATGCCCTGTCCCCACCTTCCCGAGGGGTTCGACGCCACCGACCCCGATCTGCTCCGCGACCGCGTCCCCTTCCCGGAGTTCGCCCGCCTGCGGCAGACCGCACCCGTGTGGTGGTGCCCCCAGCCGCCCGGCATCACGGGCTTCGCGGACGACGGGTACTGGGCCGTCACGCGCCACGCGGACGTCAAGTACGTCTCGACGCGTCCCGAGCTGTTCTCCTCGAACGAGAACACGGCCGTCATCCGCTTCAACGAGCACATCACCCGGGACCAGATCGAGGTCCAGAAGCTGATCATGCTCAACATGGACCCGCCCGAGCACACCCGGGTCCGCCAGATCGTCCAGCGCGGCTTCACCCCGCGGGCGATCCGGAACCTGGAGACGGCCCTGCGCGACCGCGCCCACGCCATCGTCGACGAGGCCAAGCGCGCCGCGGACGCCGACGGCACCTTCGACTTCGTCACCCGGGTCGCCGTCGAACTCCCCCTCCAGGCCATCGCCGAACTCATCGGCGTCCCCCAGGAGGACCGTTCCCGGATCTTCGACTGGTCGAACAAGATGGTCGCGTACGACGACCCCGAGTACGCCATCACCGAGGAGATCGGCGCCGAGGCCGCCATGGAACTCATCGGCTACTCGATGAACATGGCCGCCGCCCGCAAGGAATGCCCCGCCGCCGACATCGTCAGCCGGCTCGTCGCCGCCGAGGGCGAGGGCAACCTCTCCTCCGACGAGTTCGGCTTCTTCGTGCTGCTGCTCGCCGTCGCCGGCAACGAGACCACGCGCAACGCCATCAGCCACGGCATGCACGCCTTCCTCACCCACCCCGACCAATGGGAACTCTTCAAGCGGGAACGACCGGCGACCGCCGCCGAGGAGATCGTGCGCTGGGCGACCCCCGTCGTCTCCTTCCAGCGGACCGCCACCCAGGACACCGAGATCGGCGGCCAGAAGATCGCCAAGGGCGACCGCGTCGGCCTCTTCTACTCCTCCGCCAACAACGACCCCGAGGTCTTCACCGACCCCGAACGCTTCGACATCACCCGCGATCCGAACCCCCACCTCGGCTTCGGCGGCGGCGGGCCCCACTTCTGCCTGGGCAAGTCCCTCGCCATCAAGGAGATCGAGCTGATCTTCAACGCCGTCGCGGACGCCCTGCCCGACCTGACCCTCGCCGGCGAACCGCGCCGGCTGCGGGCCGCCTGGCTGAACGGGGTGAAGGAACTCCGGGTCCGCGCCGGGGCCTGAGCGTGCGGAGTGGGGCGGGACGGAACCGGCGCCGGTGCGGACACCTGCACCGGCACCCCATGGACGGAACCGGAACCGGAACCTCACGGACGGAACCGGAGGGGCACCCGGCACGTCCCACCCCGCATGCGGGGGACACACAGAATTCTGACCACCATCGTCGCGCTGCTCGCACTCCAGCTCGGTTCGCTCGTCGCACCGGCGTACGCCTGCGGCTGCGGCGCCATGATCCCGACCAAGGACCAGCGCATCGGCGTCGACCGCGAGGAGTCGGCCGTCCGCTGGGACGGACGGACCGAGACCGTCGTCATGCGCTTCAACGTCCACGGCGACGCCGAGCACGCCGCCTGGATCATGCCCGTGCCGAGCCGCGCCGACGTCACCCTCGGCGACCCCGCGCTCTTCGACGCGCTCGACCGGCTCACCGAGCCCGAGCAGCGCGACCGCTTCCACTTCTGGCCGCGCGAGGGCGACTGGCCGTTCGACCTCGACCACGGGGACGGGGCCGGCGCCCCGCCGCCCGGCGCCGGCGGTGTCGGCGTCGTCGGCCGCGAACGGCTCGGCCCCTTCGACGTCGCCCGGCTGACCGCCACCGACCCGGACGCCCTCGGCGACTGGCTGCGGACCAACGGCTTCGAGCTGCCCGAGCGGCTGACCGGCGCCCTCCAGCCGTACGTGGAGCGACGGTGGGAGTACGTCGCCGTCCGCCTCGCACCGCAGCAGAAGGACGCCGTCCTCCAGGGCGAGCTGACCCCGCTGCGCATCACCTTCGCCTCCCCCGAACTCGTCTACCCCATGCGCCTTTCGCGGCTCGCGAAGACCTCCCAGAGCCTCGGCCTCTACGTCCTCGCCGAGCACCGGATGGAGCCCCGCTCCCCCATCGGCGGCGACGCCCCCGAGGTGACCTTCGCCGGCCGGATCGAACCCGAGGGCCCCGTCGCCGGGCTCGCCGGGCAGCAGCCGGTCCAACTCACCGTCCTGGAGCAGGAGTTCCCCCACCCGGAGCGGATCGACGACGACCACCACCTGCGGGCCGTCGCCGACACCCCGTACCGCCGGGTCGAGTACACCGACCGACTCCTCACGGTGGGCGGCGGAATCCCCGTGTGGCTGCTGACGGTGGGCGGCGGTCTGCTCCTCGCCGCCCTCGCGACTCTCCTGGCCGTACGAGCGGCAAGGCGCCGCCCGACGGCCGGCCCCGGTGTACGTTCGGCCGCATGACGAACCCTCAATGGAACGCGGTCGACGCCTACTTCACCGAGACGATCGCCCCCGCCGACGAGGCGCTGACCGCCGCCCTCAGCGCCTCCGCGGCGGCCGGGCTGCCCGAGATCGCCGTCGCCCCCAACCAGGGCAAGCTCCTCCAGCTGCTCGCCCACATGCAGGGTGCCCGGAACATCCTGGAGATCGGCACCCTCGGCGGCTACAGCACGATCTGGCTGGCCCGGGCCCTGCCCGCCGACGGCCGGCTCATCACCCTCGAGTACAACCCGGCCCACGCCGACGTCGCCCGCGCCAACCTCGCCCACGCCGGCCTCGACAAGCTCGTCGAGGTCCGTACCGGCCCGGCCCTGGACAGCCTGCCGCAGCTGGAGGCGGAGGGCGCGGGCCCGTTCGACCTGGTCTTCATCGACGCCGACAAGGTCAACAACCCCCGCTACGTGGAGTGGGCCCTGAAGCTCTCCCGCCCCGGCACGGTGATCGTCGTCGACAACGTGGTGCGGGGCGGCAGGATCACCACCCCCGACCCGGACGACCCGGCGATCACCGGCACCCGTGAACTCTTCGACCTCGTCGCCGCCGAACCCCGCCTGGACGCGACGGCCATCCAGACGGTCGGCACCAAGGGCCACGACGGCCTGCTGCTCGCCCGCGTCGTGCGTTAGGCCCTGTCGCGGGTGTCTCCCTTCCCCGCGGCACGGAGGGAAGGGAAACACCCGGGCGGGTCAGGCGAGGCCCGCCAG
The DNA here is from genome assembly GCF_001418135.1 of Streptomyces aureus. GTDB lineage: Bacteria > Actinomycetota > Actinomycetes > Streptomycetales > Streptomycetaceae > Streptomyces > Streptomyces aureus_A. The sequence continues at coordinate 7,902 of NZ_LIPQ01000497.1, forward strand.
CAGTTCCGCGAAGAGCGCGGGCCTGCTGAAGTAGCCGACGTGCGAGGCGTCCAGGGTGTGCACCTCGAACGGGTTGTGCGGCGTCAGCTCGTCGGCCTTGCGGATCATGTAGTCCTGCACCGCCGGGGTGATGCTCGCGTCCCCGGAGAGCCGGACGTAGGTGTGCGGGACCCGGCCCCAGCGCTCCGCCGTGACCAGCGCCCCCGGTTCCAGCACCCCGTGGTTCTCGTCCGGGTCCAGGGTGTCGAGCAGCGCTCCGAACGTGCGGTCGGTGGAGTCGGCCATCACGGCGGCCTTCAGCTCGGCGAACACGGCGGGATCGGCATGGGCCGCCCGCCAGTTCAGCCGGACCACACCCGGATCGGCGGACTCGCCCGCGAGCGGCACGGCGATCCGCGCCACCGCCGCGTCCAGCAGGTTCTCGTCGGCCACGTCCCACGCCTGGGTGAGCATCGCCGGGTCGGCGAGGCAGAACGCGGAGAGGTAGACCACCCGGTCCACCAGGTCCGGCACGGCGTCGGCGACGGCGCCGATCGTCAGACCGCCGAGACTGTTGCCGACCAGCACGACCGGCCCCAGCGGGGCCAGCCGCCGCAGGACGTCCGTCACGTGCCGGACGTTGTCCCGCAGCGTGACCCCGCTCATCGGGGACGGGGCCGCGGCCAGCGCCGTCAGGTCCTGGGGCTGCCGGTAGTAGGCGGCGGGGCCCTCGGCCCGGTCGCCGTGCCCGGGCAGATCGACGGCGTACGAACGGTGTCCGAGCAGCGCCAGCTCGTTCTGCAACGGGCCCCAGGCCCGTGCGTTGCTGGAGCCGCCGTGGACGCATACGAAAGTGGGGCGCGAGTGTGCGCGCATGGGGATTCCTCGTCATCAGGAGGCGAACGGTGGACGCGGGTCCGGGTGCCGGGCATCAGCCCGGCACCGCGGTCAGCACCCCGAACGGGTGCGGATCGCCTGCCAGTTGTGGATGACGGAACACATACGAGCGACCCTAACAGAACGGAGCGTCTCGCGACCGCGCGAGGGTCCTAAGCGACTCCGGAACGCGCCCCGCCCGGTGCGCTCCGGCGCCAGCCCGCGAAGAGCGGGAGCTCGCCGGACGCGTCGAGGACGACCACGCCGAAGGGCCGGTCGAAGGCGATCCGCTCCACGACCTGGTGGCGGGGAGGGGCCGCGCTGCGGGTCATCGCCACCTGGGTCACGGCGGCCGCCTCGACACCCTCCTCCGCGACCTCGACCAGCGCCTCCTGCACCACCTTGGAGACGATGAGGGCGGCCGGGGACAGGCCCGAGAAATCGGCCCCGGGCCGCACCGACCGGCCGACGCCGAGCGACGGCAGATGGGCGTCGGCCTCGGTCTTCGTGCGGAGGGTGAAGCGCGGGAGCGCGAGGTCGGCCGCGTCCGCGGCGAGCGGCTGCCGAGCCGCGGGCCCGGCCCAGGCGGCGGGCAGGACGTCGGCCGGCCCGGCGCCGGGCCGGCCGAGAGCGAACCGCACCCGGGCGGCCTCGTCACCCGCACACGGCAGCTCGACGACGGTGACCCCGTCCACGGACCAGACCCCGTCGGCCGGAATCCGCTGCCGCATCGTCGGTACGGGCCGGGTGTCGCCCCAGCCGTCGGTGAAGGGCTCGTCGCGGGTGAGGTGCGCCGGGAAGGCCGTCAGCCAGGAGGCCTTCAGCACGAGGGCGTTGACCAGGACCAGGTCCTCGGAGCCGTCGAGCCCGAGCGGCAGCCGCTGGACGCGCCCGCCGGTCGCCCTCCGTATCCAGTCGTCGAGTTCGTCCTGGGCGACGGCGGGAATCTCGCCCAGGGACACGTCGTCCGTCGCCCCGAACACCTCGTCGGGCAGCTCGAACCAGGCCGGCGCTCCGCGCAGCACCCCGAACTCCACATCCGGCAGGCCACGCCGGAAGGCGTCGAGCACCGACACCCTGCTCCACACACCGGCCGCCACCACCAGCCCGTCCGTCACCGCGAGCCGCCGCCCCGCAGCGGTCACCGCCTCGGCGGCCGCCTCCCCGTCGACCCCGAGCAACCCCCGCAGCTCCTCGGCGGTCCGGCCCCGGGCCCCGGACGCCACGGCCGCGAGCGCCAGCCACAGCCCGGCCGGGGAACAGACGAAGTCGTCATCGCCCAGCCAGGGCAACCAGCGGGCCGCCAGGGCCCGTACCGCGTCCGCCTCGAAGGCGGTGGGACCGGGAGTCATATCCTGCCTTTCATGAGTATCGTGAAGATCAACGTCCTGACCGTGCCGGCCGAGCAGCGTGAGGTTCTGGAGCAGCGCTTCGCCTCCCGGGCCGGGGCCGTGGAGGGGTCCGACGGCTTCGAGTGGTTCGAGCTGCTGCGCCCCGTCGAGGGCACCGACCAGTACCTGGTGTACACGCGCTGGCGCAGCGAGGAAGACTTCCAGGCCTGGATGAACGGTTCCATGAAGGCCGCGCACGGGGGCGGTGGCGCCGAGGGCGGCGAGCGGCCCAGGCCCGCCGCGTCCGGTTCCACCCTCTGGTCCTTCGAGGTCGTCCAGCAGGCGTCCCCGAAGAGCTGACCCTCCGGCCCGGTACCCGGCCCCGCGCCCGGCTCAGCATCCGGCCCGGCACCCGGCCCGGCATCCGGAGAAATCGAGCTGCGTCCCAGGTCACGCGCGCCGCACAATGACGCGCATGACCTGGACCTTCTCCCCCGAGCGCGTCGACACCCCGGACGCCACCGCCCTGCGCCGCGACTACTACGACGACGTCGCGAGCCGCTACTGGAAGCGTCCCGCGACGCGGGCGGAGATCGACGAGGGCCTGACGAACGACGGGGTCGAGCTGCTCACCCCGCCGACCGGGCAGTTCCTGGTCGCGCGGTACGAGGGCAAGCCCGCCGGCTGCGGCGGGGTGCTCCTCCTCGACGGGGACCGGGCGGAGCTCACCCGCGTGTTCCTGCGCCACGCCTTCCGCGGCCTGGGCGGGGCGGGCGCGCTCCTGGGGAACCTGGAGGACGCGGCGCGCGGGCTCGGCGCCCGCCGGATGGTCCTGAACACGCGCCTCGACCTGGTCGAGGCGCGTGCCCTGTACACCCGGCACGGGTACGACGAGATCCCGGCGTACTGCACGGGCCCGTACATGGACATCTGGTACGGCAAGGACCTCTGACCGACCCGCGGCCGCCGGGGCTCCGGTCAGCGGCTCCAGACGACGACGTCGAAGACGGCGCGTGTGTCGGAGGCGAGACCTGCCAGTTCCTTGACGGTCAGGCGGGCGAGGCGGCCGTCGTTCGTCGCGGCGCAGACGACCATGCCGGTCCTGAGCTCCGTTTCGGTCGAGGTGCCCAGGGTGTCGATGTCCCGTGCGCAGTCCGCGTACGAGGGCGTCTTGTTCGTCGAGTCCTTCCAGACCAGCGCCTTGACGTCGTCCCCGGGCTGCAGCATGTGGCCGCCGAACGGGTAGACGGAGAAGTCGTTCTCCGCGCGGATCTCGGACTCCACCGGGGGTGCGGAGTCGAGGTCCTTGTCATCCGTGTACGTGATCACCAGGGCGCCCTTCCACTCCTCCGTGCCGCCCGGCTTCGCGGGCGGGGCCGCTGAGGTCGGCGGCGCCGAGCTCTCCTCGCTCGTCGAGGTCTCCCCGCTCGTCGTGGGCTCAGGGCTCTGCGAGGAGTCCACGGAAGAGTCCTCGCCGCTCCCGCCCTCCGCCCCGGACGGGCCGGTCGAGCTCGTCACCGGGGTCTGTGCCTGCGGCGGCGGGGCGTCGCCGTCGTTGTTGGTGGCCACCAGATACGTACCGACGACGCCGATCATCGCCGCCACCAGCGTGGCCGCCGCGCCGATCCAGGCACCCCGGTGCGAGGACGTACGCGTGACGACGATCGGCGCCGGGGCGCCGTACCCACCGCCGTACCCGCCTCCGTAGCCGTCGTGTCCGCCGTTCGCCGGCCCGGCCGGCGGGTGTCCCGGCGGCGCCGGCCAGCCCTGGCCCTGGCGTGGTTCTTCGCTGTTCATTCCTGCCCGCTCCCCCTGTGATGCGATCTTGGAGGGGACAGCGTACTGAGGGGTTCTGAATGACTGTCATACAGGGCGTACGGCCGCGCACTCACCCGGGGTGGTCGCGGGGCGGCCCCGGGTCGTGCGGGCGCCCCCGGTCGTGCGGGCGCTCCGCGTCGTGCGGGCGCTCCGCGTCCGGGCCGCTCAGCTCGGCCGTCAGTTCCTCCCCGAGTTTCACCAGGTCGGTGGGCCGGTCGGGTCCCCACCGGTCGCCGAGCAGCTCGGCGAGCGACTCCTCGCGGGCCGCGGCGAGCAGGGTGGCCGCCTGGACGCCCTCCTCGGTGAGCATCAGCTGGAGCCCCTCCCTGGTGACCAGGCGCCGTTCCTCGACCTGCCGGGAGGCCTCCGTGATCACCCGCAGCGGTACGGGCACGTACTCGGCGAGCCGGGTGGGTTCGACGGTGCCGTGACGGCGGATCCGGAGCAGCAGCCAGCTCGCGGCGGGCAGCAGGTCGAGCCCCGCGCGGGCGGTGATCCTCTCGTAGATCGCCCTGCGGCCCTCGCGGGAGCCGAGGACGGACAGGGCGCGGGCGCATTCGTCGCACGAGGAGCGATCGGCGGGGTGGGCGGCCGGCGTCCGGCCGGTGTCGGGCGCGGTGACGGAGGCCCGCAGCTTGTCCTCCTTGAGGAACCAGGCGACGACGAAGGCGGCCAGGACGACGGGCGCGGCGTACAGGAAGACGTCGGTGATGGACGTGGCGTACGCCTGCAGGACGTCGGGGCGCAGGTCGGCCGGGAGTGCGGCGACGGTGCGCGGGTCGGCGGCGACCTGTTCGGGGCCGATGCCGGGCGGGAGGTCCTGTCCGGAGGCGGTGGCGGTGGCGAACACGTCGTCGAGTGTGCGGGTGAGCCGGCTGGTGAAGATCGCGCCGAAGGCGGCGACGCCGAAGGAGGCACCGATGGAGCGGAAGAAGGTGGACCCGGAGGTGGCGACGCCGAGGTCCTCGTACGGGACGGCGTTCTGCACGACCATCACGAGGACCTGCATGACCAGGCCGAGGCCGACGCCGAAGACGAAGAAGCAGACGCTCATCTGCGCGGTGGAGCTGGCCTCCGTCAGCCCGTGGAGCAGCAGCAGTCCGATGCAGGTGACGGCGGTGCCGGCGATCGGGAAGACCTTCCAGCGGCCCGTGCGGGAGACGATCTGGCCGGTGACGGTCGAGGTGATGAAGATGCCGACGACCATCGGCAGCATGTGCACGCCGGACATGGTCGGGGTGACGCCCTGCACGACCTGGAGGAAGGTCGGCAGATAGGTCATCGCGCCGAACATCGCGAAGCCGATGACGAAGCTGATGACCGCGACCAGGCTGAACGTCCGGATCCTGAACAGCTTGAGCGGCAGCACGGGTTCGGCCGCTCGCCGCTCGACCTGGACGAACAGGACGAGGAGTACGGCTCCGAGGACGGCGAGTCCGATGATCTGCGCCGAACCCCACGCCCAGGTGGTACCGCCGAGGGAGGCCACGAGGACCAGACAGGTGGCGACCGAGGCGATGAGGAAGGTGCCGAGGTAGTCGATGGTGTGCCGGGTGGAGCGCCCCGGGATGTGCAGGACGGCGGCGATCACGAAGAGGGCGACGATGCCGATCGGCAGGTTGATGTAGAAGACCCAGCGCCAGGAGAGCTGCTGGGTGAAGACCCCGCCGAGCAGCGGACCGAGGACGCTGGTGGTGCCGAAGACGGCGCCGAAGAGCCCCTGGTACTTGCCGCGCTCGCGCGGTGACACGAGGTCGCCGACGATCGCCATGGACAGCACGATGAGACCGCCGCCGCCGAGGCCCTGGATGGCGCGGAAGGCGATGAGCTGCGGCATGTTCTGGGCGATGCCGCAGAGCGCGGAGCCGATGAGGAAGAGGACGA
>NZ_LIPQ01000498.1 GCF_001418135.1 Streptomyces aureus
GCCACGGCCGCGCGCGCGGCCCGGCCGTCGGGATAGGCGGCGAGTCCGGTCAGGGAGTCGGCGATCCGCTCCCGCAGCCAGTCCGGTGGGGTGTTCGTCCGGACGTTGACCGCCAGGTCGATGAGTTTCTCGTCCCGTACCTCGGCGTCACCGTGGTGGCGCAGGTCGTGGGCGTCGGTATGCAGGTGCATGTCCATGGCCGCCGTCGTGTGGGGGGTGGGGATGGTGGGGGGTGAGCCAGGCTCGCCAGCGATGTACCCGTGAGTTCGGGGCAACAACCGTACGCCTGGGGCGTGTTCGTTCGGACGAACCGGGACAGAACGGGCGAGAGCGCACGTTACGCGGCGGGTTTTCCGCTTCGGTACGAGCAGCCCGGCGGACGTGCCCCCGCCCGCCGCGAGCAGCGCGGCCGCCTCCGCCACCGAGGCCGTACCTGTCGCGGCCAGCGGCCGCCCCGACGGATGCGGTACGGGCACGGCCGCGAGCTCCTCAGCCGTGAACGCCCGCACCGGGACGCCGAGCTCCTCCGCCGCCCCCGCGATCCCCGGCTCCGCCGCACGCGCGTCGAGCGTGGCGAGCGAGCGGACGTCCGTACGCGTCAGCCCCGCCTCCCGCAGAACCGCCTCGACCAGGGCGAGGACCTCGTCCACCGGGACCCCGGACCGGGCGCCGACACCGAGGTGCGCGGACGCCACCCCATCCGATACCAAAGGCCCATGGCTGTAGTCGTCGCGCTCGGCGCGTTCCTCATGACGCTCTTCGGAGGCTGGGTCGCGGGACGCGTCACCGACCGGCGTCACCTCGTCCTCGGCCTCGCCGGCGGACTCATGCTCGGCGTCGTCGGACTCGACCTGCTGCCCGAGGCCCTGGAGGCGGCGGGCGACGAGGTCTTCGGAGTTCCGGAGGCGCTGCTGCTCTTCGTCGGCGGCTTCCTCCTCGCCCATGTCGTGGAGCGACTCCTCGCCGTACGCCGGGCCGCACACGGCGTCGCGGCCGACGAGAGGGTCCCCCAGGTCGGCATGACGGCGGCGGCCGCGATGGTCGGTCACAGCCTCATGGACGGCATCGCGCTGGGCGCGGCCTTCCAGGTCGGCGGCGGCATGGGCGCCACCGTCGCCCTCGCCGTCATCACCCACGACTTCGCCGACGGCTTCAACACGTACACGATCACCAGCCTCTACGGGAACGCCCGCCGCAAGGCCGTCGGCATGCTCGTCGCCGACGCCCTCGCCCCGCTGATCGGCGCCGCCTCCACCCTGCTGTTCACCCTTCCGGTGGAACTCCTCGGCAGCTATCTGGGGTTCTTCGGCGGCGCCCTGCTCTACCTGGCCGCCGCCGAGATCCTGCCGGAGGCCCACCACGACCACCCCGCCCGCTCCACCCTGCTGTGCACGGTGGGGGGCGTGGGCTTCATCTGGCTCGTGGTGGGCGTCTCCGGCGGCTGATCTCACCTGCAGTGCTCCACGAAACGCGCGGCGGCCTCCGGGGACCCCGCCCAGTGGGTGTGGACATAGCTGGCGTGGACCCCGCCCTGCACGAAGCCCTCGACTCTCCTCTCGGGCTGCCGCAGCCCCCACGCGGCCGCCGCCCCGGCGCCCGGCTCGATGACGGTCCGGTGGAACTCGTGCCCCCGCATCCGCGCCCCGGCGGGCGCGAGCACGCTGTCGCTCACGGCGACGGCGTCCCGGTACCCGAGCGTGAGCCGCTCGGACATCCGCGCGTCCGCGTCGAGCACCCCGCACATGGGGGTGCCGTCGAGCGACCGCGCGAGATACAGCAGCCCGGCGCACTCGGCGGCGATGGGCGCGCCGGACGCGGCGAGCGCGGCGACGGCCTTCCGCAACGGCTCGTTGGCGGACAGCTGCTCGCCGTACATCTCGGGAAAGCCACCGCCTATGACGAGCCCGGAAGTCCCCTCGGGGAGGGCCTCGTCCCGGAGCGGGTCGAACGTGACGACCTCGGCGCCGGCCGCGCGCAGGAGCTCGGTGTGCTCGGCGTACGAGAACGTGAAGGCGGCTCCGCCGGCGACGGCGACGAGCGGCCTGCGGCCGGGCTCGTCCGCCGTCCGCGGCCCGGTGGTCGAGAGGTGGCCACCTTCCCCCGGGCTCCGTCCGGGGGTACCCCCACCGCCCCGCGGAACGCCTGCCCACACCCCGTGCGGTTCCCACGGCTCGGCGTGCAGGGGTGGCGCCGACCTCGCAAGCGCCATCAGCGCGTCCAGGTCGCAGCCCTGACGCACCTGCTCCGCCTGTGCCGCGACCGCCTCGACCGCGGCCGCCTGCCGCTCGGCCACCGGCACGAGCCCCAGATGCCGCGACGGAGTCGCCACGGCCGGAGCCCGCCGCAGCACCCCGAGCACGGGAACCCCGGACTCCCCGAGCGCCTCGCGCAGCAAGTGCTCGTGCCGGTCCGTGGCGACCTTGTTCAGGATCACGCCCCCGATCCGCACCTCCGGATCCCAGGACGCGAATCCGTGCACGAGCGCCGCCACCGACCGTGACTGCGAGGAGGCGTCGACGACCAGCACCACCGGCGCCTTGAGCAGCTTCGACACCTGTGCCGTGGAGGCGAGTTCGCCCTGGTCGGCGGCCCCGTCGTACAGGCCCATGACTCCCTCGACGACCGCCAGGTCGCACCCGCGCGCCCCGTGCTCGAAGAGCGGCGCGATCAGCCCCGTACCGCACATGTACGCGTCGAGGTTGCGGCCCGGCCGGCCCGTGGCGAGGGCGTGGTAGCCGGGGTCGATGTAGTCCGGTCCGACCTTGTGCGGCGAGACCGCCAGACCACGGCCGGCGAACGCGGCCATCAGGCCGGTCGCGACCGTGGTCTTGCCCGCGCCCGACGAGGGCGCGGCGATGACGAGACGTGCTACCACTCGATGCCCCGCTGGCCCTTCTGACCGGCGTCCATCGGGTGCTTGACCTTGGACATGTCGGTGACGAGATCCGCGAAGTCGACGAGCTCCTGCGGCGCGTTGCGGCCGGTGATGACGACGTGCTGGTGGCCGGGACGGTCGCGCAGCACCTGGACGACCTCGGCCGTGTCGATCCAGCCCCAGTGCAGCAGGTACGCGAACTCGTCGAGGACGTAGAACTTGTACTTCTCCTCGGCGAGGTCCCGCTTGACCTGCTCCCAGCCCTCGCGGGCCTTCTCCTCGTGCGACTGCTCGCCCTCGGCGACCTCGCGCTGGATCCAGGACCAGCCCTCACCCATCTTGTTCCAGGTGACGGTGCCGCCCTTGCCGGTCTCGCCGAGCGCCTTGAGGGCGTTCTCCTCGCCGACCTTCCACTTGGCGGACTTCACGAACTGGAACACCCCGATCGGCCAGCCCTGGTTCCAGGCGCGCAGCGCCATGCCGAACGCGGCGGTCGACTTCCCCTTGCCGACGCCCGTGTGCACCATCACCAGCGCGCGGTTGCGGCGCTGACGGGTGGTGAGACCGTCGTCGGGAACGACGGTCGGCTGTCCCTGCGGCATTAAGCGGCCCTCCTGGCAGTGGTGTTCCGGTTTCCCTGTACGTCCCGGACGAGTCCGGCGATCGAGTCGGCGCGCAGCTCGTCCAGGGTGACGGCGGTGCCGCCGAGTTCACGGGCGAGTTCACGGGCGAGCCCGAGCCGCACCGGTCCCGTCTCGCAGTCGACGACGACGGAGGCCGTGCCGTCGGCGGCGTGCAGCCGCGCCGCGCGGGCGGCGAGCGCCACCGGGTCGGCGCCGCCTCCGGTCGCCCGCCCGTCGGTGACGACGACGAGCAGCGGGCGGCGCGAGGGGTCCCGCAGCCGCTCGACGCGCAGGACGTCGTGGGCCTTGAGGAGACCGGCCGACAGCGGGGTACGGCCACCGGTCGGGAGCTTCTCCAGACGGGCGGCGGCCGCGTCGACGGACGAGGTCGGCGGCAGCGCCACCTCGGCGTCGCGGCCCCGGAAGGTGATCAGACCGACCTTGTCGCGCCGCTGGTAGGCGTCGAGCAGCAGGGAGAGGACGGCGCCCTTGACGGCGCTCATCCGCCGCCGGGCCGCCATCGAACCGGAGGCGTCCACGGCGAAGAGCACCAGGTTCCCCTCACGCCCCTCCCGGGTCGCCTGCCGCAGGTCGTCCCGGCGGACCACGAGCCCGGGGCCGGTCCGCCCACGGGCCTTCTGGTGCGGGGCGGCGGCCTGCACGGTGGCGGCCAGGTGCAGCTTGGTCAGCGCGCCCCGGGGACGTACGGATCCGGTGGTGCGGCCGTGCTCGGTGCGGGCCCGGGAGCGGCGCCCGGCCGCGCCCTCGCCCAGGCCGGGGACGCTGAGCACCTTCGTACGGAAGGGCTCGGCGGCGGCGACGGCGGCGC
>NZ_LIPQ01000499.1 GCF_001418135.1 Streptomyces aureus
ACTCCGCCCCGGGGCGGAGTCACGGAGGAGTGGCCCATTGGTTCATACTGTTCCGCCGTATGAGCGTGAACCGAGTGACGACAAGGTCCGTACCCGAGGAACTGGACGGTGTACGGACACCCCTCCGCGGCAGGGACGCCGAACTGGCGTTCGTCGAGGCGCGGCTCGGCGCGCTCGACCGGGGCGAAGGCGGGATCATCCGCGTCGAAGGCCCCGCCGGCATCGGCAGGTCCAGGATCCTCGCGGAGGCAGCCGCAGCCGCGAGGCGGCGCGGAACGAGGGTGTTCGAGGGAGCTGCGGACCCCGACGAGCAGTTCGTACCGCTCGGCCCGCTCCTCGACGGTCTGCTCTCCGGCGAGGACCCCCTGTCGGGCGCCGTTCGCCTCAGGGACCTCGCCACGACACCCGGCCAGCGCTTCTGGCTGCTCCAGGAACTGGGGGACCGCCTGCGGGAGACGGCTCGAAACGGCCCCCTGCTCGTCGTCCTCGACGATCTCCAGTGGTGCGACGACCTGACCCTTCTCACCTTCAACACCCTCGCGGCCGGACTCTCGTCGCACGCCATCCTGTGGCTGGTCGCCGTGCGCGGCGGCAGCGTGCCGTCGGGAGTGCGCACGACCCTGGACAGGATCCGGCAGGCCGGCGCACACGAGCTGGCGCTGGGAGCGCTGGACGACCAGGCCACCGCGCGGATCACCGAGGACGTCCTCGGAGCCCCTCCCGGCGCTGACGTCCTCAGCGTCGTCCGTCGCGCCGAAGGAGTCCCGCAGCTGCTCGTCGAGCTGCTCGGCTCGCTGCGGGAGGCGGTGACGATCGACAACGGCACGGCCAGGCTGCCGGCCGGACCCCCCGCCCCACGGGAACTCCCCTCCGTCGTGCGCCGCCTCGACCAGCTCTCCGAGGCGGCACGGGAGCTGGTGCAGACGGCGTCCGTCGCGGGCGGCCCGGTCACCGTCGCGCTGCTGGCCGAACTGCTCGACAAGTCCTCGGCGGCGCTCATCACAGCGGTACGGGAATCCCTCGACGCCGATCTGCTCACCGAAAGCGGTGATCGCCTCGCCTTCCGCCACGACCTCATCCGCGAGTCGGTGGAAGCCGGCCTCCCCCTGCCCCTGCGTCAAGCCCTGCGTGGTCAAGCCGCCGAGCCGTCGCAGGGGAGCGCCGCCTCCCCTGTCGAACGTCCCGGGCCGTCGTCCGGGAGAGCATCGGCAGATGCGGCGGAGGCCGGGAGGGCGGGGCAGGGGGACGCGGCGGAGGCCGACCGGCTGCGCACCGCCGCGGCGGAACTGGCCTCCACCGCTCCCGGACCCGCAGCGGAACGCAGCCTCAAGGCCCTGGAACTCACCACGGCGGACGCTCCGGAGCGGCCGCGTGTCATCGCCGAGACGATCCCGCTGCTCTGGCAGACGGGCCGGGCCGCCCAGGCGCGTGAGCTGGGAGCCTCCGCTCTGGCGACCGGCGGTCTCGCACCCGAGGACGAGGCACGCATACGCCTCGCCCTGGCCCGCCTCGCCGTACCGTTCGACTTCTCCGAAGCGGTACGGCAGGCCCGCGCCGGGGCGGCACTGCCCGGGACCCCCGTGGACCTGAGGGGGCGACTGCTCGCCATGCTCGCTGTCGGCCTGTCGATGTCGGGCGAGCACTCGGCGGCCGAGCAGGTCGCCGCGGAGGCGTGGGAGACCGCGGCGGCAGCGGGGGACCGCTCCGCCGAGGCCACGTTGACGACGGTCCGCTCGGCCGTGAGTTTCCACCGCATGGACCTGGCCGAGGCGTCCCGTCAGGCCGAGCGGGCCGCCGCGCTGGCCGACGCCCTGGGCGTCAGCACCTCGCTGTGGGTTCCGGAGGCCCTGTGGCACGCCCTCCTGTCGCACACCACCGGACGCTCCGCGGAGGCGCTCGCCGCCGCCGAGGACGGCATCCGGATCACCAGGGAGCAGGGCCGGACGGCGGCCACCCGTATGTGGCTCATGGCCCGATCCCGCATCCTTCTGGAGGCCGGACGGCTGACGGACGCCCGGGCCGACGCCGAAGCGGCATCCGCGGCGACCGAGGACCCCGGCCCGGGCAACCTCGCCGACGTCACTCTCCGGTACGTGATGATGCGGGTCGCCCTCCACACCGACGACCAGCGGACCGCACGAGCGTACGCGGCCGAGGCGAGGCGCATGCGGAGCGACGGCGCACCCGTCGTCCGGCACTTCGGCTCCTGGATGCTGGCACTGATGGCCGACTTCGAAGGCAGGCCCGACCGTGCCATGGCCGAGCTCGAAGAGGTGATGACCTCGCCCGCCGCGGACCGACCGGCCTACGCCGGCCTGGTCGACCCCGCCGACGCCCCGGTCCTCGTCCGCCTGGCGCTGCGTGCCGGCGCGCATGAACGGGCCGCGCAGGCAGTGGCCCTGGCCGAGCGACTGGCCGCGCTCAATCCCCACCTCACCTTCCTGGCCGCCACCGCCGCGCACGCCCGGGGGCTGCTCGACAACGACCTCGCCCCTCTCGGACGTGCCGTCCGGCTGTACGAGGACTGCCCTCGGCCGTTGGCCCGGGCGTCGGCGCTGGAGGACACCGGACGCAAGCTGGCGGCCACCCGAAGGTCCGAAGCGGTGCCGTTCTTCGACACGGCCCTCGCGCTCTACGCGCGGGCGGGCGCCGAACGGGACGCCGCCCGCGTCCGCCGACGCCTGCGGGCCGCCGGTGTCCGCCGTCGGCCCTCGGCGGCCGGACGCTCCGACGCATGGCCCGAGCTGACGGCCGCGGAGACACGGGTGGTACGGCTCGTGGCCCGAGGACTGACCAACCCACAGGTGGCCGAGCACCTCTCCCTCTCGCCGCACACGGTGAGTTCGCACCTGCGCCGGGCCTTCACCAAGCTGGACATCACCTCGCGCGGCGAGCTGACCCGGCTGGTGAAGCATCGTGACAACGCAGAGTAGTCGCTTCGTATCCCCCATGGGTGTCATGGCAATGGACGATTCGTGCGATGTGCCGACGCCGTCGCTTCCTCAGAATGATCAAGAGTCGCGGAACGGAGAAGTCCGCGGCGAACCGTTGGTCGAAAGAGGAACAGCGCATGACCGTCAGGCTCCAGCGAGCCCGCCCTGGCAGCCCCGAACTCCAGGCGCTCGTCGACGCGCTCGCGGAGCGGCTCGGCCGTTCCGTCGTCGTCGACGACCCGCTGGTCCGCATGATCTGCACGAGCCGGCACTTCGGCGACGAGGACCCGGTACGCATCGGCACCCTGCTCCAGGGTCGCGCCAACAGCGCGGCCATCAGCCACGTCCTCGCCCAGGGCGTGACCCAGTGGTCCAGAGCCGGATTCATCGACGGCCGTGACGATCTCGGACTGCTGCCCCGGTACGTCGTACCGCTGCGTGAGCGCGGGCATCTTCTCGGGCTGCTCATGGTGGTCGTGCCCGAGAAGGCGCTCGGGGAGCAGGAGACGGGTGCCATCGCCCATGCTGCGGACGCCATGGCCGCCCAGATGTACGGAGAGCACATCGCCGCGGACACCCGGAAGGCCGACGAGCGGGACCTGGTCCTCGAACTCGTCGGTGCCGACGTCGCCGCTCGTACCACCGCACGCCGTCGAGGCAGGGAACTCGGACTGCTCGGAGCGGCCGAGCACGTCCTGGTCACCGTCGTCCAGCTGAGCTCCGTGACGGATCTCGTACGGCATTCCGAGGCTGCCCTGTGGGGGGCGTTGGAGGGGCTCCGGCAGACGCGCTCCGCGCAAGGGCTCGTCGCGATCGGGAAGGAGCGGGCGACGCTGCTGCAGCTCCGGGACCGCCCACCCGGCCCGGACGAGGTCGCATCCCAGTCCGCTCGCATCCTCGACGAACTCCGCACCTTCCTGGCCCCGTCGGCGTACCCGGTGATCGGAGTCGGTGGTCGGCACGCCGGCCTGGACCACGCGTGGACCTCGTACGAGCAGGCACTCGTGGCCGCGCGCGCGGCACGCAGACTGCCCAGCCTGAAGCGGGCCGGTGACTGGGAGCTGCTCGGCGAGCTCGCGGTGCTTCTCCAGCTCCCCGAGCACGCCCTGAACGCCTCCCTGGTCCCGAAACCGCTCCGGACCCTTGCCGAGGCACACGGAGGTGACCGCCTGCGGGACACCTTGCGCTGCTTCCTCGAACACGCGGGGTCGATTCCCAAGACCGCGGACACGCTGGGAATCCACCGCACCTCGCTCTACTACCGCCTGCGCCAGATCCAGGAGATCACTGGACTCGATCTCGACGACGGCGCGCACCGGCTCACCCTGCACCTCGGCCTCAGGGTCGGGGAACTGCTCGCCCCGGACGGCGACGGGGCCGTCTGACCACGGACTCGCTTCGACAAAGCGAGGAGGATCCACGGCCCGATTCCTACAGCTCGCGGTGGTGCGGGCGGCGGGCCCCATTCGATGATGTTCGGGACGGGCGGGGACGCTGTACCGCCTCTGACCAGGGGAGAGGTCATGAAGGAACTGATCACGACGGACGGCGCACGACTTGCCTATCAGGACACCGGCGGCGACGGCGTCCCGCTGGTGATGCTGCACGGCTGGGGCCAGACGCAGGCGATGTTCCGCCACCAGATCGAGGGACTGGCGCCCGGTCGTCGCGTCGTCACCGTCGACCTCCGCGGCCACGGGAAGTCCGGCAAGCCGCGTCACGGCTACCGCATCGCCCGGCTCTCCCGCGATGTGCTCGAACTCGTCGACCATCTCGGGCTGAACCGTTTCGACGCGCTGGGCTGGTCCATGGGCGTCTCGGTGTGGTGGAGCTTCATCGACCAGTACGGGACAGGACGGGTCCGGCGCTTCGTCGCGGTCGACCAGCCCGCCGCGGTCGCCGCCGTGCCCTGGATGACCGAGCGGGAACAGCGGGACTCCGGCGCCATCTTCGACGTGTCGGGGCTGTTGTACCTGGGTGCGGCCCTCGCGGGGCCGGAGGGCGGCACAGTCCGCGCCGAGTTCGTGCGCAGCATGTTCTCCGGTGAGCCGGACCCCGAGGTACTGGCCTTCGTCACCGAGGAGATCAGCTCGACACCCGCCTACGCCGGCGTGCCCCTGCTGTTCGACCACTGCGCGCAGGACTGGCGGGACGTGCTTCCCCGGATCGACGTGCCGACTCTGGTCATCGGCTGTGAGGGGAGTCATGTACACCCCGATTCGCAGCGGTTCGTCGCCGAGCGGATTCCCGGAGCACGCCTGCACGTCTTCGCCTCCGACGTGGCGAGCTCGCACTTCCCCTTCCTGGAGAACCCGCCCGCCTTCAACACCGTGGTGGAGAAGTTCCTGGCCGAGGAGCCGGTGAACGGGATGTGAATCCCGCCCTCCGCCTGCACGAACCAACGGCTAGGAATCACCATGTCCCTCACACTGATGTCCCGTGCGCCCCGACAGGCACCCCGGAAGGCAGCCGACCAGACCTCGCCCTCCTCCCGCTCGAGATGGCTGGTCCGGATGCTTTCCGAGATGCCGGACACGAACGACCGGAACCACGTCTACCTGGGCGTCCATGTCCGTGGGCCCGTCGCCGTCGTCCACGAGGGTGACAAGACCCGGTTGGAGCCGAACGACCTGGTCTTCTGCGACCCGGCCCGACGGCACCTGCTGCGGTTCGGCGAGGACTGCCAGATGATCTTCTTCCGGGTGCCCCGCTGCTATCTGGGCGTCACCGAGTCGGAACTGAACCAGGTGCTCGGCGTCCCCGTGCGCGGTGGGGAGGGAATCGGGGCGCTGGCGTCCGACTTCCTGACCGCGCTCGCCGCCAAGGCGGAGTTCCGCCGGTCCACGATCGGGGACCGGCGTGCCCGGGCGGCCGTACACCTCCTCTCCCTCCTGGTCATGGAGCTCCTCGACGCGGCCACGACGGACGAGGCCGACGACGCGCCCGGGGCCGTCAACACGATGCTGTCCCGCATCCACGCCTACATCGAAGAACATCTGATGGACCCGGACCTCTCGCCGGAATCGATCGCACGCGCCCACCACATCTCGGTCCGGTACCTGCAGAAGCTCTTCCAGAACGACGGCAGCACGGTGAGCCAGTGGGTGCGGCAGCGCAGGCTCGAGATCTGCCGGATCGAGCTGGGCCGCTCCAATCGGAGAACCACCATGGCCGCGGTGGCACATCGCTGGGGCTTCAGCAGCCCCTCGCACTTCAGCCGCACGTTCCGCGGGGCCTACGGCATGAGCCCCAGCGAATGGCAGGCGCTGGCGACCTCGGCCTTCGCGACGACGACTGCCGGCGCCACGGACGAGCGAAGGCGCTGAGTCGCGCGTGCGCTTTCATGACAGCACGGATTCGCGGACGTACAAGAGGGACCCCCAACGCGGCCATACCGTGAGTAACAGTTGCACGGACCGCTTGCCGATCTCAGGGCCGCGTCCTGACCGTCGTGACGACGCCCACACGTGGCACGCCACCGAGAAGAGAACTCGCATGACCAACCCCACCGTCGTCCTCGTGCACGGCGCCTTCACCGACGCGACCGGCTGGATAGGCGTCATATCCGAGCTGCGGAGCAGCGGTATCCCGGTGATCGCCCCCTCGAACCCGCTGCGGGGGCTGACAGCGGACGCCGCCTATCTTTCCGCCTTCGTGGCGCAGCTCGCAGGCCCGGTCGTACTCGTCGGCCACTCGTACGGCGGTGCGCTGATCACCGTGGCCGGAGCCGCGGAGAACGTCGTGGGGCTCGTCTACGTGGCCGCCTACGTGCCCCACGAGGGGGAGAGCCTCGGCCAGCTCCAAGGGGGCTTCCCCGAGTCCCCGCTGACGGGCAGCCTGAAGGAGTGGACGTACCCGCTCCGCGACGGCGGCTCCGCGGTCGAGGTCACCATCGAGGAGGCCGCATTTCCCTCCATCTTCGCGGCGGATGTGCCCGAGGAAGTCGCCGGCGTCCTGGCAGCGTCCCAACGCCCGCTCGCCACGGTCGCCTTGACCGAGACCGCGGCCACTGCGGCGTGGCGGACCAAACCGTCCTGGGCCCTGGTGACCGGGGCCGACCGCACGATCAGCCCCGAGCTCCAGCGCTTCGGCGCCGCTCGGGCCGGAGCCGCCGTCGTCGAACTCCCGGACGCCTCCCACGCCGTGGCTCTGTCCGAGCCCGCCCAGGTCGCGGACCTGATCAGGGACGCCGTACGCGCGACGAGCTGACCCACCGGTCTCGCGGCTGTCCGGGGGCCGTCCGCAAGCGGGCTGTCGCGATCGACCGGCTTCCCCTCACCCCGGGCCGTTCAGCGCGATGGAAGCCGTCGGATCCGTGGCGGGCGCGTCCCAGGGGGCGAGCGCGAGCTGGTCCGTCCACGCGGCCAGCGCCTCGCCGTCCACGCAGATGATTCCGCACGTGGCGGCGTACTCGACGGCCGGCGCGGTGAAGGAGCTTGTGGTCACGACGACGGCCACGTCCGCCTCGTGGATGGTGAAGCAGGTACCGCCGAACCTCTGCAGATCCTGGGAACCGACGTGGTTGTCCGGTGCGTAGTGCTTGCACTGGAGTACGACACGCCGGCCGTCCACGGTGACCGCGACGACATCGGCGCCCAGATCGCCCGCTCCGCCCACCACTTCCACGGGGGTGCAGCCGTCCCTCGCGCAGAGTGCGGCCACCGTGTGCTCGAAGCCGTCGGCGTCGACGGCTGTGTGGTCCAGAGCCTCGCCGCCGATGTCGGGAACGGCCGGGGCGGGGACCAGGTTGTCCCGCTGGACGCCACGCCCGCGACCGCGGAAGCGGAACGACGACACGTCCCTCCTGGCGGTCGACAGTCCGACGGACAGCACCCCCAGGGCGCCGAGCGCCACGAGGACGGCCGCGACGACCCCCGAGCCGCGGCTTCCCGCCGTCTGGGCTGCTTTGAGGAAGAGCAACAGACCAGCGACGCTTATCCCCATGAGCCCCACGGCCAGCACCAGATCACGCCAGACCCTGGGGCTCCTCCTGACCGCACCTCTGTCCACGCCGGTCGACTTCATCCGAATCTCTCCCTCCCTCACGCGTCGACGGACCGTTTGTCCGTGCACGGGGACTCGAAACGTGGCTGCCGAAGCAGCCCGTCCCCCTCGCCGAGTTGCCACCTCACCATCGAAGGCGGACCCTGCCACGTGACCGTCGACGGTGGGCCCCGCCACGTCACCGTCGACGGCTGACCCTGCCACGTCACCATCGACGGCGGTCCGCGCCACGTCACCGTCGACGGCGGTCCGGGGCCCGGGCGAACGCGGGTGACGCGCGGGCGTGGCCTGCTTGACCGGTCGCTCCACCACCTGCAGAGTCGGGATGTGGCACCCGTACCGGCGCCGCCCGACTCTGCCGGCAGGTCCGCCCGTCCTCCACCGGCACACCACCCTCACGTCCCGGAGCGGCTGATTCGATGGTCCTCGACCTGATTGTGATCGGTACGGCCATCAGCCTGGGGCCCCTGCACAACAGCGCCTTCATCCTCCTGCTCTCCTCGCGGCGCGGTGTTCACAAGGGGCTGGCGTTCCTGTTGTCGTGGTTGGCCAATCTCGTCGCGGTGATCGCCTGCGTGGTGCTGCTGACCGGTGGTCAGCCCCCCGAGCACAACAGCGCGCCCTCGACTGCCGCGATCGTTGCGAAACTCGTCATCGGCGTGGCACTGGTGCTGTACGGCGGGCACCGGCACCGCCGACCGCGCCGCGACCGCCGTCGACGCGAACCTCTCCACCCTCGATGACTGGCTCGCCCTGAGCGGCTACTGCCTGCTGGCCACGCTCAGCCTCATCGTGATGGAGATGTATGCGGTCTGGGCGCCCTCAGCCGCGAACGCCCGGCTGAACGCCCTGCGGGACTGGCTGGGGCAGCACCAGGAGCAGCTGATCGTCACGCTGTCCCTGGTCGTCGGCCTGTGGCTGACGGCCCGGAGCATCTACGAGCTGGTGGCCTGACACGGATGGCCCCGACGGGCACGACGAGGAGGGGGCCGGGGCCCGCCCGACCCGCCCTGGGCGGGTCGGGCG
>NZ_LIPQ01000005.1 GCF_001418135.1 Streptomyces aureus
CGTCGGGGCCGCGGCCGTGGCCGGTACGGCGCCGGCGGCGACCGCCGGGGCTCCCGCGGACGCCGGCTCCGCCGCCAGGACAAGGGTCAGCGCGGCCGCGGCGGGGACGAGCAGGGCGAGGACGGGGCGGACCTGAACGCGGGCGAAAGTGGCGAAACGGGCGCTGCTGGGCATGGCGGGACTGCCTTTCCGGCGATGTGGACGAGGAATGTCGGGGCGGGTCTCCCGGCGCCGCTCCCGGGTTCCTCCGGGCGGCTCCGACACGTCCAAGACTGGCCCGCCGGGGGTGCCCTGTCACCGGAGAACGGCTGGCGCCAAGTGCGTGGCCGTTAGGAGCCAGTCCGTACGTACGGCCGTCGCGCGCCGCTGATCTGGGCGTTTCCGGGAGGCGTCACGTTCCTGCCAGGCGGAAGGTGCCGGGCGGCCGTCATCTCCTCGCGCGGCCCCGGGATCCTTCGCGCGGCCCGGGAGCCTTCGCGCGGCCCGGGATCCTTCGTACGGCCCGGGAACCGTCGCGCGGGCCCGGGATCCGCTGGTGCGCCCCGGAATCGTTGGCGCGGCCCCGGGATCCTTCGTACGGCCCGGCGATCCCTTCGTACGGCCTCCGGAAACGCCGAACGGCCGCACCCGGTGGGTGCGGCCGTTCGTGTCGTGCCGAGGTGACTCGTCGCTCAGCCGTTGGGGCGCTTGAGGCGTGCCACGAACTTGTACCGGTCGCCGCGGTAGACCGACCGCACCCACTCGACCGGCTCGCCCTCGGCGTCCAGCGAGTGGCGGGAGAGCATCAGCATCGGCAGGCCCACGTCCGTGCCGAGCAGGCCGGCCTCGCGCGGGGTGGCGAGGGAGGTTTCGATGGTCTCCTCGGCCTCGGCGAGGTGCACGTCGTACACCTCGGCGAGCGCCGTGTACAACGAGGTGTACTTCACAAGCGAACGGCGCAGCGCGGGGAACCGTTTTGCGGAGAGATGGGTGGTTTCGATCGCCATCGGCTCGCCGCTCGCGAGGCGCAGGCGCTCGATGCGGAGCACCCGTCCGCCGGCCGAGATGTCGAGCAGCCCGGCGAGCGTGTCGTCGGCGGTGACATAGCCGATGTCGAGGAGCTGCGAGGTGGGCTCCAGGCCCTGGGCGCGCATGTCCTCGGTGTACGAGGTGAGTTGCAGCGCCTGGGAGACCTTGGGCTTGGCCACGAAGGTGCCCTTGCCCTGGATGCGCTCCAGGCGGCCCTCGACGACCAGCTCCTGCAGGGCCTGGCGCACGGTGGTGCGCGAGGTGTCGAACTCGGCGGCGAGTGTGCGCTCGGGGGGGACCGGTGTGCCGGGCGGCAGGGTCTCCGTCATGTCGAGCAAATGCCGCTTCAGTCGGTAGTACTTGGGCACGCGCGCGGTACGGGTGGGTGTCCCGCCCTCCGACTCCGTGCTGCCCGCGTCCGTGGCCATTGCCTGCCTTCCCGACTCCTGTGCTGCTGCCGTCACCGGCTCCTCCGTCTGTCGCGGCTCACATGGTGGCACGGACCGGTCACGGGTCGTCGCCCTCCCTCAGGTGTCGGTCCGATAACGGACGCGACTGCCCTTCTTATACACCCTTGACACCCCTAAAGGTCTAGGCCAAGCTCCGGGTACTGGTCTAAACCATTAAAGACCAGGTCCCAGCCCCACGAGCACTACCTGACGTATGTCTTCGCGCGGTGGGCAGGGGTTGCAGGCATCCCTGAGGAGGGTGGCGTGAAGCGCAAGCTCATCGCGGCGATCGGCGTCGCAGGCATGATGGTCTCTATCGCTGCGTGCGGTTCCGACAGTGACAAGGGTAAGGACGGCGCCAAGGCGTCGGCCGGGGGCGACAAGACTCTGACCGTCTGGGTCATGGACGGTTCCGCGCCGGACGCGTGGATGGCCGAGGTGAACAAGGCCTTCGAGGCCAAGCACCCGGGCGTCAAGGTCAAGGTCGAGAAGCAGATCTGGAACGGCATCCAGGAGAAGGTCACCACCGCGCTCTCCGAGGACACCCCGCCGGACGTTCTGGAGCTCGGCAACACGCAGACCGCGGGCTACGCCGTGACCGGCGGCCTCGCCGACCTGTCCGGCGACAAGGCCACGCTGGGCTACGACGCCTGGAACAAGGGCATGGTCGCCTCCAACGAGCTGGACGGCAAGCTCTACTCGGCCCCGTGGTACGCCGCCAACCGTGTCGTCGTCTACGACAAGGCCGCCTTCAAGAAGGCCGGCGTCACCCCGCCCAAGACCCGCGCCGAGTGGATCGAGGGTCTGAAGAAGCTCAAGGCGTCCGACCCGAAGTCGCAGGCGATCTACCTGCCGGGTCAGTCCTGGTACGTCCTCGCCGGCCTCATCTGGGACGAGGGCAGCGACCTGGCGGTCAAGGACGGCGACAAGTGGAAGGGCAACCTGTCCTCCCCCGAGGCCGCCAACGCCGTGAACTTCTACAAGGAGCTGGCGTCCTACTCCACCGCTCCGAAGGACAAGGACGAGGCGACCCCGCAGCAGTCCACCGACATCGTCCCCAAGGGCGGCGTGGCGTCCTGGATCGGTCTCGGCTGGGAGGCCGGCGGCGCGATCGACGCCATGAAGAAGGCCGGCAAGACCGCCGACTTCGGTTACTTCCCGATCCCGGGCAAGACGGCCGACAAGCCGGGCTCCGTCTTCCTCGGTGGCTCGAACCTCGCCATCGCCGAGCGCTCCCAGAACAAGGACCTCGCGAAGGAGTGGCTGGCGCTCGCCGCCGGTAAGGACTTCATGACGAAGTACGCCGCCGCCACCGAGGGCGCGCTGCTTCCGAACACCGACTCCGCGCAGTTCAAGCCGGCCGCCGGCTCCTTCGCCGAGGCCATGGCCGCTTCCTCCGCCTCCGGCAAGGTCACCCCGGTGACCCCGGGCTGGGCGAACGTCGAGACCGCCCCGAACCCGATCAAGGACTTCATGACCAAGGTCCTGAAGGGTGAGGACCCCAAGACCGCCGGTGAGGCGGCCGACAAGGTCATCAACGAGCGCATCAACCAGCAGTAATCAGCAGCACCAGCAGTAATCCGTAGCCCGGTGGTGCGGCCGGTCACGCACCGGCCGCACCATCGGCGCTTCACGAGTGATCAGCGGCCCGCTCCCCCGGGCCGCGCCCCGGTGGGCGCGGGAGCCCCAGAACCGCGAGGAATAAGACCATGACCGTGGACTCCCAGGGGACGGCGACCGCCGATCCTCAGGACGCGCCCGGGAGGGCGGCAGGGAAGTCTCAGACTCCGCCACCCCCTTCGGGCCCGAAGGAAGTCCTTAAGCCTTCGCGCGGCAGACGTTCCCTGCCCAGCGGGTGGCTGCCGTACCTGCTTGTCGCGCCGGCCCTGCTGTCCATGGCGGTGCTGCTGCTCTACCCGCTGATCCGCAATGTGATCCTCTCCTTCCAGGAGCTCAACCGGAAGGAGTTCATCACCCGCGAGACCGTCTGGACGGGCTTCGACAACTACACCGAGCTCCTCGGTGACCCGGACTTCTGGACCGTCGTCGTCCGAAGCGTCGTCTTCACGGCGGTCAACGTCGCCCTCATCATGGCGATCGGCACGGGCGTGGGCCTGCTGCTCAACCGCCTGGGCAAGAAGATGCGCCTGGTCCTCTCGCTGGCCCTGATGTTCGCCTGGGCCATGCCGATCGTCGCCTCCGTCACGGTCTTCCGCTGGCTCTTCGACGAGCAGTTCGGCGTCGTGAACTGGCTGATGCGGACCCTGGGCTTCGACGGCTACGACCAGCACAACTGGTTCGAGACCGGGTTCTCCACCCTCGTCATCATCATGATCCTGCTGGTCTGGGGATCGATCCCGTTCGTCGCCCTCAACATGTACGCCGCCCTGACCACCATCGGGTCCGAGCTGTACGAGGCCGCGAAGATGGACGGCGCCAGCGGCTGGCGCACCTTCTGGGCCGTGGTCTTCCCGAACCTGAAGTCCTTCTTCATGATCACGACGTTCCTGGAGATCATCTGGATCTTCAAGGCGTTCGCCCAGGTCTACGCCATGAACCAGGGCGGCCC
Source organism: Streptomyces aureus (assembly GCF_001418135.1). GTDB lineage: Bacteria > Actinomycetota > Actinomycetes > Streptomycetales > Streptomycetaceae > Streptomyces > Streptomyces aureus_A. Next base: position 4,027 of record NZ_LIPQ01000005.1, read on the forward strand.
CGACCGCGGCTCCGAGACGCTCCCCGTCTTCGCCTACATCGAGGGCGTCGGCCAGTTCCACTACGGTGTCGCCGCCGCCATCTCCATCCTGACGATCGTGATGCTCATCGCGGTCATGTCCTTCTACTTCCGCCTGATCCTGAAGCAGGAGGAGGAGCTGTGAGCGCCACCACCGAGACTCCGCAGAAGCTGCGCACCAGGAGGCCGCTCACGGTCGGAGCGGTCGCCAAGAACCTCACCGCCCTCGTCCTCGCGGTCGTGTTCGTCTTCCCCGTGTACTGGATGTTCTCGTCCTCGCTGAAGCCGCAGCACGAGATCATGACGAAGGACCCCGTCTTCGTCTTCACGCCGACGTTCGAGAACTACTCGACCGCCACCGGGGTCGACCTGTTCTGGACGTACGTCACGAACAGCCTCATGGTCACCATCGGTGCCGTGGTGCTCGCCCTTCTCGTCGCGCTGGCCGCGAGCTTCGCGATCGCCCGCATGAAGTTCAAGGGGCGCAAGGGGATCGTCCTCATCGTGATGATGGCGCAGATGGCCCCCTGGGAGGTCATGGTCATCGCCATGTACATGATCTCCCGTGAGAACGACCTGCTGAACAGCATTCCGATGCTCACGCTCATCTACTTCGTCATGGTCCTCCCCTTCACGATCTGGACCCTGCGCGGCTTCATCGCCGCCGTCCCGGTCGAGCTGGAGGAGGCCGCGCAGATCGACGGCTGCACCCGGGGCCAGGCGTTCCGCAAGGTGATCTTCCCGCTGCTCGCCCCCGGCCTGATGTCGACCTCGCTCTTCGGCTTCATCACCGCCTGGAACGAGTTCGCCATGATCCTCATGCTGAACAAGGACAAGGAGTCGCAGACGCTGACGCTCTGGCTGACCCAGTTCCAGACCGCGTTCGGCAGCGACTGGGGCGCCACCATGGCCGCCTCGACGCTCTTCGCACTTCCCGTGCTCGTCGTCTTCCTCTTCCTCCAGCGCAAGGCCGTCGGCGGCATGACCGCCGGCGCGGTGAAGGGATAAGGGCTCCCCCATGACCACACTCGTACACGGCACGGACACCCTGACCCGTGACGCGCTCACGGTGCTCCAGCCCGGGTTCGTCGGCACCACCGCGCCCGACTGGCTGCTCCGCCGCGTCGGCGAGGGCCTGTCGTCCGTCGGCCTGTTCGGCCGGAACATCGTCAGCCCCGAGCAGCTCACCGCGCTCACCGCGCAGCTGCGGGCCGAGCGGGACGACGTCCTCGTCGCCATCGACGAGGAGGGCGGCGACGTCACGCGCCTGGAGGTCAAGCAGGGCTCCTCGTTCCCCGGCAACTACGCCCTGGGCAGCGTCGACGACGTCGAGCTCACCCGGGCCGTGGCCCGTGAACTCGGCCGCCGGCTCGCGGCCTGCGGCGTCGACCTCAACTGGGCGCCGTCCGCCGACGTCAACTCCAACGCCGAGAACCCGGTCATCGGCGTCCGGTCCTTCGGGCCGGACCCGGATCTGGTCGCCCGGCACACCGTGGCGTACGTCGACGGCCTCCAGGGCGTCGGGGTCGCGGCCTGCACCAAGCACTTCCCCGGACACGGCGACACGAACGTGGACTCCCACGACGCGCTGCCCCGGATCGATGTGGACCTCGCCACACTGCACGCCCGTGAGCTGGTGCCTTTCCGAGCGGCCGTCGCCGCGGGTACCAAAGCGGTGATGAGCGCGCATATCCTGCTCTCCGCGCTCGACCCCCACCGTCCGGCCACCCTGAGCCCGCAGATCCTCACCGGTCTGCTGCGCCAGGAGCTGGGCTTCGAGGGGCTGATCGTCACCGACGGCATGGAGATGCAGGCCGTCGCGGCGACGTACGGCATCGAGCGTGGATCCGTCCTCGCCATCGCCGCGGGCGCCGACGCCATCTGCGTCGGCGGCGGGCTGTGCGACGAGGACACCGTGCTGCAGCTGCGCGACGCGCTCGTCACTGCGGTACGGACCGGTGAACTGCCCGAGGAGCGGCTGGCCGACGCCGCGGCGCGCGTGCGCGCCCTGGCGGCCTGGACCCAGGCGCACCGGGCCAGGGGGGCTGAATCGGTGTCGGGCGCGGCAGTGCAGGAGGGGACCGCGCCCGGCGCCGACATCGGACTCGTCGCTGCCCGCCGGGCCCTGAAGGTGACCCGGGGGGAGCGGCCGTACACCCCGATGACCAGCGCTCCCTACGTGGCCTCCTTCACCCCCGTCGCGAACTTCGCGGTCGGCGACGAGACCCCCTGGGGCATCGCCGCCGAGCTGGAGCGGCTGCTGCCCGGCACGGAGACCGGCTCCTACGCCGACTCCTCCGTGGACGCCCTCCTCGCCGCGGCGGGGGAGCGGAGGATCGTCGCGGTCGTACGCGACGTCCACCGGCACGCGTGGATGACCGAGGCCCTGGACGCCCTGGTCGCGGCCCGCCCGGACACCGTGGTGGTCGAGATGGGCCTCAACGAGGCGGAGCCCCGCGGGGCCCTGCACATCGCCACGCACGGCGCGGCCCGGGTCTGCGGCCGCGCGGCCGCCGAGGCCGTCGCCGGAACCGGCGCCTGACGGGATGTACGCGAAGGGGCCCGGCACCTGAACAGGTGCCGGGCCCCTTCGTCGTGCACGGGGGTTCCGGGCGGCTCAGATGCCCTGCCAGGCGGGCTTGCTCGCGAAGGTGTGACGGAAGTAGTCCGCGAGCTTCAGCTTGGAGGCGGCGGCCTCGTCCACCACGACCGTGGCGTGCGGGTGCAGCTGCAGGGCGGAGGCCGGCACGAGTGCCGCCACCGGCCCCTCGACGGTCTGCGCCACGGCCTCGGCCTTGCCCTCGCCGGTGGCGAGCAGCACCAGGTGACGGGCTTCCAGGATGGTGCCGATGCCCTGGGTGATGACGTGGTGCGGCACCTGCTCGATGTCGTTGTCGAAGAAGCGGGCGTTGTCCACGCGGGTCTGCTCGGTGAGCGTCTTGATCCGGGTGCGGGAGGCGAGCGAGGAGCACGGCTCGTTGAAGCCGATGTGCCCGTCGGTGCCGATGCCGAGGATCTGCAGGTCCACGCCACCGGCCGCGGAGAGCGCCGTGTCGTACGCCTCGCAGGCCGCCAGGACGTCCTCGGCGGAGCCGTCGGGGCCCATGAAGGCCTCCGGGGAGAGCCCGAGCGGCTCGACGACCTGGCGGAGCACGGTGGAGCGGTACGACTCGGGGTGGCCCGAGGGCAGCCCCACGTACTCGTCCAGCTGGGCGATTCGGGCCCGTGAGGCGTCCACGGAGCCGGCCTTGACCTGGGCGATCAGGGCGTCGTAGATGGGCAGTGGAGTCGAGCCGGTGGCCACGCCGAGCAGCGCGTCGGGCTTGCGGCGCAGGAGGTCGGCGATGCCGTCCGCGATGAGCTCGCCGCCCGCCTTGGCGTCCTTGACGATGACAACTTCCACGCTGTGCCTGCCGATCTGGTGAGGGGCTGGTGAGGAGCCATGTGGTATAGACCAATCAAAGCCAAATCTAGCAGAGGAGGGGCCTTCCCCTCATGCCGTTCCGACCCCCGGACGGCCCCGTCGCCTCCATCGTCGGCCGCCTCTGTCCCACCAGCCACTTGAGCCCCTGGGTCCTGTCGTCGAACTCCCGTCTGTCCCGCGACGACAGGGCCCAGGCCTCCGCGCGCGGATCAGGCGAGAGAACCTCCCGTCGCGTCGATCCACTGCCCGGTCACCCAGCGCCCGTCGTGCGAGGCCAGGAAGGCCACCACGTCGGCTATGTCCTCCGGGGTGCCGACCTTGCCCAGCGCCGACATCGCCGCCGCGCCGGCCCAGGCCTCGTCGTTCCCCCGCAGCCAGCCCGCGTTGATGTCGGTGTCCACGATGCCCGGCGCCACCGCGTTGACCGTGATCCCGCGCGAGCCCAGCACCTTCGACAGATAGCGGGTGAACACGTCGAGCGCGCCCTTCGACATCGCGTACGCCATCAGGTCCGGCATCGCCGCCGCGTGTGAGAGGCCCGTCGAGACGTTCACGATCCGGCCCCCGTCGCGCAGCCGCTCCACGCCGAGCTGCGCGAGGAAGAACGGCGCCCTGGTGTTGACGGCGAAGATCCGCTCGTACTCCTCCGCGGCGATCGTCGCGAACGGCGCGGAGGCGCCGATCCCCGCGTTGTTCACCAGGATGTCCAGGCCGTCGGCGTGGGCGTCGAACGCCGCCCACAGCGCCTCCGCGTCCCCCGGGACCCCCAGCTCCTGCCCGATCGCGAAGGCCTCGCCGCCGGCGGCCTCGATCGCCGCGACCGTCTCCTTCGCCGCCGCCTCGTTGCTCCCGTAGTGCACCGCGACACGCGCCCCGTCCCGGCCGAGCCGCTCGGCGATCCCCCTCCCGATGCCCCGGCTGCCACCCGTCACCAGAGCGGTCCTCCCGGCCAGCCTTCCGGCTCGCCGCTCCGTGGTCCTGTTGTCGAGCACGCCCATGACGACGCCCCCCTCATTTCTGTAGCGGTCGTTATGGAAAGACCGTACCCCACTTCCGTAGTACCCGCTATAGAATTCACTCCATGGTGACGACACAGCGCGGCCGCCCGCGCTCCTTCGACCGGCTCACGGCCCTGGAGAAGGCCACGATGGCCTTCTGGGAACACGGCTACGAGACCACCTCCGTCGCCGACCTCACCCGCGCCATGGGCATCAGCGCCCCCAGCCTCTACGCGGCCTTCGGCGACAAGAAGACGCTGTTCGAGGAGGTCGTCGAGGCGTACGCCGGCTCGTACGGCGCGTACGGCGGCCGGGCCTTCGCGGAGGAGGCGACCGCCCGCGGCGCCATCGGCCGGCTCCTGGGCGAGGCCGCCGAGCTCTTCACGGAGCCCGGCCACCCCCGCGGCTGCCTGATGATCTCCGCCGCGGTCAACTGCTCGACCCCCGAGGTCGAGGAGGCCCTGCGCGAGCGCAGGAACCGCAACCTGGAGTTCTTCGAGACCCGGATACGCGAGGACGTCGCCTCGGGGGAGCTGCCGGCCGGCACCGACGCCCGGGCCCTCGCCCGCTTCAGCGGCGCGGTCCTCCAGGGTCTGTCCCAGCAGGCCCGCGACGGGGCGACGAAGGAGGAGCTGGCGGCCGTCGCGGCGACGGCGATGCTGGCCTGGCCGCCGCGCAGCACGGAACGGGAGCAGGGCTGAGAGGCCGGGTTCCGCGGCCGACCGGCCCCGGAGACACCCGCGGGCCGCGGCGCCCGGCGGGACCCTCAGCCCGCCCGGCACCGCAGCCCGGAGTTTTGCTCCGGCCGGGGGTGTGCGGTCCCTCGGCCGTGTGGGAGGTCTCGACGCAGTCAGGGCAGAGAGCGTCGGGTACCTCGTTCCATCCTCCTGTGCGGGGAGGATGGAGGTCTATCGCATTCATTGTGGACTAGACCATTCTTGTCTGTCCATCCACAGGAACACGGTCCTTCCTGGCCCATCCTCCAGCACGGAGCCCCGGAGATCCAGGTTCACCGCCCCTTTATTCCGCGGGTACGCTCGCACCGTGCCCTCCATGAACGACCTCGTGCGCCAGCACACCGCCCTGAGCGACTCGGACCTCGAGTGGCTCCACCTGCTGGTGTCGGAGTGGCAGCTGCTCTCCGACCTCTCCTTCGCCGACCTCGTCCTCTGGGTCCCGACCCTCGACGGGACGCGGTACGTCTCCGTCGCCCAGATGCGGCCGAACACCGGCCCCACCTCCTACCAGGACGACATGGTGGGCCATCTCGTGCCGCGCGGCCGCCGCCCGCTGCTGGACGCCGCGCTCGACGAGGGCAGGATCGTCCGCGAGGGCGACCCCGAGTGGCGCGAGGAGGTCCCGGTACGGGTCGAGTCCATCCCCGTCCGCCGCGAGGGCCGCGTCCTCGGTGTCATCGCCCGCAACACCAACCTGCTGACCGTCCGCACCCCCTCCCGCCTGGAGCTCACGTACCTCCAGTCGGCCTCCGACCTCGCGCAGATGATCGCGGCCGGGACCTTCCCCTTCCCCGGCGAGCAGGTCGACATGGACTCCTCGCCCCGCGCCGGCGACGGACTCGTCCGCCTCGACGCCGAGGGCATCGTCCAGTACGCCTCGCCCAACGCCCTCTCCGCGTACCACCGGCTCGGCCTCGCCGCCGACCTCGTCGGCCAGCACCTCGGCCAGATCACCGCCGAACTCGCCCCCTCCCGCGGACCGGTGGACGAAGCCCTGGTCACGCTGGCGTCCGGCTACGCGCCGCGCGAGTTCGAGGTCGAGGGGAACGGCGGTGTGATCCAGCTCCGGGCCATCCCGCTCAAGCCGAAGGGCACCCGCATCGGCTCGCTCGTCCTGCTCCGGGACGTCACCGAACTGCGCCGCCGCGAGCGCGAGTTGATCACCAAGGACGCCACCATCCGGGAGATCCACCACCGGGTGAAGAACAACCTCCAGACGGTGGCCGCCCTGTTGCGCCTCCAGGCCCGCCGGATGGACTCCGAGGGCGGCCGCGAGGCCCTCAACGAGGCCGTTCGGCGCGTCGGTTCGATCGCGATCGTCCACGAGACGCTGTCCCAGAACCTGGACGAGCGGGTGGAGTTCGACGAGATCGCCGACCGCGTGATCGCGATGGTCGCCGAGATCTCCCCGGGCCGGGTGACCTGCCGGCGCAACGGCCGCTTCGGGATTCTCGACGCCGAGGTCGCGACCCCGCTCTCGATGGTCCTCACCGAAATCCTCCAGAACGCCCTGGAGCACGCGTTCGCCCCGGGCGACGAGGGCGCCGTCGAGGTCACCGCCGTACGGGGCGAGCCCAGGCCCGACGCCCGGCTCCTGATCACGGTCCAGGACGACGGCCGCGGTCTGCCCGAGGGATTCGACCCGCAGCGGGCCGGCAACCTCGGTCTGCAGATCGTACGGACCCTGGTGGAAGGGGAGTTGGGCGGATCCTTCGACATGCTGCCGGGCGCCGAGCGCGGTACGAAGGTGGTTCTCGACATCCCCGTACAGCCGCAGAAGTAGCAGCCGCGAAGGAAACAGCCGCAGGAGTAACAGCCGCGGAAGCGATCGGCGCGGACACAGCAGCGAGCCCCGGACCGAAGAAGTCGGTCCGGGGCTCGAATGCTGTGGGTTACTGCTGCGCGCTGCGGCTCAAGGGCGGTGATTGCATACGCGATGTATGCGCCGCTCGCCTCAGGCTGTCGGTGGGCGTCAGGCGCTGGCGTTACGCGCCCGGTTGCGAGCGGCACGGCGCTTCATCGCGCGGCGCTCGTCCTCGCTGAGGCCACCCCAGACGCCGGAGTCCTGGCCGGACTCGAGCGCCCACTGCAGGCACTGCTCCATGACGGGGCAGCGGCGGCAGACGGCCTTGGCTTCCTCGATCTGCAGCAGCGCAGGACCGGTGTTGCCGATGGGGAAGAACAGCTCGGGGTCTTCCTCACGACAAACGGCGTTGTGACGCCAGTCCATGGCTGCTACCTCTCTAGGGTGTTACAAGCTGGTTGCTTGTGAATGTGAACGCTTTCACGAATCCCCCCGCAAGGGAAGGGCCGACTGCCAGATGAACTGGTGTGGTCCTAAGACTGAGGAGGGGTTCTGGCTCTCAGTGGAGGCCGGTGTTGCGGGCCGTCCCGATCGCCAAGAAGAGACTCCCAAACCCCAGCAACGGATACAACCCCTTCCGGAAAGTTTTTTTTGATTCCTCGGTGTCGGCTAGGTCACAGCCGTACTTCTAAGGGGTGGATGCGCGCCTAAACGTTCGAGTGAAAGGACTTTGGGCCCTTCCACTCACACAATCACACGCAGTGCACGGCGTACGCCTGTGAACGTCACGCTCGTACGCAGTCCCAGGTGGTCTCCGTCCATCTGAAGAGGGAGGGGAACCTTGGAATGCAAGGTGAAGTCGGTCAGGTCGTGCAGAGTTGCCGCATGCTTGCCGCGCGGCCCGCGTTCCGGGGTCGAGGTGAGCAGCTGGGTGGCGTACCGGGCCACCGCCGGGGTGGAGAGACGGCGCAGTCCGAGCACGTCCAGCGCGGTTTCGAAGGAGGCCTCCGGGGACGCGTACACCGGACGATTGCCCAGGTAGGTCCAGGGGGAGGTGTTGCAGATTATGGAGAGGACCAGGTCCTCGACCGGCTCGGCGCCGGGCCGTTCCAGGGTGATCGTGCCGTGCCGGCGGTTCGGTTCCTCCAGGAACTGGCGCACCACCTGGCGCAGATAAAGGGCGTGGGTGGATCTCTTCCCGCGTTCCCGCTGCTGTTCGACCCGGCCGATGACGCTCGCGTCGAAACCGAGACCGGCGCAGAAGGTGAACCAGCGGGACGGGACGGATTCGTCCTCCGTGCCCGGCGTTCCCGAGGCGAGACCGAGGCTCACCGTGCGTGCCCGCCGCTCACGCAACGCGTCGAGCAGGGCGCCGGTCGCCTCCACGGCGTCGTTCGGCAGGCCGAGGGCCCGGGCGAAGACATTCGTCGAGCCGCCGGGGACGACCGCGAGGCCCGGGAGCCCGTCGAGGTCGGGCCCGCCGTGCAGCAGTCCGTTGACGACCTCGTTCACCGTGCCGTCGCCGCCGAGGGCCACGACCAGGTCGATGGCGCCGGAGTCCGCGGCCCGTCGGGCGAGGTCCCGCGCGTGCCCGCGGTACTCGGTGGTGACCGCCTCCAGCTTCATCTCGCTCGCGAGCGCGTGGATGAGCACGTCACGGGTGCGGGCACTGGTGGTGGTGGCTGCCGGGTTGACCACGAGAAGTGCGCGCATGAGCGCCAGGGTACCTACCCGGCGGTACCGGGCCCAGTCCAGCCCGATCCCTGGACATGTCCGCCCGTCCTCGGCGCCGTGCTCCGGGCCGGCCCGGGCGCCGTGCCCTCGCCCGGCTTCCGGCGGGCCGGGCGGCCCCCGCTACCCTGCCCTGTATGAGCAGTCCCGCTGAGAGCAGCACGGAGCAGACCCCCCGCCCCGCCCGACTCGCCGCCGCGGCGGCCGTGGCCGGTGTCGAGGCCCTCGGCCTCTTCGTCGGGGGTGTCTACATGCTGGTGAACGCGCTGACCGGGACGTCCGAGGACCTCACCGGCGCCGCGACGGGCGCCGTGACGCTCGTCGCACTCGGACTCATCCCGCTCGCCGCCGCCCGTGGCCTGTGGACGCGCCGTTCCTGGAGCCGCGGTCCGGCCGTGATCACGCAGATCCTTGCCCTGCCGGTCGCCTGGCAGCTGCTTCAGGCGAACAGCGTGATGATCCCGGCCGGCGTCGTCCTCGGCGTCCTGGCCGTCACCGGGCTGGTCCTCCTGGTGAACCCGGCCACGACCGAGGCGCTCGGCATCCGGCGCCCCGGTCAGGAGAGCTGACGAGGGTCACTCCTCCACCAGGAGCTTCTCCCGCAGCTGCGCCAGGGTCCGAGCCAGCAGCCGGGACACGTGCATCTGCGAGATGCCGACCTCCTGCGCGATCTGCGACTGGGTCATGTTCCCGAAGAAGCGAAGCAGCAGGATCCGCTTCTCCCGGGGCGGCAGGTCCTCCAGCAGCGGCTTGAGCGACTCGCGGTACTCGACGCCCTCCAGGGCCTCGTCCTCCGCGCCGAGCGTGTCCGCCACCGCGGGCGACTCGTCGTCCGTGTCGGGGACGTCCAGGGAGAGCGTCGAGTAGGCGTTCGCCGACTCCAGACCCTCCAGGACCTCCTCCTCCGAGATCCCGAGCCGCTCGGCCAGCTCGTGCACGGTCGGCGAGCGGCCGTGCTGCTGGGAGAGCTCCGCCGTCGCCGTGGTCAGCGAGAGCCGCAGCTCCTGGAGCCGGCGCGGCACCCGGACCGCCCAGCCCTTGTCACGGAAGTGGCGCTTGATCTCGCCGACGACCGTCGGGGTCGCGTACGTCGAGAACTCGACGCCGCGCTCCGGGTCGAACCGGTCCACCGACTTGATCAGACCGATGGTCGCGACCTGCGTCAGGTCGTCCAGCGGCTCGCCGCGGTTGCGGAAGCGCCGGGCCAGGTGCTCGACGAGCGGCAGGTGCATCCGCACCAGCTGGTTGCGCAGCTCGGCCTTCTCCGGGGAACCCTCCGGCAGTTCACGCAGCGTGACGAAGAGCGCGCGGGCGCCGGTCCGGTCGTGCGGGTCCGGGGTGACGGGGACGTCGGGAACGTCGTCGGACTCGTCCCCGTCCTCCGCCTTCTCCACGGCCGATTCCGCGACCGGCTCCGCGGCCGTCCCGGCGACGGCCTCGGTGGCCGGCTCCGCGGTCGCCGCCGCGGTCCCGCCCGCCTCGGAGGAGCCCTCCGCACGCGCGGGGCCCCGGGGGGCCTCGGAGACGCCTGGTGTCTCGGGAACCTCGTGGTGCTGCTCGTGCTCGCTCATCTGGTCCGCCTGCTCCGTAGCGACCTCATACGGCCGTGCCTGCTGCTCAGGGATGCCGGCCGTCGCGTCCCCGCGCCTCACGCCGGGCCTGGCCCCGCGCCGCGCTGTTTGTACAGGCTGATCGAGACCGTACGGTCCTCGGCCACCGACGATTCCACCTTCCCGGCCAGTGCCGACAGCACCGTCCAGGCGAACGTGTCGCGCTCGGGCGCCCGGCCGTCCGTGGTCGGGGCGGAGACGGTCACGTCGAGGGAGTCGTCGACCAGTCGGAAGACACAGCTGAGGACGGATCCCGGCACGGCCTGCTGGAGCAGGATGGCGCAGGCCTCGTCGACCGCGATCCGCAAGTCCTCGATCTCGTCGAGGGTGAAGTCCAAGCGCGCCGCGAGGCCGGCCGTGGCCGTACGCAGCACGGACAGATAGGCACCCGCAGCGGGCAGCCGGACTTCCACGAAGTCCTGGGTCCCGGGCTCGCCTGCGATCTGGGACACCCTCACCTCCAAGGTGGCACAAGCTCATTAGGGGCTCGGGGGGAGAGGCCCCCGAACCGGGCGGTACGCAGGGGGCTGCGCAGTCCGCCGTGACGCTATCGCGATCCGTCCCGCCGTGTCGCCGTGCACCCCGCCCCCACCGGCCCCTCGTCGCCGGTCGTCACCCATGGTAGGCCCATGGGTGCGGACGGTGGGTAGGGGTCTGCGGGGGCCGAAAGCGAGCGACCGGCGGAGGGGTGACGTACCCAACCGTGGCCCGGGCGAATCGTCGAACGTCCGAATCTCCGGACGGTCGGACCACCGGACCGGCCGTGGACTCAGACGATCGACCCGTCCACGAAGCACCAGCGCCAGGCCTCGCCCGGCTCGAAGGTCCGCATCACCGGGTGCCCCGTGGTGGAGAAGTGCCCCGTCGCGTGCCGCCCCGCCGAGGAGTCGCAGCAGCCCACGTGCCCGCAGGTCAGACAGAGCCGCAGCTGGACCGGATGCGTACCGTCCGCCAGGCACTCCGGGCAGGTGTCGGCCAGCGGCGCCGGTTCGGGGCGCGGCATTTCGGCAACGTGCGGGCACTCGCTCATGATGGCCAGGTTACGTTGCGGGACGAGACGGGGACGGGCATGGACGCTCTACAGCTGGTGGCACTCGTGGCGGCGAGCGCGGCGATCGCGGGCCTCGCCCGCAGGACCCCGGTGCCCGCACCGCTCCTCCTGGTCGCCGCAGGTCTGGCCGCCGCCTACGTCCCCGGAGTGCCGGACTACACCCTCGACCCGCACATCGTGCTGCCGCTGATCCTGCCCCCGCTCCTCTACACGGCGGCCGTCGACTCCTCGTACCTCGACCTGCGGGCCAACATCCGGCCCGTCGCGCTGCTCTCCGTCGGGTACGTCCTCTTCGCCACCGTGGCCGTGGGCTGGCTCGCGTACGTCCTCGTGCCCGATCTGCCGCTCACCGCCGCCCTGGTGCTCGGCGCGGTCGTCGCCCCGCCGGACGCGGTCGCCGCCACCGCCATCGCCCGGAAGCTCGGCCTGCCGAACCGGATCACCACGATCCTCCAGGGCGAGTCCCTGGTGAACGACGCCACCGCCATCACCGCGTACAAGGTCGCCCTCGCGGCGGCCGTCGGCGAGGGCCTGAGCTGGGCCGGCGGCCTCGGGGAGTTCGCGCTGGCGGCCCTCGGCGGCATCGGCGTCGGTCTGGTCCTCATGGTCCCCATCCACTGGCTGCGCCGGGGCCTCGGCGACTCCCTCCTGCAGAACACCCTCTCCCTCCTCATCCCCTTCGTCGCCTACGCGGCGGCCGAGGAGGTCCACGCCTCCGGCGTCCTCGCCGTCGTCGTGGTCGGCCTCTTCCTCGGCCACCGCGCCTGGCAGGTCGACTTCGCGACCCGCCTCCAGGAGGAGGCCGTCTGGAAGATGGTCGCCTTCGTCCTGGAATCAGCCGTCTTCGCACTGATCGGCCTTCAGCTGCCGTACGTCGTCCGGGAACTCGGGCCGTACGGGATCGGCGAGGCGGCCTGGTACGCGGTCGGGGTCTTCGTCGCGGTGGTCGTGGTCCGGTTCGTCTGGGTCTATCCCGCGACCTTCCTGCCCCGGCTCTCCGCCCGGATCCGGGAACGGGAGCCGGAGGTGGACTGGAGGGCCCCGCTCGTCGTCGGGTGGGCCGGCATGCGCGGGGTGGTCTCGCTCGCCATCGCCTTCTCCATCCCCGTGGTCACCGACGGCGTGGAGTTCCCGGCCCGCAACCTCGTCCTCTTCCTCACCTTCACCACCGTCATCGGCACCCTGGTCGTGCAGGGCCTCACCCTGCCGCCCCTCATCCGCTTCCTGAAGCTCCCGGGGAAGGACCGGTACGCCGAGACCCTGGCCGAGGCGCAGGCCCAGAGCGAGGCCTCGCAGGCCGCCGAGGAGCGCCTCGACGCGCTGCTCGCCGACGAGCGCAACACCCTGCCGAAGCCCCTCGCCGACCGGCTCCGCACGGTCCTCGAACGGCGCCGCAACGCGGTCTGGGAGCGGCTCGGTGCCGTCAACGCGGTCACCGGGGAGACCGCGGACGACACCTACCGGCGCCTGTCGCGAGAGATGATCGAGGCCGAGCGCGAGGTCTTCGTGCGGCTGCGTGACGCCCGGCGGATCGACGACGAGATGATGCGGACGCTGCTCCGCCGGCTCGACCTGGAGGAGGCCGCCGCCTACCGCGAGGAGGCCGCGGGCTGAGCCCCGCCGTCCTGCCGAGACGTGTCCGGGGCGCCCGTGACGACCGCCACGAGCCGGGTGCCCGCGGGGAACGCGCCCTCCTCCGCCAGGGTCGTGAGGCCGAGCAGCATTTTGGCCACATACAGCCGCTCGATGGCGAGTCCGTGCCGCGCCTCGAAGTCGCGTGCGAACGCGTCGAGGGCCGGGGGCACGCGCGCGTAGCCCCCGCAGTGGAATCGCTCGTCGAGGGACCAGTCGCCGCGCGGCCCGCCGAACGCCGCGTCCTGGAGGGCGCGTACCTCCCCGCCCAGGAAACCGCCCTTGAGGACCGGGACGCCCAGTGCCCTCCCCCCGCCCTCGGCGGGAGGCGCCCCCGGCCCCGGGGACAGGCCGGCCGCGAGACCCGCGAGGGTGCCGCCCGTGCCGCAGGCCACGGCGACGGTGTCCGCCTGCCCGGCGAGCTCCCGGCCCAGCTCCACGCAGCCCTGGACGGCGAGCGCGTTGCTGCCGCCCTCGGGGACCACGTACGCGCCCGCGGGGGCCTGTTCCAGGAGCGTCGCGCGGGTGGCCGGGTCGTTCTTCGCGCGGTACGTGGCCCGGTCCACGAACACGAGCCGCATCCCGTCCGCCGCGCACCGCGCGAGCGAGGGGTTGAGCGGCCGCCCGGCCAGCTCGTCGCCGCGCACGATCCCGACGGTGGGAAAGCCGAGCAGCCGTCCGGCGGCCGCCACCGCGCGCAGGTGGTTGGAGTACGCGCCGCCGAAGGTCAGCACGGGACGGCCGTCCGCCGCCTCGAGGTTGAGCGCGAGCTTGCGCCACTTGTTGCCCGGCAGATCGGGATGGATGAGGTCCTCGCGCTTGAGCGACAGCGTGAGCCCGCGCCGGGCGAAGCGCTCGTCCTCCACCGGCTCCAGGGGCGAGGGGAGCCGGGGCCGCAGGCGGGAGAGGTCGAACGCGTTCACCCGGCCATTGTCCGTGTGCCGGGCCGTGGTCCGCACGCTCCGTACGGTCAGCGCAGGAGGTCGGCCACCCGCTCGCGCATCGAGGCCATCGTGAAGCCGCGCGGGTCCGACTTCCCCGGCTGCCACTCCAGGTGCCCGATGACCGAGCGCTGCGTCCAGCCGTGCACCCGGCACAGCGCGGCCGCCGCCTTCGCGATGGCCTCCAGCTGGACCTTCGGCCACGGATCCACGCCGTCGCCGAGGTTCTCGCACTCGAAGCCGTAGAAGTACCGGTTGCCGTCCGTGGTGGCCTCGTCGTCCCGGGGCAGGCGCTGTTCGGCGATGACCGCCCTGAGGACCTCGTCGTCGCCGAGGCCCGCGTGGTTCGCGCGGCCGTAGCCGACGAGATGGACGGTGCCGTCCTTGGCG
>NZ_LIPQ01000050.1:0-8660 GCF_001418135.1 Streptomyces aureus
AGCGTCGTCTTGCCGGAGCCGGCCGCGCCGCGCAGGAGCACCTTGTCGTGTCGGGCGAGGATCTGGTCGGCGCGACCGCCCGGCGCGTAACCCCGGTGGATGCCCGCCGAGGGGTGCGTGAAGGCCCCAGGGGCCGTGGCGGGGCCGGATCCCATCCACGAGCTGACCGCCGCGGCTGACGCCGGACCCGTGGGGCCACCCTGGTGTCGTGGTGGAGCCGCGGAATCCCGTGGCGACGGCACCGCCTCGTCCGAAGGGCCCATCCACAGCCTCGACGCGTCCGCGACCTCCGTCGTCTCCAGCGACAGATACGCCACGTCCAGCGGCCACTTCTCCGGTGCGTCCCGCAGGTCCACCCCGTAGATCGTCAGGCGGCCGTGCTTCTTCGCCAGGTGGGCAAGGTAGCGCCGCTCGAACTCCGCGTCCCGGCTGTCCGCCCGGGGCACCCGGCGGATCACCTCGTCGACCTTCGCGATGAGCTCGCTCTGCCCGCGGGTCTGTTCCACCAGGCTGCGGGCCACGAACGTGGAGCGCTGGGTGAAGAAGTCGAGGATGTGGAGGCAGGCCCACTCCGTCATCGACTCCAGATAGCGGACCGAGTCCGTGGACAGGCCGTCCGGGGCCGGGGCCGCCGTGCGCAGGCGGCGGGCGAGGTCGGTGTGGCCGAGGCGGACGGCCTGGACGTCGTCCATGTCGAGGTCGCCGAGGGCGAGGAGGGTCGTGGCGAGGGTGTCGGTGACCGCCTCGGCCTCGTCGGCGGGGAAGGGCCGCTCGCCGGCCCCGTCCATGGACCGGCCCACCAGCGTTCCCGCCAGCTTCCGGACGTCCTTCTCCGTCAGCGTGCGCTTCTCGCCGCGGAAGGAGACCAGGGAGGAGAGCCGGACTTTCTCCGACCGGCCCGTGAGACCCGCCCCTGGACCATCGCTGACCAGCAGTTTCCTCAAGATCGGGCCGATCGCGGCCGAGGCGAGGCGCGTGCCGATGAGTGCCGGTTCCATGTGTGTCCCCCCGTGGGTCCCCGAAGCGGTCAGCGTAGTGCGTGACGGCCTTCCGGACGGCTCGGTTGCGTGACCCAGGTCCCATTGGCGGCCGGTGCCTGGTGACAAGGCGCACAGGCGTTTTGAGGGGTACTAAC
The DNA here is from genome assembly GCF_001418135.1 of Streptomyces aureus. Taxonomy (GTDB): domain Bacteria; phylum Actinomycetota; class Actinomycetes; order Streptomycetales; family Streptomycetaceae; genus Streptomyces; species Streptomyces aureus_A. The sequence goes on from NZ_LIPQ01000050.1 coordinate 1,136, forward strand.
CGCAATAGTGGTGACCATTGGTGCCGATTCGGGACGTTCAGGAGCGAACCGTCGGGACTTTGGTCCCCGAGGGTCCCGAACCGGACGCCGGACGGCCTTTTGCGCGGTTTCGGTTCCCTGTGACATGCGGATAAACCGGTTCTCTTGTGCCGGTATGTCCGATTTCGAAGGTGGCCCTCGGGGTCGTCAAGGGTGGAACTTCCCCGGAGATCGCTACGACCTGATGTCGTAGATGGGGTGTTTTGGGCTGGATGGGGGTCCGGGTTACCAAGGATGAGCAAGCCCGACGCAGCGCACCGTTCGCGTCGGGTCCCGTACTTCCCGGAGGTTTCCCCCGTATGTCGAAGCGCATGAACCCCGCCGCCCGTGTCACCGTCGTCGCTCTTGCCGCCGCCGGCCTGGGAGCGACGATGGTGACCGGAGCTGGGTCCGCCTTCGCCGCCGAGGGCCAGGCCGTCACCGCCCCGGTCGCGGTCACCGCGTCCGCCGCCGTCGCCGCTCAGGCCGACGCCCAGGCGCACGTCGCCGCCCAGGTGAAGGCCGCCGCCGCGAAGGCCGCGGCCGTCAAGAAGGCCGCCGCGGTCAAGAAGGTCGTCACCGTGAAGCCGGTCGCCGCCAAGAAGGCCCCGTCCTGGGTCAAGCCGGTCACCGCGTACACGCTGACCGCCAGCTACAACCAGGGCGGCGCCATGTGGGCCCACAAGCACTCCGGCCAGGACTTCGCCGTTCCGGTCGGCACCCCGGTCAAGGCCGCGGGCTCCGGCACCGTCGTGAAGGCCGGCCCGAACGGCGGCGGCGACGGCCCCGCGTACGGCAACGCGATCGTCGTCAAGCACGCCAACGGCACGTACTCGCAGTACGCCCACCTGTCGAAGATCAAGGTGCACATCGGTCAGAAGGTCCTCGCCGGTCAGCAGATCGCCCTCTCGGGCAACACCGGCAACTCCTCCGGCCCCCACCTGCACTTCGAGATCCGCACGACCCCGAACTACGGCTCCGCCGTGAACCCGGCCGCCTTCCTGCGGTCCCACGGCGTCTCCATCTGAGCCGTACGAACAGAACTCATGAGGCCCGGTGGGCCTGGTTGAGCAGATCGAGGGCGACCTCGAGGGTGGCCCTGTGCTTCTCCTCGGAGTCGCCCTCGATGTTCTGCATGAAGAACGTGCCCGCGTGCAGTGTGAAGATCGCGCTGACGCAGCGCACCTGGTCCACCATCGCGAAGTCCGGCTCCTGGATCAGTCCGGTCAGCGCGAGCATCCGCTCCTTGAAGGTGAGGCCGACGCTCAGCTCGCGGACCGTCGCCTGGTTCTCCTGCATGAAGCGGAAGAGCGGGGCCGCCGCGCGCAGTGCCACCTGGTAGCGGCGCAGCACCTCCTGCCGGGTCTCCAGGGTCCGGGGCTGCTCCTGCGCCCAGGCGATCAGGTCGTCCATGGGGCGGGTCAGGTCCTCGAAGATCCCGATGAGGATGTCTTCCTTGGTCTTGAAGTGGTAGTAGAGCGCCGCTTTCGTGACGTCGAGGCGTTCCGCGATCTCGCGCAGGGAGGTCTTCTCGTAGCCCTGCTCGGCGAAGAGATCGAGGGCCACGTCCTGGATGCGCTGGTGGGTGTTGCCTCGGGCCATGACTGCCCTCCACTTTCCAAAGAACTTACTTGACGACCGGCAAGTTACGGGTCTACCTTCCCCAGTGTAGTAACTAGCCGGGCGGCAAGTAAGGGACGAAGATGACGACGCAAGCCACAGCGACACCGGCGCAGGGGGAGACGGAACCGCAGCCACGCAGCGTCCGCGTCGTCCTGCTCGCCCTGATGATCGCGATGCTCCTCGCGATGCTGGACAACATGATCATCGGCACCGCGATGCCGACCATCGTCGGCGAGCTCGGCGGCCTGGAGCACCTCTCCTGGGTCGTCACCGCCTACACCCTGGCCACCGCCGCATCGACCCCCCTGTGGGGCAAGGTCGGCGACATGTTCGGCCGCAAGGGCGTCTTCCTCACCTCGATCGTGATCTTCCTGATCGGTTCGGCGCTCAGCGGCATGGCCCAGGACATGGGCCAGCTCATCGGCTTCCGTACGATCCAGGGCCTCGGCGCCGGCGGCCTCATGGTCGGCGTGATGGCGATCATCGGCGACCTCATCCCGCCCCGCGAGCGCGGCAAGTACCAGGGCATGATGGCCGGCGTGATGGCCCTCGCCATGATCGGCGGACCGCTGGTCGGCGGCACCATCACCGACCACTGGGGCTGGCGCTGGTCCTTCTACATCAACCTGCCGCTCGGCGCCGTCGCCCTCGCCATGGTCACCACCGTCCTGCACCTGCCGAAGAAGAAGCGCGCCACGGGCACCCGGATCGACTTCCTCGGCGCCGCGCTGCTGACCGTCGGCATCACCGCCATCGTCCTGGTCACCACCTGGGGCGGTACGGAGTACGCCTGGGGCTCGGCCACCATCGTCGGCCTGGCGGTCGGCGGAGCGCTCTCGCTCGCGGCCTTCCTCTGGGTGGAGACCCGCGCGAGCGACCCGATCATGCCGCTGCACATCTTCCGCAGCCGCAACTTCACGCTGATGTCCCTGATCGGCTTCATCACCGGCTTCGTGATGTTCGGCGCGGTCCTCTACCTGCCGATCTTCCAGCAGTCCGTCCAGGGCGCCTCGGCGACCAACTCCGGCCTGCTGCTCCTGCCGATGCTGCTGTCGATGATGGTCGTCTCGCTGGTCGTGGGCCGCTTCACCACCAGCACCGGCAAGTACAAGATCTTCCCGATCCTGGGCGGCGCGCTCATGACGGTCGGTCTCTACCTGCTCTCCACGATGGACACCGACACCTCGCGGCTGATCTCCGGCGTCCACATGGCGGTCCTCGGGGCCGGCATGGGCTTCCTGATGCAGATCACCATGCTGGTCGCCCAGAACAGCGTCGAGATGAAGGACATGGGCGTCGCCTCGTCCTCCACCACCCTCTTCCGGACGCTCGGCTCCTCCTTCGGCGTCGCGATCATGGGCGCGCTCTTCACGAGCCGCGTCCAGGACGAGATGACGGCACGCGGCGGATCCGGCCTCACCGAGCGGACGGCCCAGCTCGACGCGGCCAGCCTGGCCAAGCTGCCGGAGGCGCTCCGCGAGGCCTACCAGCACGCGGTCTCGACGGGCACGCACGGCGCCTTCCTGGTCGCCGCCGCGGTCTCCGTCCTCGGCCTGGTCCTCGCCTTCTTCGTCAAGGAGGTGGCGCTGCGCGGCGCCGGTCCGGCGCCGGCCCCGAAGACGGCCGAGGGCGACGGCAAGGTGAAGGTCGCCGAGACGGTCTGATCACCTCGTGAGAGGTGCGTGCGTACGGCGGTGGGGCCGGTCCTGACACAGGACCGGCCCCACCGCCGTAACCCCCCCGTCAGTCGGCCGGCCGCAGGATCGGGAAGCTGCCCGTGTTCGTCGGCGCGTGGTCCGGCAGCCACAGCACCGCGATCGCCCCGCCCACACCGTTCGGCGCCGCCTCGGAGGCCACGTTCCGGAAGGTCAGCCGCGCGCCCAGGACCCGCGCCTGGCCCGACGCGATCGTCAGGCCCAGGCCGTGGCCCTGGCCCGCGCGGTCGCTCGTCCCCGTACGGAACCGGCTCGGGCCCTCCTTGAGCAGCGCCTCGGGGAAACCGGGACCGTGGTCGCGGACCCGCACGACGCGGCCCTCGACGGTGACCTCCACCGGCGGCCTGCCGTGCTTGGCGGCGTTCGCGAGGAGATTGCCGAGGACGCGCTCCAGGCGCCGCGGGTCGGTGTTCACCCAGGAGTCGTGGACGACCCGGACGACCACCCCGGGATCGAGCGCCCGCACTCGCCGCTCCACGAACTCCCCGAGCGCGATCTCCTGGAGCTCCGCCCGCTCCGACGCGCTGTCGAGCCGGGCCACCTCCAGCACGTCCTCGACCAGCGTCCGCATCGCCTGCGCCCGGTCCCGTACGAGCTCGGTCGGACGCCCCGGCGGCAGCAGCTCGGCCGCCGTGAGCAGTCCTGTCACCGGGGTGCGCAGCTCGTGCGCGATGTCCGCGGTGACCCTCCGCTCCGCCTCGATCCGCTCGTTGAGGGCGTCGGTGAGGGCGTCGACCGCCCACGCCAGGTCGTCGGTCTCGTCCCGTACGACCCCGCCGACGGCCTCCCTGACCCGGACGTCCGTGTTCCCCTGGGCGACCCGGCCGGCCGCGACGGCGGCCTTTCGCAGCCGCCGCGAGAGCTGGCCGCCGATGAGCACGCCGAGGGCGCAGCCGCCGAAGACCACCGAGACCGAGCCGATGACGAGGGCACGGTCCAGATCGTTCATGATCGTGGCGCTGCGGTCGGCGAAGGGGATGTGCAGCGAGAGCACGTCGCCGTTGGCGAGCGGCACCGCCGCCCACACGTCGGGCGGCCCGCCGTGCCGGTGCTCCTGCACGTACGTACCGCGCCGCTTGTCCTGCATCAGCTGGTCGAGCTGGCTCGGCAGCGACGGGTCGTTGATCTTGGTGCCGAAGCGCGGTTCCTTCGGCTTCGACGTCTCGTACATCCGCTGCGCGAAGAGCAGCCGCTCCATCTGCACCTCGCGCGCGTTGTCGAGCATCGAGATCCGGGCGGCGTTGTGCACGACCACGCTCAGGGTGACCGCGATCAGCGCGCCGACCGCCGCGATGGCCACGGCGATCTTCCAGCGGACGCCGGTACGGAGGGGGCGCAGCCTCACCGGTGCGTGCCCGTCTCGGGGGGTGTCGTGTGGATCATGGCGCCCTAGCTCTTGAGCTTGTAGCCGAAGCCGCGGACCGTCTCGATCCTGTCCTGGCCGATCTTGGCGCGCAGCCGCTGGACGTGGACGTCCACGACCCGGGTGTCGCCGCCCCAGCCGTAGTCCCAGACCCGCTCCAGGAGCTTGTCCCGGGACAGCACGGTGCCCGGCGCCGACGAGAACTCCAGGAGCAGCCGCATCTCGGTCGGCGTCAGCGCGACCGGGGTCCCGCCCTTGCGGACCTCCATGCCGTCGGTGTCGACCTCCAGATCGCCGAAGGCGAGGAGCCCGCCGCCGTCCGGTCCCTCCTCCCCCCGCTCACCGGCGCCGGGGCCGCCCGCGTGCCCGAAGCGGCGGAGGACGGCGCGGATCCGGGCCATCAGCACCGAGCCGTCGAAGGGCTTGGTGACGTAGTCGTCGGCCCCGGCCTCCAGACCGAGCACGACGTCGATCGAGTCGGCGCGTGCCGACAGCATGATCACCGGCACCGTCGACTCGTCGCGGATCCGGCGGCAGAGGCTGACCCCGTCCATGCCCGGCAGCATCACGTCGAGCAGGGCGATGTCCGGCCGCTGCGCCCGGAAGGCGTCCAGGCCGGAGAGTCCGTCGGGCATGGCCGTGACCCGGAAGCCGTCCCGCTCGAGGGCGAGCTGGGTGGCCTCACGGATGACGTCGTCGTCCTCGACGAACAGGACATGGGTTTCGGCCATTGTGCGTGTCCTTCGGATCTCTCTGCGGGTGGGGGTGTGCGGCTCAGTGGGCGGGGGGCTCGCTCGGCGCGGGCTCGACGACCTCGCCGTCACCGACGGCCCGGCTGTAGTCGTTGTGCACCCAGTCCTGCTGGGTGAACCTGTTCCCCGACCAGCGGTACGTGATCACGTCCTCGCCCGAGGGGTACGCGACCGGGTCGCCCTTCGCGTACACCTGCTTGGTGACGACGAGCTCGCCCCGGTCGATCGTGGCGTAGACGGCGGCGTCCTCCGCCATGAACACGTTCTCGTACCCGTCGCTCTGCCTCCGGTAGACATACGTGCCGATGCCGACGGCATCACCGCAGGTCATCACGTTGACGACGACGTCGGGCGCGGGAGCGTTCGTGAGGTTGCCGTACGAGGCGTCCACCGGGTACGCGTCCGCGACGCAGGGCTTCAGATCGGTCTTGAACCGCTCCTCGATCTTCGGATCGGCCTTCAGCAGCTGGATCGGATCGACCCGCTCGGTGGACCGGAGGTCGCCGTCGGCCGACGGCGAGGGGGTGGGCGCCGCCCCGGCCACGTCCCTGGTGGCCGCCGCTCCCTCGTCGCGGGAGCCGGTGCCGCCGGTGGAACAGGCTGCCATGGACAGCCCGACGGCGACGAGCCCGGCCGTCGCCGTGATGCTCGCCGCCTTGGCGGTACGGCGCCGGCGGCGCCGTCCGGTTCCGTACCGGTCGTCGCCGCCGGGGCCGCCACCGCTGCCGATGCCGCCTTCGCCGTCGTGTCTTCTGCCGTCGGCTTCGCCGTCTAGGCCGCGCACCGCTCCCGCCCCCGTTCGTCGCCTCGCACGGTCGTCCGCTCTCCGGTCCGCCCCAGGGCGCGGGCGTCGAGATCACGGCTCTCCAGCTCCTGGCGGAGCCGGGCGAGCGCCCTGTGGAGCGTCGACTTCACCGTACCGGTCGACATGCCGAGCGCCGCCGCCGTCTCCTCGGTGCTCATCTGTTCCCAGTGCCGCAGGACGACGACGCTGCGCTGCTTCGGCGCGAGGACCTTCAGGATGTCCATGAGGAGGGCCCGGTCCGCGTGCTGCTCGGTCGGGTCGTCGACACAGGCGTCCGGCAGCTGCTCGGTGGGCACCTCTTCGAGCTTGCGGGAGCGCCACCACTCGGTCCGGGTGTTGATCATGACCCGGCGGAGGTAGGCGTCGGCCAGGGACTTGTCGGCGATGCCGTCCCAGCGGCCGTACGTACGGGCGAGGGCCGTCTGCAGGAGGTCCTGGGCGTCGACGGGGTCGGCCACGAGACGACGTGCACTGCGCAGCAGCGCGTCCTGCCGCGTGCGTACGTACTCCTCGAAATCGAGCACCTCGCCATGCCTCATCCGAACCGCCTCCGAACCCCGTGACCTGCTTCGTTCCTCGTGTCGTCGATGACGCTACGGAGCGGTTGTCACGGGGCTGTGCGGGGGAGCCGTCGGTGGACGCACGGCTACCCATCGGTTGTGTAACGGCGGGACGAGGGGCGGGCGGCGCCCGGCTCAGGCCACGGGCAGCCGGTAGTGCCCGTCGTCCAGCGGTTCGACCAGGCCGTCGGCGACCAGGCCGTCCAGGGCCCTGGCCCGCTGCACCGGCTCGTCCCAGACCTTGTCCAGGACCGCCTGCGCCACCGGATCGGCCGACTCCCGCAGCACCGCCAGGAGCCGGCCCCGGACCTGCCGGTCGGTCCCCGCGTACGTCTGGCCTCGCCGCGGCGGGCCGTCGTGCGCGGGCTTCCCCGAGAGCCGCCAGGCGCACTGCCCCGAGATCGGGCAGCGCCCGCAGTCCTCGTTCTTCGCCGTGCAGACGAGCGCGCCCAGTTCCATCGAGGCGGCGGCCCAGCGGGAGGCGGTCGCCTCGTCCGCCGGCAGCAGCGCGCGGGCGAGCCGGCGCTCCGCGGCCGTCGTCGCGTTCGGCGGGTACTGGACGCCCGTCGCCGCCCGCGCGAAGACCCGGCGCACATTGGTGTCCAGGACGGCGTGCCGCTGCCCGTACGCGAAGGAGGCCACCGCGGCCGCCGTGTACTCGCCGATGCCGGGCAGCGCGAGCAGCTGGC
>NZ_LIPQ01000050.1:8669-8905 GCF_001418135.1 Streptomyces aureus
CCCAGGCGCGGACCGCCTCACCGGGGGCGTCGGCGGCCAGGTCGGCCGGGCGCGGCCAGCGCGCGAGCCACTGCTCGTACACCGGGAGCACCCGGACGACGGGCGTCTGCTGGAGCATGAACTCGCTGACCATGACACCCCAGGCCCCGGCCTCGGGGTGGCGCCAGGGCAGGTCACGGGCGTGCCGGTCGAACCACGCGAGGACGGGCCCGTGCAGCTCGGCGGGGGGCGTCGGG
>NZ_LIPQ01000500.1 GCF_001418135.1 Streptomyces aureus
CGACGCGGTCCGAGGCGGCCGGAGCGACACCCGAACCCCGTCCGGGCGACTCCCTCACTCCAGGTACTAGCAAAACAGGGCAAAAGACCCCGTACGGCCTTACCGTGGCCGCGTGACCGAGCCACCGCAGACAGCCGAGCCGACACCTCCGCCGGGCGATCCCACCCCGGGCGATCCCGCCTCGGGCGCCCCCGCCTCGGGCGCCCCCGCGCCGGGAGATCCGGCGGCCGCCGGCCTCCCTCCGCAGACCCCGGCCGCCGCGCGCCGCCGCGCCACCCTCGCGGGCACCGTCGTCTCCGTACTGCTGATCCTCGCGATCGTCTTCGGCAGCCGTCTGCTCCGCGACTTCGACTCGGCCCTGCTGCCCTACGCCGTCGCCACGGTCTTCCTCGCCTTCGGCGTCGCCTACCGCTACACCGTCTGGATCTCCGCGCCCGGCGCCCGCCGTCTCTTCCACAAGGGTTGGGGCTCCTTCTTCTCCGCGGCGAACTTCCGCACGGCGCCCACCGCGCTGCCGAAGATGATCGCCACCTACCTCGGCTTCCAGAAGTTCCTCGGCGCCCGCTCGCACGCCCGCTGGGCCGCCCACCAGCTCATCTTCTGGGGCTGTCTGCTGGCCGCCGCGATCACCTTCCCCCTCACCTGGGGCTGGTTCACCTTCACCTCCTCCACCGGCTCGGGCCCCGGCTACGAGATGCGGATCTGGGGATTGAAGATCATCGGCTTCGACGCCCTCAGCGTCGTCGGCTGGCTGATGTTCCACGGCCTCGACATCGCCGCCGTCCTCGTCATCGCCGGCGCCGCCTACTTCCTGTGGCGCCGCATGAAGGACCGCGGAGCCATCACCGGCCAGCGCTTCGCCTACGACCTGGTGCCGCTGATCGCCCTCATCGTCATCTCCGTGACCGGGCTGCTGCTCACCTTCTCGTCGATCTTCCTGCACGGCGGCGGCTACGAGTTCCTCGCGATCCTCCACATGGTGTCGGTCGTCTTCACCCTCATCTACATCCCCTTCGGGAAGTTCTTCCACATCGTGCAGCGGCCCGCCGCCGTCGGCATGCAGCTCTTCAAGTACACCTCCCGCCGCAAGGACGAGGAGGTGCTCACCTGCCGCCGCTGCCACGAGCCGATCGACACCGCGCCGTACGTGGAGAACCTCAAGGGCACCATGCGCGACCTCGACCTCGGCTTCGACGAGTGGGCCGAGTACTGCCCCCGCTGCAAGCGCGTCCTGCGCGGCAACGCCTACCTCGACCACGTGAAGAAGGGCTTCAAGTGACCGCGACCGACCCGAACAGGGCGCTGCCGCTCGACCCCTCCCTCGCCCCGCCCGGCACCCGCAACTTCCGCGACGCCGGCGGCATTCCCGCCGACCGCTGGCACGCCGACCAGAACGGCGAGACGCTCGTCCCCACCCACTGCTGCTTCTGCGGCGTCCAGTGCGGCATGTACCTCCGCGTCGACCGCGGCGGCAAGGTCTTCGGCGTCGAACCCCGCAACCACGACATCAACCGGATGCGGCTCTGCCCCAAGGGCATCAACGCCTACCAGCAGGTCAACCACCCCGACCGGCTCACCGCGCCCCTCATGCGCCGCAATCGCGACGAGGCGTTCCGCGAGGTCAGCTGGGACGAGGCCCTCGACCACACCGTCGCCGAGATCCGCCGGATCCAGGGCGAGTACGGCAACGACGCGTTCGGCCTCCTCGGCGGCGCCAGCCTCTACTCCGAGAAGACCTACCTCGTCGGCAAGTTCGCCCGGGTCGCGCTCAAGTCCCGGCACGTCGACTACAACGGACGTCTCTGCATGGTCTCCGCCGCCGGGGCCAACAAGCTCGCCTTCGGCATCGACCGGGCCGGCAACCCCTTCTCCGACATCCTCCTCACCGACTGCCTCCTCATCGCCGGGTCCAACGTCGGCGAGTGCTTCCCCGTCATGACCCAGTACCTGTGGGGAGCCCGCGACCGGGGGGCCACCCTCATCGTCGTCGATCCGCGCGAGACCGCGATCGCCCGCACCGCCGACCTCCACGTCGCCCTCAAGCCGGGCACCGACTCCGCCTTCTTCAACGCCGTCCTCCATGTCGTCGTCGCCGAGGGCCTCACCGACGAGGCCTACCTCGCCGCCCACGCCACCGGCTGGGAGGAGGTCAAAGCGGCCGTCGCCGCATACCCGCCGGCCCGGTCGGCCGAGATCTGCGGCGTCCCCGAGGAGCAGATCGTGCAGGTCGCCCGCATGTTCGCCGGCGCGGACCGGGCCATGGCCTGGCACGCCCGCGGCGTCGAGCACCACTCCCAGGGCGTCGAGAACTGCCTCAGCATCATCAACCTGTGCGTCGCCGCCGGACACATCGGCAGGCCCGGCGCCGGCTACGGCACCATCACCGGCCAGGGCAACGGCCAGGGCGGCCGCGAACACGGCCAGAAGTCCGACCTCCTCCCCGGCGGCCGCTCCATCACCAACCCCGAGCACCGCCGCCAGATCTGCGAGATCTGGGGCATCGACGAGGCCGAACTCCCGCCCGCCGGCACCTCCATGATGGAGATGGTCTGGCAGATGCAGCGCAAGGAGATCCGCGGACTCGTCGGCATCTGCAACAACCCCTTCGTCTCACTGCCCAACTACGCCACCGTCAAGGAGGGCTACGACGCCCTCGAGTTCCACGCCCAGTTCGACTTCTTCCTCTCCGAGACCGCGGCCAACGCGCACGTGGTCTTCCCCGTCACCGTGTGGGCCGAGGACGAGGGCGTCATGGCCAACGCCGAGGCCCGGGTCGTCAAGCACAACAAGGCCCAGGAACCCCCGGTCGGCGTCCGCACCGACACCTGGGTGATCTGCGAACTCGCCCGCCGGCTCGGCGCCGGCGACAAGTTCGGGTTCCCCGACTCCCGGTCGGTCTTCGAGGAACTCCGCATCGCCTCCGCCGGAACCGTCAACGACTACTACGGCATCACCTACGAGCGCCTGGAGGAGACCGGCGGCATCGCCTGGCCGTGCCCCAGCACCGAACACCCCGGAACCCCCCGCCTCTTCGAGAACGGCCGCACCTACCACCCCGACGGCAAGATCCACATGCAGGTCGTCGAATGGCACCCGCCCATGGACCCGTACAGCGAGGAGTTCCCCCTCTCGCTGACCACCGGCCGCACCGTCGCCCACTTCCTCTCCGGCAACCAGACCCGCCGCCTGGGCGCCCTCGTCGAACAGACCCCGCGCCCCTGGGTCGAGGTCCACCCCTCCCACGGCTTCCGCAACGGCGACCCCGTCCGGGTCGTCACCCGCCGCGGCAGCGAGGTCTTCCCCGCCCTCGTCACCGAGGCCATCCGCCCCGACACCGTCTTCGTCCCCTACCACTGGCCGGTCCCCACCGCGGCCAACGCCCTCACCATCGACGCCCTCGACCCCCGCTCCAAGATCCCGGAGTACAAGGTCTGCGCCGCCCGCATCGAGGCCGCCGAGCGGATCGACGAGGTCCCCGCCCCACCCACCGCACCAGGACACCAGGCCTACCCGGAGACCCAGGTCTCCCGCACCGACCCGCTGCCCCCCACCTCACCCCAGGGCCGCGGCACCGCGGAGAGGAGCTGACCCGCACATGATGGGCCGCACGATCTTCATCGACCCGGGCCGCTGCATCGGCTGCCAGGCCTGCGTCTCCGCCTGCCGCGAATGCGACTCCCACCGGGGCAAGTCGATGATCCACCTCGACTACCCCGACGAGGGCCACTCCGTCGCCTCCCTCCCCACCGTCTGCATGCACTGCGAGGACCCCGTCGCCCCCTGCGCCGAGGTCTGCCCCGCCGACGCGATCCTGGTCACCGCCGACGGCGTCGTGCAGCAGGCCGACACCACCCGCTGCATCGGCTGCGCCAACTGCGTCAACGCCTGCCCGTTCGGCGTCCCCAAGATCGACCTTCAGGCGAAGCTCCAGATGAAGTGCAACCTCTGCTACGACCGCACCGCCTACGGCCTCGCCCCGATGTGCGCCACCGTCTGCCCCACCGGCGCCCTCTTCTACGGAACCCTCGAAGAGCTCCAGGCCGAACGCCCCGGCGTCCAGGTCGCCGACTCCTTCACCTTCGGCTCCACGACCGTCTCCACCGGCGTGGCGATGGTCGTCCCCGCCGACAAGGTCCAGTGGCCGGTCCCCGGTGGGCTTCCCGTCGTCGAGATCAACGGAAGGGACGTCCGTTGAGCGTCACCGACCCCCAGCCGCCGGCGTCGGACCCCCACTCCGAC
>NZ_LIPQ01000501.1 GCF_001418135.1 Streptomyces aureus
GGCAACAGCGAGTCGGGGGTACTCGTGGCGGGCGGCCGTCAGACGGGTGTGGCGTAGGGGTCGAGGGACGCCCAGCCCTTGAGGGTCTGGACGTAGAGGACGCCGCCCGCCACGAGTACCCCCGACTCGCTGTTGCCCGGGTCGCTCACCCCCGCGGGCAGCACGAAGCGGGCGGTCACGGTGTGCCGGGTGAGGTCGACCACGACGCCGGCGGTGCCGCACACGACGTAGGCCCGCTGACCGGTCACCACCGGTGGGGCATCGGTCGCCCCACAGGCGAGGCCCAGCGGCAGCTGCCAGAGCGGGCCGCCCGTGACGCCGTCCAGCTGGGCGAACGAGTGGTCCGGGCGGTCGGCCTCGATCACGCCGAACATGCCGCGCTCGGCGACCGTGAGCGAGGCGACTCCCCGGTTCGCGAGGTCCAGTTCGGCCTCCTTCCGGCCGGACCGCTGTACGAGATGGCCGTCGCTGCCCATCGTCCCGCACAGGAAGGCGGGGGGCTGGCCCCCGTCGCGCGGCGGAAGGACCGTCAGCCCCCAGGGGGAGCACGGTCGCCGGAGCGCCGTCGTCGCCACGGTCGAGCCGTCCGACGTGCGCAGGCTCAGGACGGTCTGCGCGTCCAGGGCCGGGTCCTGGATGGTGAGGACGTGGACGCGGTCGCCCGAGATCCGTACCCGGGGGAACCCGATCCCCTGGACGATTCCGGGCCGCCGCCAGCGCGGTTCACCGGTGGCTGCGTCGACGGAGAACACGGTCCCGTCGAACGTCGCTCCGTAGAGGTCTCCGCCGGACGCGGTCAGCCGGCCGACGGTGTCCCCCTTCTCGCGGGTCCACAGCGTGTGGCCGTCGGAGAGGGCCACGGCCCGCAGGCCACCCGTGGTGGAGACGGCGATGGTCCCGCCGACGACAGCGGGCTCCCACCCCTCCGCGACCGCGGCCGGCACCGACCAGATCGTGCGCCCCGTGGCAGCGTCGATGCGGACGAGCCTTCCCTTCTTCGTCACGTCGTGCGGTGCCGTGCAGACCAGTGACGCGTCGACGAACACGCAGCTCTGCAGGGCGGTGCCGACGGCCCACGCTCGCCAGCCCTTCGGACGGCGCCCGGGGGCGTCGGCGTACGCGTGGGTGGTGCCGGGATCGCCCCCGTACACCGGGCTGTACGCCGTCCTCGCCGCCAGTACGGAGGCGTCCGGTACCCGTGCTTGCGGCGTGCGGGAGGCCGGGGAGGTGACGGGGGCCGAGGGCCCGCCGCTGCCCGCGGAGCCCGTTGCGGTCGCCTCCCGCCACCACATGTACGCGCCGCTGCCCGCGAGGAGGGCGACTGCCGTCGCCAGGGCCACCAGGGCCTGCCGCCGGGGCCGGCGCCGGGGCCGGCGGGCCTGCTCGGTGGGCGAGGGCGGGTGCGGCCCGGCCACCGGGGGAACGGGCGGGCGGCGGCCCCACTCGTTCTCCGGCACCGTGCGGAACGCCGTCAGCAGGTCGTCGGGGCCCGGACGTTCGGCCGGCTCCTTCGTCAGGCACCACTGGACGATCTCCCGTACGGTGCCGGAGAGTTCCGCCACCTCCGGCGGCTCGTGGACCACGTTGTACGCCGTCATGTACGGGCTTCCACCGTCGAACGGGCCCCTGCCCGTCGTCGCGTAGCAGAGGACCGCGCCCAGGGAGAAGACGTCCGTCGCCGAGGTCACCCGGTGCGGGGCGGACAGCTGTTCAGGGGACATGTACGGAGGCGTGCCGAGGATCCGGCCGGTGACCGTCATGGTGCGGTGATCGGGCGCGCGGGAGATGCCGAAGTCGATGACCCGCGGACCGTCGTCGGTGAGCAGGACGTTGTCGGGCTTGAGGTCACGGTGGATCACCCGCACCTGGTGCAACTCGCGGAGCGCCTCGACCAGACCCACCGCGAGAAGGCGCAACTCCGTCCCGGTGAGCGGTCCTTCGGAGTCGACCCGGTCGCGGAGCGTCCGCCCGGGGACGTACGCCGTCGCCATCCACGGCCGTGCGGCGTCGGGGTCCGCGTCCACGACCGGCGCGGTGAACGCGCCGCTGACCCGGCGCGCCGCCCGGATCTCCTGGCGGAAGCGGGTCCGGAACTCCGGGTCGGCGGCGAACTGTTCGTGCACGATCTTCAGCGCGACGGGCCGTCCCGAGTCGGCCCGCGCCAGGAAGACCGTCCCCATGCCGCCGGCTCCCAGCCGGTCGTGGAGCTCGTACCCGCCGATCCGGCGTGGGTCGTTGTCCCGTAATGCCACGTCTTCCCCGTCCCCGTCCCCGCCCTCGTGTGCGAGAGAGCGTACCGGGCGGCGGAGTCGGGATCAGGACAGTCTCGGGGCGTGGGCTCCGCCACACGGTGCACCTCGAAGCGAAAGATCGTTCACAGAACGATCACTTTCTCCGTAAGATCTTCGCCCTGGGGTGCTGTCGACCGTTCGGACAGCAAGATCAACTCCGTTCAACGCTGTACATTTTGTGGCACGTTGTCCACTTCGCGGCCAACCGGCTCCCGGTGATTACCGCGCTGCCTCCCCTCCCGGGTACTGATGAGCTCTGCCGGGGGCATATGACCAAACCCCCGGTCGCACAGACCATTTGGGGGTTTCATGTCCAGCATCACCCGCCGCCGGGCTCTCGGCGTCGCGGCCGGGGCCGCAGGGGCCGCCGCGGGCCTCGCCCTGGCCGGTTCCGCCGTCGCCGACGGTCCCCGAGCCGCCGCTCCCGCGGCCGGCCCGGCCCCGGCGTCCTTCGACGAGGTCTACCAGGGCCGCCGCATCCAGGGCGGGCCCGCGCACGGCGGAGGTCACCACGGGGGGCACCACGGAGGCGGCTACTCCGTGACGATCGACGGCGAGGAACTGCACGTCATGCAGAACGCCGACGGCACCTGGATCAGCGTGATCAACCACTACGAGCCCGTCGCCACGCCCAAGTCGCTGGCCCGCGCGGCCGTCCGCGAACTCCAGGGCGCCCCGCTCGTACCCCTCACCCTCGGCTGATCGATCCAGGAACGGCACCGTCATGACCGTACGCAAGAACCAGGCCACCCTCACCGCCGACGAGAAGCGGCGCTTCGTCAACGCCCTCCTGGAGCTCAAGCGCTCCGGGCGGTACGACACCTTCGTCACCACGCACAACGCCTTCATCATGAGCGACACCGACAACGGCGACCGCGTCGGCCACCGGTCGCCGTCGTTCCTGCCCTGGCACCGGCGCTTCCTCATCGAGTTCGAGCAGGCGCTGCAGTCCGTCGACCCGACCGTCAACCTTCCCTACTGGGACTGGACGGCCGACCGCACCTCCCGCTCCTCCCTGTGGGCGCCCGACTTCCTCGGCGGCACCGGGCGCGCCCGCGACGGCCAGGTGCTCGACGGCGCGTTCGCCCGCAGCGGCAACCGCTGGACGATCACCGTCCGCGTCGACGGCCGCGACTACCTGCGGCGCGACCTCGGCGCGGGCGGCCGCCAGCTCCCCACCCGCGCCGAGGTGGACTCCGTCCTCGCCATGGAGACCTACGACACGGCCCCGTGGAACAGCTCGTCGGACGGCTTCCGCAACCACCTCGAAGGGTGGCGCGGTGTGAACCTCCACAACCGCGTCCACGTCTGGGTGGGCGGCCAGATGGGCACCGGGGTCTCCCCGAACGACCCCGTGTTCTGGCTGCACCACGCCTTCATCGACAAGCTGTGGGCCGACTGGCAGGCCCGCCACCCCCGGTCCCCGTACCTGCCGGCCGCGGGCACCGCGAACGTCGTCGACCTCGGGGACACCATGCGCCCGTGGAACGACGTGACCCCGGCGGACATGCTGGACCACACCCGCCACTACACCTTCGACACGGCGGCCTGACCCCGCCGGGCCCGGGCCCCGGTTCCGGCGGCCCGGCCGACGCGGACCTCGGCTCCGGCGGCCCGACCGCCCCGGGCCCCGGCGCCCTCGGCCGGATCCCGCCGGGCCCCTGCTCCGTCGGCCCGATCCCGCCGGACGGACCTCAGCTCCGTCCGGCGGGCCCCAGGGCCCGGAGCAGATACGGCGCGGTACGGCTCTCCGCCGCCCGCGCCACCCGGTCCGGGGGTCCCGCGGCCACGATCCGGCCGCCCTCGTCGCCGCCGCCCGGGCCGAGGTCGACCACCCAGTCCGCCGTGGCGACCACGTCCATGTCGTGCTCGACGACGATCACCGAGTGACCGGCGTCCACGAGACCGTGCAGCTGCCGCATCAGGACCTCGACGTCGGCCGGGTGCAGGCCCGTCGTCGGTTCGTCCAGGACGTACAGGGTGGGGGAGCGGTGCGGCCGCTGGAGCTCGGACGCGAGCTTGATGCGCTGCGCCTCGCCCCCGGACAGCTCCGTCGCGGGCTGCCCGAGCCGCAGATAGCCGAGGCCCACGTCGAGCAGGGTGCGCAGGCTGCGCGCGGCGGCGGGCGTGTCCTCGAAGAACACGGCGGCGGACTCGACGGTGAGATCGAGGACCTCGGCGATGGTGAGGTCCCGCAGCCGCACCTGGAGGGTCTCGGGGTTGTAGCGGGCCCCGCGGCAGTCGGGACAGGGCGCGTACGTACTGGGCAGGAAGAGCAGCTCGACGGAGACGAAACCCTCGCCCTGGCAGTTCTCGCACCGGCCACCGGGAACGTTGAAGGAGAAGCGGCCCGCCCGGTAGCCGCGCGCCCGCGCCTCCCCGGTCTCCGTGAACAGTTTGCGCACCACGTCGAACAGGCCCGTGTACGTCGCCAGGTTGGAGCGCGGGGTGCGCCCGATCGGCCGCTGATCGACCGTCACCAGACGCCCCACCCCGGAGTGTTCCTCGGTGAGCGCGCCCACGAGCGTCGACTTCCCCGAGCCCGAGACGCCGGTGACCGCCGTCAGCACCCCGACGGGGAAGGCCGCGTCGACCGCCCGCAGATTGTGCCGGGTCACCGGGCCCGTCCGCAGCCACCCGGCCGGTGCGCGCAGCTCCCGCGCGGGACCGGGCTCCCGGTCGAAGAGGAAACGGCGGGTCGCGGACGCCTCGACGTCCGCGAGTCCACCCGGCGGTCCGCTGTGCAGGACACGACCGCCGTGCACCCCGGCGAGCGGTCCGACGTCCACGAGCCAGTCGGCGTGCCGGATCACGTCGAGGTGGTGCTCGACGACGAAGACGGAGTTCCCGGCCGCCTTGAGCCGGTCGAGCACCACGAGCAGCGCCTCCGTGTCGGCCGGGTGCAGACCGGCTGACGGCTCGTCCAGGACGTACACCACGCCGAAGAGCCCCGAGCGCAGCTGGGTGGCGAGCCGCAGCCGCTGGAGCTCGCCGTTGGAGAGGGTGGGGGTGGCCCGGTCCAGACTGAGATAGCCGAGGCCGAGCTCGGTCACGGTCGCGATCCGGGCGACGAGGTCCTCGGTCAGGACGCGCGCGGTCTCCCCGTCCTCCGCCCCCGTGCCGGAGAGGAGTCCGGCCAGGGCCGTCAGCGGCAGCGACGCGAGGTCGGCGATGGTCCGGCCGGCGAACGTCACCGCGAGCGCCTCCGGCCGCAGCCGTCCGCCGCCGCAGACCGGGCAGGGTGCGCTGGTGAGGAAGCGCTCGGCCTTCGCCCGCAGCGTCGGGCTCTTCGAGTCGGAGAAGGTCCGCAGGACGTAGCGCCGGGCGCTCATGTACGTGCCCTGGTAGGGGCGTTGGATGCGGTCGGCGTCCCGTACCGGATGCACCGTGACGACCGGCTGCTCGTCCGTGAAGAGGATCCACTCCCGGTCCTTCGCGTCGAGCTCGCGCCACGGCCGGTCGACGTCGTACCCGAGCGCGTCGAGGACGTCGCGCAGGTTCTTCCCCTGCCAGGCACCCGGCCAGGCCGCGATGGCGCCCTGACGGATCGACAGTTCCGGTTCGGGTACGAGGAGTTCCTCGCTCGTGTCGTGGATGCGGCCGAGACCGTGACACGAAGGGCAGGCGCCCGCCGCCGTGTTGGGGGAGAAGGCGTCGGAGTCGAGCCGCTCCGCGCCCTCCGGGTAGCGGCCCGCCCGGGAGAACAGCATGCGGAGGGAGTTGGACAGGGTGGTGACCGTACCGACGGAGGAGCGGGCGTTCGGGGAGGACCGGCGCTGCTCCAGGGAGACCGCCGGCGGGAGCCCGGTGATCTCGCCGACCGCGGGCGCCCCCACCTGACGGATCAGCCGCCGCGCGTACGGCGCCACCGACTCGAAGTAGCGCCGCTGCGCCTCCGCGTAGATCGTGCCGAAGGCCAGGGACGACTTGCCGGATCCGGAGACCCCGGTGAAGGCGACGAGCGCGTCACGGGGGATGTCGACGTCCACCCCGGCGAGGTTGTGCTCACGGGCGCCGCGGACACGGACGTACGGATCATGGTGGCTTTCGGGCATAACGTGATTTTATCCATGGCGCCGCTTCCGGCCTGGTCAGGGCGGCGGGCAGCGGTGCGGCGACGTGGGAGGGGGCGTCGCGCGGCCGGAGGGGCGCCGCGCGGTCCGAGGGGGCGCCGCGCGCAGGTGCCGGCCCGGCGGCGCCCGGCCGAGGCGCCGCGAGCGCCGGTGGAGTCAGGCAGGCGGTGACCGCCGCGTCCCCGGGGTGAGGCCGACCGCCTTCGCGAGCCTCCGGTACGACTCGCTCAGCGCCGCCCTGTCGTACGTGCTGGTGGTGACCAGGATCTCCTGCGCTCCGGTCTCCTTCACCGCACCCTCCAGCGCCTCGGTCACCTGCTCCTCCGTGCCGTACACATGGCCGCTCAGCCCCGACTCGTAGAAACCGCGCTGCTTCTCCGTCATCGTGAGCCTCTCGATCGCCTCGGGCGCGACGAGCGGCGGGAAGGCGCCCAGCGTCCGGGAGTGGGCGAGTGACCAGGCCTCGGGCATCAGCAGCCGCCGGGCCTCCGCCTCCGTCCCGGCCACCGCGACCGTCCCGGCGATCACCACGTACGGCTCGGCGGACCACGAGGAGGGACGGAAGCCGGAGCGGTACGTCTCGACGGCGGCGAGCAGCCGGTCACGGCCGCGGAGGTCGCCGATGACCAGCGGCAGTCCGGCCGCCGCGGCGATCGACGCGCCCTCGCCGGTCGCCAGGACGAAGGGCGGCACCCGCAGCCCCTCGGCTGGCCGGGCGTGCACCTGAGGGTGGGCGGTCTGCTCGCCGGTGAACCAGCCGAGCAGCTCGCCGAGCTGCTCCCCGAAGCGGTCGGCGTCGTCCTTGTCCCGTCCCAGCGCCCGGCGGATGCCGTCGGTGAAGCCGACCGAGCGGCCGACGCCCATGTCGATCCGGCCGGGGAAGAGGGACTCCAGGACACCGAACTGCTCCGCCACGACCATGGGTTGGTG
This sequence comes from Streptomyces aureus, assembly GCF_001418135.1. Lineage (GTDB taxonomy): Bacteria > Actinomycetota > Actinomycetes > Streptomycetales > Streptomycetaceae > Streptomyces > Streptomyces aureus_A. Next base: position 7,295 of record NZ_LIPQ01000501.1, read on the forward strand.
GTTGGGGAGCATCACCCCGCCGGTACCGACCCGGATGCCCGTCGTGGCGGCGGCCACGGCGGCCGCGAGGACCGTCGGTGCGGAACCGGCGACCCCGGGCACGCTGTGGTGCTCCGACACCCAGAAGCGGTGGTAGCCGAGGGCCTCCACCTCCTGGGCGAGGCGCACGGTGTCCCGCAGCGCCTGGGGGGCGTCCTCGCCCTCCCGGGTGCGGGAGCGGTCGAGGACCGAGAAGCGGATGCCGCCGGGAAAGGTGCTCACAAGGGGTTCAACGCTCCGGACGGGGAGGGATTCCCGTATCGCGGTCCTGATCCACAGCGCCGGGGTGCCGCCTCCGCCCACCTTCTAGGCTGGGCCGCGTGACAGCCGACAACCACCGGCCCCTGGCCGTCTTCGACCTCGACAACACGCTCGCCGCGACCGCCCACCGTCAGCACTTCCTGGAGCGGCGCCCCAAGGAGTGGGACGCCTTCTTCGCGGCGGCGCCCGACGATCCGCCGCTGGAGGAGGGGATCGCGCTGTGCCGCGAGGCGGCCGAGGAGTGCGACGTCGTCTACCTGACCGGACGCCCGGAGCGCTGTCGCCGGGACACCCTGGACTGGCTGGCCGCGCAGGGTCTCCCGGAAGGCCCGATCCACATGCGCCGCAACCGGGACTTCCGCCCGGCCCGGGTGACCAAGGTGGAGATCCTGCGGCGGCTGGGCACCGACCGCGCGGTCAGGATGCTCGTCGACGACGATCCGCTGGTCTGCGACGCGGCCGAGGAGGCCGGCTTCCCCGTCGTACGCGCCCGGTGGGCGCCCCCTTCCGAGGAACTGAGGGACGCCCAGGAGAAGGAGGGCCGGACCTGACGGTCGCGGGGCCGGCGTGGGCGCGTGGTGCGTCTCGACTCGCGGCGGTCTCCGGTTCCGTGCAGTGTGGATGGAGTCGGAACGCGAAGGAGAGGCCGCCATGGGAGATCACGTCTACCGCGTCACGGAGATCGTCGGGTCGTCCTCGGAAGGCGTCGACACCGCCATCCGGAACGGGATCACCCGCGCCTGCGAGACGCTGCGCTCGGTCGACTGGTTCGAGGTCACGGAGATCCGCGGTCACGTCGAGGACGGGCAGGTCGCCCATTTCCAGGTGGGCATGAAGGTCGGCTTCCGCCTGGAGGAGCCCAGCTAGGGCCGTCCGGCCCCATCCGTCGGACGGGCCCTCAGGGCCTGTCCTTCGCAACGCTCCCGACGATGCCTCATGGCGTCGCTCGGGGGCTTTGTCGTGCTCCCTCCTCCGTCGCGCAGCGCATCACATGCCACCGACGGGAGTTACCTGAGGTAAGGGAACGCATGGTGCGCTCACTGTGCGGAACGCGATGGTCAAGGACTTGACCATCCCGTTGGTCCAGACCAGAATCCAGGCCACATACCCGCGCGAACACCCCGTTCGGTCCCCCCATGTCGGGTCAGCCCCCCATGCCGCACGACCCTGTGCTGAACCGCAGAAGGTGACCTACGTGAAGAACCGCCATCTGGCCTGCCCCCTGGCAGCCGCCACAGCACTCGCCCTCGCCGGCTGCGGGATGCTCCCGGGCGGCGGCAGGACGAAGACCGTCGACATCTGGCTCATGCGGGACAGCGTCAGCGAGGAGTTCCTCAACCGCTTCACCGAGGCGTACGAGGAGGAACACGACGGCGTCGAACTCCAGGTCACCATCCAGGAGTGGACCGGCATCGGAAAGAAGGTCACCGAGGCCATCCAGGGCTCCGGCGGACCCGACGTCATCGAGGTCGGCAACACCCAGGTCGCCCAGTACGCCGACACCGAGAAGCTCTTCGACCTCACCCTGGAGTCGGTCCGCGACCTCGGCAGCGAGGACTGGCTGCCCGGCCTCGCCGAGCCCGGCAGCATCGGCGGATCCCAGTACGGCATCCCCTGGTACGCCGCGAACCGCATCGTCATCTACAACAAGGACCTCTTCGCCGACGCCGGCATCGCCAAGCCGCCGGCCACCCGCGCCCAGTGGCTCGCCGACACCGAGAAGCTCAACAGCAAGGGCTCCCAGGGCATCTACCTCGCCGGCCAGGACTGGTACACCCTCGCCGGATTCATCTGGGACGAGGGCGGCGAACTCGCCACCGACAAGGGCGGCGAGTGGACCGGAGCGCTCGAGAGCGCCGCGGCCCGCCGCGGCATGGCCTACTACAAGGAACTCCAGTCCCTCGGCTCAGGCCCCAAGGACGCCGACGAGCAGAACCCGCCGCAGGCCGACGTCTTCGCCAAGGGCGACGTGGCCCAGCTCATCGCCACGCCCAGCGCCGTCGCCGCGATCCTCAAGGCCAACCCGGCCCTCAAGGACAAGCTCGGCTACTTCCCGATACCCGGCGCCAAGGAGGGCCAGCCGTGCGCCGTCTTCACCGGCGGCTCCGACCTCATC
>NZ_LIPQ01000502.1 GCF_001418135.1 Streptomyces aureus
GGGCAGGTGACCGCGCTCGCGCTTTTGGGGGCTCGGGCCGGGACGTTGCGGGGGGTGCAGGTCATGCAGGTGTTGTTGCCGCTTGTCGTGGGGCTGGGAGGGGCCATCGTTGCCGGGTGGCTTGCCGAGTCCAGTTATCTGATCACCGGGGGTGGCGCCGTGCACTGGGACTGGGAGGGGTTGCCCCTGCTGTTCGCCTGCGCGCTGGGCGTGCTGCTCGTCGCCGCGCTCGCCTCCCTGCCCATGGTGCGGCGGCACATCGACCCCGAGCACATTCGGCGGGATTGATCTTGCGGCTTCGATGAATTTTCGGTGCGATGGGGGTCTCAGAGATGTCATCACCACCGACCCTGGAGACTCCCGTGGCCGAGAACGTCGTCAAAGGGCCCGCCAGTTACTTCCCCTCCATCGAGAAGAAGTACGGCCGGCCCGTCTCCGAGTGGCAGGACCTCATCCGTTCCTCGCCGCTCACCAAGCACATGGAGCTCGTCTCCTGGCTGAAGGCCGAGCACGGGCTGGGCCACGGGCACGCCAACGCGCTCGTGGCCCACACCCTTGCCGAGGGGAAGTAGCCCCGGCCTCACGCCGCCAGTTCGTGGGCCGTGCGGGCGTTCACCCTCGACGTCAGCACCGCCGTCGCCACCGCGGCGGCGGTGCCCGCCACCAGGGCCGTCCACCACAGGACCGCCGGGCCCAGCGTCGTGTACGTGGCCACCCCCAGCGTGAGTGCCGCGAAGCGCGCCAGGCCCCACGTCCAGCTGAAGGCTCCCTGGTAGCGGCCCCGGGCGTGGGCCGGGGCCAGGTTGGCGACCACGCCCGCGGCGATGCCCGCCACCACCACCTCGCCCAGTGACCAGACGACGACCGACACCGTGTAGCCCGCGACCCCGTCCGCGAGTCCGGTCAGGGCCACTCCTCCCGCGATCAGCGTGCTGCCCACGCCCTGCACCGCCAGCTGCGGGAACCTCGACAGCCTCGCCGTCACGAAGGGCTGCAGCGCCACCACGAGGATCGCGTTGACCGCCGCCATCGCCCCGTACACCGCCGGCGACAGGCCACTGTCGTGGACCGCCAGCGGCAGGGCCACCTCCGTCAGCGAGTACACGAAGAGCTGCACTCCGAAGAGGGGGAGCAGGAGCAGGGCCAGGCGGTCTCTGAGCACCACTCCGTAGCCGATGCCGTCCTTCCGGGACTTCTCCTCCGGCTCGGCCGCCGTGCTCGGGGCCTTCGGGTCCTTCAGGCGGACCGCCACCACCAGCGCGTACGCCAGCATCGAGCCCGCGTCCACGACGAACAGCAGCCAGTAGCCGCGTGCCGCCAGGAAGCCGCCGAGGACTCCCGCCACCGCCGTGCCGATGTTCACTCCCCAGCCGAACAGGGCGTACGCGCGGCGGCGTCGCTCGCTGTCCACGGCGTCCGCGAGGAGCGCGTACGCCGCCGGTGAGACCGTGCTGCCCGCCGCGCTGATCAGCAGCGCCGCCGCCGCCATCGTCCACACGCCGGGGGCCAGGAACAGTGCGCCCTGCGCCGCCGACGCTCCGACCAGGCCGATCAGCATCGTCGGGCGGCGGCCGATCCGGTCGGCCAGGATGCCCCCCACGGCCGGGCCCAGGAGGTTGCCGGCGCCCAGGGCTCCCAGGACGTACGAGGTCTCCGCGCCCGTCACTCCGCGCGCGGCCAGGAAGAAGACCAGGAACGGCGTCACGAGGTAGCCGAGCCTGTTGACGATCGTTCCGGCGAAGATCGTCCATACGACGGACGGCAGTCCTCGGAAGGAAGAGGGGACGAGGGACGACGCGGTGAGAGTGGGCATGCGTCGAGGCTGCCCCCGTGGCGCCTCCGCCTCCATTGATTAAGCTCTGGCCGAATCCAATCAGCTCTTCCCCGCCGCGCTTGTGGACTCTAGGACGTGGATCCCTTGGAATCCGGGCTCAGTTTCTCCGCCGCCGACCTCGCCCAGACCCGTTTCGCCGTCTCCCCCATGTGGGAGGTCGTCACCAGCTACCGCGTCCTCGTCGGCCGGCCCGACTCCGGTCCCCACCGGCGCTGGGTCGCCCAGGTCCGGCCCCGGATCGTGCGGGCCGGGCTCGATCGCGGGTGGCTCGCCGCGCTCGTCCCCGCCCACGGCTACCTCGCCGACTTCCTCAACCCCACCCCCGCCGGGCCCTTCCCCACCCTCGACAACGAGCACGACCCCGTTCTCCGGACGCCCGTCG
>NZ_LIPQ01000503.1:0-4705 GCF_001418135.1 Streptomyces aureus
GGAGCCCCAGGGCAGGGAGGCGCGGGATCAGGAGCCCCAGGGCAGGGAGGCCCGGGACCAGGAGCCCCGGGACCGGGAGGCGCGGCCGCCGTCCGCTCCGGGGGCGGCGCCGGGTCCGCGAAGCGCAGCGGTGCCGCCCTGCTCGAGTCCGACGAGTTCGATCCCTGCGCGCTCCAGGCGCGGCCCACCGACCTGCTCCGGCGGCGGCAGCACGCGCGGGCCGGGATCGTCGCCGTCGCCGCGCTGCTCGTGTGCGGGGCGCTGCTCGGGCTGCCCGGCGACGGGTGGGGCAGAAACGGTGCTGCCGCGCCCTCGTACGCCCGTAACCCCGCCGCCGAGGCCGCTCTCGACCCCGGGGCCCTCAAGCGGGTCGGCCCGGCCGTGTGGCCCGGTTCCACCCGGCAGGACTTCTCCGTGTGGCCCGCGCGCGGTGAGCTCACCGGTGACCGCGCGCTGCTGCGGCGGGCGCTCGCCGTGTGGGCGCGGCCCGGCGCGTCCGTGCGGTCCTCCGCCACGCCCGGTACACCGGTCGGGCCGCCCATGGGGCCGCCCCAGTTGCTCTTCGCCGGGGTGGTCGACGGGGCCCGGGTGGTGCTCCTCCACGACGGCCTGCGGGCCGTGCGGTACGCGGAGCCCGTCGGGGACACGGCCGGCGCCGCGCTCGACTTCGCGCGGACCGACGGGGCCGACACCGTCGGCTCGGCCGCGCTCGTCCTGTCCCGCGCGGCCGGCAACGTCCGTTATCTGACGGCTCCCTGGGTGAAGGAGACCGCTGTACGGGATCTCCTCGCGCCCGGGCAGGACGCGAGGCCGCTGGGGCGGGACGCCGGCGGGGTGACCGAGCCGATGACCAGTCCCGCGCTCGCGAAGGGCTGCACCCGCTGGAACGCCCTTCAGGTGCGGGACGGTTCCGGGCTCCGGATGCTCGCCGACCTCGGGGAGCTCGCGCCCGCCCGGCTGCTCTGGGGACCGCCCGCCGCACCCGCCGACGCCACGAGCCCCGAGGCGCGCGAGGCCTGGGCACGGACCGCGTGCCAGCTGACGGCGGTCAGGGCGCACGGCGTCCGGTCCGTGAACGCCTGGCGGTTCGCCCGGCAGCCGCTGCCCGAGGGTGCCGGGCGCGGCACCTGGCTGTGCACCCGCGCGGAGACCTGGCGCGGCACGGGCAGCCGGGTCCTCGCCCAGTTCCTGGTCCCGTCGGCCACCGCGCCGGCCGCCCTCGCGGCCCGCTCCGAGGGGTCGCCCGCCTGCGGGGTGCGCGAGCCCCGGGTCCTGGCCGGGGTGCTCTGGCAGGCGCCCGGCGGTGGCTGGTACGTGCTGGCCGCCGGGAGTGCGGACTTCACGGCCCTGGAGACCTCCGGCGGGGTGAAGGGCCGGTCCGACGGTCCTCTGCTGGCCGTGAGGGCCGCGGCCGGAACCCGCGCCGACCTCGACGGCACCCTGCCGGACGGGACCCGGGTGAGCGCTCTGAGGTGAGGCGTGAGCCGGGTGGGGGAGGTCGGGGCGTCCGCTGCCCACCGGCCAGAAAGACCGTGCACGCCTCTGTTGCCACCGCGCTACCCCTCAGTACATTGACGCCATGTCTAATACGCAGCCTGCACCGGTGGCGTCGGAGCACGTCGAGCTCAAGGCCCGAAAGGTCTCCTTCGACTGGGCGGAGACTCCGCTCCACTGGGTACCCGGCGATCCCTTCACCACGCACACCATCAACGTGCTGCACCTGCTGCTCCCGGCCGGCGAGCGCTGGTTCGTGCACGTCTACAAGCAGGCGCTGCCGTACATCACCGACGACCGGCTGCGCGCGGACGTCATCGGCTTCATCGGCCAGGAGGCCGTCCACTCCCAGGCCCACGACGACGTCCTGCCCCATCTCCGGGAGCAGGGCCTCGACCCGACCCCGTACACCGCTCAGGTCGACTGGTTCTTCGAGAAGCTCCTCGGGGACCGGACCCTGCCGCCGGGCCGGCCGCGCCGCTGGTGGCTGATGGAGCGGGTCGCGATGATCGCCGCGATCGAGCACTACACCGCCTTCCTCGGCAACTGGGTGCTCAACGCCGACGAGCTCGACCGGGTCGGCGCCGACCCCACCATGCTCGACCTGCTGCGCTGGCACGGCGCGGAGGAGGTCGAGCACCGCTCGGTCGCCTTCGAGCTGTTCACGCACCTCGACGGCGGCTACCGGCGCCGCGCCCGCACCTGGGCGCTCGCGTTCTCCGCGCTCGTCTTCCTGTGGCAGCGGGGCGTCCGCTTCTTCATGGAGAACGACCCCACCCTCCTCGACGGCAAGGCCTCCTTCGGGCAGTTCGTCCGCAAGGGCCGGCAGGGCGTGCTGCCCTCCACCCCGGACATGCTGCGCTCCATACCCCGCTACCTGAGCCGCGCCTACCACCCCTCCCAGGAGGGTGACACCGCGCAGGCGATGGCCTACCTGGCCTCCTCCCCCGGCGCCAACGGAGGCCACTGATGCCCCGGTTCACCACCGTCGCCCTCGTCGCCGGGGCCGCCCTGCTCGTCCGCCGCGCCGTCCGCAGCCGGATGACGACCGCCCCGCTGTGGCCGATGCCCGCCCTCGACGAGCCCGTGTCCGGATACGGCCGGGGCAGCACGGTCCCCCGCAAGGTCCTCGTCACCTCGCGCGCCGAACCGGCCGACGGGGTCGTCGAACTGCGCCTGGAAGGGGACGGGTTGCCCGCCTGGCGGCCCGGCGCGCACATCGACCTCGTCCTGCCCTCCGGGCTCGTCCGGCAGTACTCGCTCTGCGGCGACCCGGCCGACCCCGCCACGTACACCGTGGCGACCCGGCTGATCGAGACCGGGCAGGGCGGCCGGGGCGGCTCGCGCGAGGTCCACGAGCAGCTCCACGAGGGCGTGGAGATCGAGATCCGGGGCCCGCGCAACCGCTTCCCGCTCGTCGACTCCCCCGCGTACGTCTTCGTCGCCGGCGGCATCGGCATCACGCCGGTCCTGCCGATGCTGCGCGCCGCCGAGGCGGCCGGGGCGGACTGGCGGCTCGTCTACTGCGGACGCAGCCGCGCCACCATGCCGTACCTGGCGGAGATCGAGGCCCTCGGCCGCGCCGGGGACCGGGTGACCGTCGTCGCCGAGGACGAGTCAGGCCGCCCCGACCTGGGCTTCCTCGCCGACGTACCGGCCGGGACCCCCGTCTACTGCTGCGGTCCCGACGGGCTCATGGACGCCGTGACGGCGGCACTGCCGGACGGCGTGGCCCCGCGCCTCGAACGCTTCTCGGCCGCCGCGACGACCGGCGGCACGGCGTTCGACGTCGAACTGCGCCGCACCGGACGCACGGTGCGGGTGGCGGCGGACCAGTCGGTCCTCGCGGCGGTCCGTGAGGAGGTCCCGGGCCTCATGTACTCCTGCCGGCAGGGCTTCTGCGGAACCTGCCGGCAGCGGGTCCTGGAGGGCGAGATCGACCACCGGGACGAGCTGCTCACCGACGCCGAGCGGGACGACTCGATGCTGATCTGCGTCTCGCGCTGCGCGGGGAAGCGGCTCGTCCTCGACCTCTGAGAGCCAGGGGTTACGGCAGGACCAGCCAGTCGAGGGCCAGCGCGGCGAGGAGGCCTCCCACCAGGAGCCAGGTGCCGAGCCGCGTACGGCCGTTGCGGGAGAGCTCGATCACGATCCCGCAGAGGATCATGGCGAGTCCGTACACCCCGACGACCAGGACGGACGTCCGGCTCGCGAGACGGATCACCAGGACGACGGCCATCGCGACGAGCAGCACGGAGGCGACCGCGACGCGGACGCGCCGCGCCTGCTTGGGCGTGAGGCCGCCCCCGGCGGCGTCGTCGTCCTCGTCCGCCTCGTCGTCCGCGTCCGCCTCGACGAGTTCGTCGAGTTCATCGAGTTCGTCGTCCGCGTCGGCGGCAGCGACCTCGTGGTCCGCGTCCGCCTCGACGAGTTCGTCCGCCGCGTCCGCCACGTCCTGGGCGCCCTCGTCGGGTGCGTCCGCCTTCGGGGCCTCGACCGAGGTCTTCTCACGTACGGTGTCGGCCTCTTCGGCCTCGGGGGCCTCCGGGGCCTTGGTGGCCTTGACGGCCGGGGTGTCCTGGTCGGAAGCGCTCATGGGGCAGGAGCGTATCGGACGACGTTAGGCTGTTCGTATGACGACCGGGGTACGCCGCAGGATGGGCGTCGAGGAGCGCAAGCAGCAGTTGATCGGGGTTGCCCTCGAACTCTTCAGCCACCGCTCTCCCGACGAGGTGTCCATCGACGAGATCGCCGCGGCCGCGGGGATCTCGCGGCCGCTGGTCTACCACTATTTCCCCGGCAAGCAGAGCCTCTACGAAGCGGCCCTCCGGCGCGCGGCAGACGAGTTGGCGGCCAGGTTCGTGGAGCCGCCGCAGGGGCCGCTGGGCGCCCGGCTGTTGCGGGTGATGGGCCGGTTCTTCGACTTCGTCGACGACCACGGGCCGGGGTTCGCGGCGCTGATGCGCGGCGGGCCCGCGGTGGGTTCCTCCACGACGAACGCGATGATCGACGAGGTGCGGCACGCCGCGTACGTGCAGATCCTCACCCATCTCGGGGTCGAGAAGCCATCGGCCAGGCTTGAGTTGGTCGTGCGTTCCTGGGTGTCGCTCGCCGAGTCGACGGCGCTGATCTGGCTGGACGGCCGCCGGGTCCCGCGCGCCGAGCTGGAGTTGCAGCTCGTGCACGACTTCGCGGCACTCGCCGCGGTGAG
>NZ_LIPQ01000503.1:4761-5172 GCF_001418135.1 Streptomyces aureus
CTCGGTCGTGTCGAGGCAGGTCGGAAGCAGGTCGAGGACGGCCTCCGAGAGCTGGGCCTTGATCTCGTCCGTACGGCCGGACAGCAGGGCGATCTCGATGTGCACGACGGCGTCGTAGGTCGATCCGTCGCCGACGATCAGCTCCTCGATCTCCCGGAACCGGGTCTTGCAGGCGTCGAGCTTCGTGTCGACCGTCTTCACGACGAGCGGGTGCAGGGCGCGTGCGAGGCCGCGCCGGTCGAGGGGCACGGAGTAGTCGACGGTGATCTGCGGCATGGGGCACTCCCGGCCAGAGGGACGGCTGTCGGATGTCTGGCCACACCCTTACGGCGATCGCCATGACGGCACAAGTGCCTTCCGGCAGGCGGACGCCTGCGACGTGGCCCGTCCCGCGTGCCCACCCGTCCCGCC
>NZ_LIPQ01000504.1 GCF_001418135.1 Streptomyces aureus
CGGCGGCCGTGGGGACGGCCAGTTCGGGCAGGCGCGAGGAGGCCAGGGCCTGCTGGACGTCCGGGTCGGCGCGGAAGGCCGCCGCGCGCTCCTTGAGGATCAGGTAGTTGCGCATGCAGTTCTTCGCGGACTCCCACACCCCGTCGGAGCCGTCCGTCCGCACCGGCTTGAAGTCGAAGTGGCGCGGGCCCTCGTACCCGGCCGTCTCGAGCAGGTCCACCAGCCAGAACGCCTGGCGCAGATCGCCCGCCCCGAAGCGGAGGTCCTGGTCGTACTTGATGCCGGACTGGCCGTTCAGATCGATGTGGAAGAGCTTGCCCGCCCAGAGCGCCTGTGCGATGCCGTGCGGGAAGTTGAGTCCGGCCATCTGCTCGTGGCCCGTCTCCGGGTTCACGCCGACGAGTTCGGGGCGCTCCAGGCGCTCGATGAAGGCCAGGGCGTGCCCGATGGTGGGCAGCAGGATGTCGCCGCGCGGCTCGTTCGGCTTGGGCTCGATGGCGAAGCGCAGGTCGTAGCCCTGCTCGGTGACGTACTGGCCGAGCAGGTCGAAGGCCTCCTTCATCCGGTCGAGAGCGACCCGGACGTCCTTCGCCGCGCCGGACTCGGCGCCCTCACGGCCGCCCCAGGCCACGTACACCGTGGCGCCGAGTTCGACGGCCAGGTCGATGTTGCGGAGGGTCTTGCGGAGCGCGAAGCGGCGCACGTCCCGGTCGTTGGCCGTGAACCCGCCGTCCTTGAAGACGGGGTGGGTGAAGAGGTTCGTGGTGGCCATCGGCACCGCGAGCCCCGTGCGGTCGAGCGCGGCCCGGAAGCGCTTGACGATCGCGTCGCGCTGGGTGTCGGGAGCGCCGAAGGGGATCAGGTCGTCGTCGTGGAAGGTGACGCCGTACGCGCCGAGCGCGGCGAGCCGCTCGACCGTCTCGACGGGGTCGAGGGCCGGGCGGGTGGCCTCGCCGAACGGGTCGCGGCCCTGCCAGCCGACGGTCCACAGGCCGAAGGTGAAGCGGTCTTCGGGGGTGGGGGCGAAGAGCTCCGGCATGGTGTGTCCTTCTCTTGCTCCGGGGATTTGTTTTCTGAGATAACTAATACGGTACGGACACACCGGGGCGCCAGCCCCCGCCACGAATCGGCTCCCGTGACGACCTACGGTGACGCACTACAGGGAAGAGGTGAGGGCGTGCCCACGAGGCGCTCCGTCGTGATCGGCGTGGACAGCTCCACGCAGTCCACCAAGGCCGCGGCCGTCGACGCCGACACCGGCGAGCTCCTCGCCGTCGGCCGCGCCCCGCACACCGTCACCGGCTCCGCCGGCGCGCGCGAGAGCGACCCCGAGGAGTGGTGGAGCGCCCTGGTGACGGCCGTCCGCGCGGCGGTACGGGACGCGGGCGTCCCGGCCGGAGCCGTCACCGGCATCGCCGTCGCCGGACAGCAGCACGGTCTCGTCACCCTCGGCGCGGACAGCCGCCCCCTGCGCCCCGCACTGCTCTGGAACGACACCCGCTCCGCCCCGCAGGCCGCCGCCCTCGCCGCCCGCCTGGGCGGCCCAGCCGCCTGGCTCGAACGCACGGGCTCGGTGCCCGTGGCCTCCATGACCGCCGCGAAATGGCAGTGGCTGCGCGAGCACGAACCCCGCCGTGCGGAGGCCGTCGCGGGGGTCCGCCTCCCGCACGACCACCTCACGGAGCGCCTCACCGGGATCGCGGTGACCGACCCGGGGGACGCCTCGGGGACGTGCTGGTACGGGAGGGGTGCCCGCGCGGGCGAGGGCACGGCGGGTGCCGACCGCCTCCGGGACGTGACCGGCGGATCCGACGGCAAGGTGCCCGCGGGTGCGTACGACCCCGGGATCTCCGCCGGGTCCGACGGCAGGGAGCCCGCTGGTGCGTACGACCCGGGGATCCTCGACCTCATCGGACTCGACCCGGCCCTGCTGCCCGCCGTCGCGCCCGGCGGCGCCACCCGCGTGGGCACCCTGACCGCGGCCGCCGCCGAGGCCCTCGGGCTGCCCCGTACCGTCGTCGTCGCCGCCGGGACCGGCGACAACATGGCCGCCGCCGTCGGCCTCGGCCTCGGCGGTGCGGGCCTCCTCGACCACCCGGTCGTCAGCCTCGGCACCTCCGGCACGGTCTTCGCCGCGACCCGCGCGCGCCCGGCGGACCCGGGCCTCGCGGGGTTCGCCGCCACCGACGGGACGTACCTCCCCCTCGGCTGCACCCTCAACTGCACGCTCGCCGTCGACCGGTTCGCCACGCTCCTGGGCCTGGACCGCGAGGACGCGTCACCGGGCGGAAGCGGCGGCGGTGGAGTCGTCGTCCTGCCGTACCTCGACGGCGAACGCACCCCCGACCTGCCGCACGCGGCCGGCCTGGTCACCGGCCTCCGGCACGGCACGGACCCGCGGTCGGTCCTCGGTGCCGCCTACGAGGGCGCGGCCTTCACGGTGCTGCGCGCCCTCGACCACCTCCTCGCCGCCTGCGGCCTCGACCCGGCCGCCCCCGACGTACGGGACCGGCCGCTGCGCCTCATCGGCGGCGGGGCGCGTGGCCGGACCTGGACCGAGACCGTCCGCAGACTCTCCGGCCGTCCCCTGGTCGTCCCGGCCGCCGAGGAACTCGTGGCCCTCGGCGCCGCTGCCCTCGCGGCGGGCGCGGTGACGGGGGCGGACCCGGTGGCCCTGGCGACGGCCTGGGGCACGGGCACGGGCGAGATCCTTCCCGCGGCCGACCGCGACGAGGAGACCTGGAACCGCATCGCGGGGGTCCTGTCCGCCGCGACGCCGACCTTGCTGTCAACGACCGTCGAAGAGGTGGGCCAGGGTGGTCGGGGTGAGGCGGATGTCGTCGAAGTCGACGCGGCATCCCTCGCCGACGGGTGACTGGACCTCGATGCCGGCCCGTACAGGACCGGGGCCGTCCAGGGCGAACTGCCGTACCAGGCGCCAGGAAACGCCGTCGTCCGAGACGTGGAAGGCGAAGCCCTCACCGATCCGGCTGACGCGCAGCCACAGCGCCTCTCCCGCGACCGGGCCCGCGAGCGCGTCGTCGGACCGGCCGCGGGTCACGACGGAGTAGACGCTGGGAGTTCCGTCGGGCGCCTGCTCGAAGTTGAGCTTGGCCCAGTGGTCGTCGTCGGAGCGGATGAACAGGGCCCCCGCGTCCCACGCCGACCGGAAGCCGACGCGAAGGCGGGCCGAGAGCTGCCAGTCGCCGTCCGGGGGAGTGGTCAGGGCCACCGCGGCGTCACGCCGGGCCGCCCCGCCGACCGGGTCCGTGAAGGCGTCCGTGTGCGGGGCGGCCCGGCGTGACG
>NZ_LIPQ01000505.1 GCF_001418135.1 Streptomyces aureus
GTGGGGGCGTGGGCGGGGTGGTAGCCCGCCAGGTTCCAGGTGTAGACCGGGATCTCCGGTGGGACCGGTTCGGTGGGGCCTCCGTGGTGGTACGGGGCGGCCTGTTCGTCGGTGACGATCACGACGCGGTCGTGGTCCCGGTAGCGGTCCCGCAGGGCCTTCGTCGTGTGGGTGCCGCCGAGGCGGTGGAAGCGTTTCTGCACGTCGAGCACCGGTTCGCCCGGTGTGAACGGGACCTCCTTGGTGGACCAGCCGAACTCCACCAGGTCCGCCTGTTCGGCCCGCAGGGCCAGCGCGCAGCCGAACACGGCCGCCGCGGCCGCCCGGGTCAGTTTCGATCGTTCCGAGACGGTGTCCCAGAACATGGAGTCCGACCGGTCCACCAGGATCAGCGTCCGGCCGGGCAGCGCCGGTACGTTGGCGAGGGAGTGGCCCAGTGCCTGTTCCAGCGCGGCCGCCCAGCGCCGCTTCGGCGCGTTCTCCCGGGCGGCCAGATAGCGCATGGGGAACTGCCGGGACCTGGCGACCTCGTCGACGTCCGAGATCCTGGCAGCGACCCCGGCCGCGGCTTCGGCCGAGATCTCCGCGGCATCGAAGTTCCGCAGGTTCCGCAGCAGTGCCATCGGGCCCATCACGGGGATCACGGCCTCCCACGCCGCGGCGTCCAGTGGCCCGTGGAGCCAGCCCGCCAGGACCTCCCACGTCAGGCCGGCCGCGGCCAGCCGCTCGCTGCCGTCCGGCCCGGTCACCACGGCCCGCCGCTCGGCCACGGGCAGCTCCATGAGGGCCCGGTGCGCCGTCAGCACGGTGTCGGCGGCCGGCGGAAGCGCGGTCTCCGGGTGGTGACGGCGGTCCAGGGCGTACCGGAACAGCGCGCCCTGCCACGGCTTGTCCGGGTCGGGGGAAGCGTGCACCAGGTTGAGCACGTCACCGAAGCGGAACCCGTGGGACGCGGTGTCGTACTTCAGCAGGGACCGTGACGAGTACAGCCTGCGTACGGCGTCGGCGATGCCCCGCTTCACGGGTTGCGGCACGTTCCGCCCGTACACCGAGGTCCAGTGGGCGAGCAGCTCTCCGGGCTCGTCGGCCCGTTGGAGCACCGCGTCGATCACGGAACGGTTGGACGGGCCGTCGGAGGCCCCCGCGTCGAGCCTGGCCCGTACGTACGCGGCGGCGCCCACCAGGGACGCCGTACGCATGGTGCCCTCGCCGCGCAGCCAGCGCAGCAGGCCGGCCGTCCAATCGGGGTCCTCGACAGCGAGCCGGCGGACGAGCCGGACGTACCGTTCGTCGCGTTCCGTGCCGCTCTCGTAGAAGGTGCGCTGCGAGACGAAGTTGCCGACGGCCAGCAGGAAGAGCTCGTCACGGGGTTCCCGTACGAAGGCCGGTCCGCCCTCGTACGTGTGGAACTGCCCTGGGGTGGGCACGTGGTGGATCCGCGGCTGCTGGGGCGTCGCGCGGGCGGCCGCCGAGACGTGCGGGGCCACGAGCATCTCGGACCAGACCTTCGAGACGCGTCGGGTGTAGCGAGGCAGTGAATCCCCCCGGATCCAGAGGAAGGGAACGGACGGCCCCGGGAAGGGTCCACCGGGGCCGAGGCGGCCACGCCCACCGAGATCAGGGGTGGCGACGGCGTCACTTGGTTTTCGGAAGAAGTAGCCGCAGCCGAGCGCATCGGAGGCGTGGTCGCGGGACCAACGTATGCGAGCCGCCCCGCCGCACACCACCGATTAAACGCCGATCGGGCCGACTCGCGCCGCCGAGGCCTCCGAGGGGAGAGAGGTTCCCGGCCTTCTATTGATCAGAAACGGTTTGGGTTCTGGGTCGTTGGTGGGGTGTGAGCGATCTGGTGGGGGATGCGCGG
>NZ_LIPQ01000506.1 GCF_001418135.1 Streptomyces aureus
GTGCTGCTCTCCGTGGCCGGCGTGCCGGCCACGGTGGTCCCTCCCAGGTTCCCGCGCGCCACTCACGTCCCGCTGCCGCCGTGCTAACGCATCGCTGTCGTCCTCCAGAACCTCCGGGCCCTGGCCCTGAACAGCCAATTTCCATGTGGCACAGCTCACTTGTGGGAGGCCGTGATCCGCTGCACGTCCTTCATCAGCGAATCCAGCCACTCCACGGCCGCGTAGTAGGACCGAGGAGCCCCCGGTGGCTCGACGGCGAAGTCGGCGAGGTCCCGTGCGCCGACGGCGACCGGAGTGCCCGGCGTGTCGCCGACGGGGTCCAGACGGGCGGAGACCAGCAGCATGCCCGCGGCCACCCGGTCGCCGATCCGCGTCACCGCCTCGGCCGGCTCCGGGGGCAGGGGCGGGACGACGGTCGGCTCGGGCGGCACGAGCAGCCGGTCCGCACCCCACAGGGTGTGGTGGCCGGAAACCAGGGCGGCCTGCCAGTCCTGTGGGTCGTTCGGCGTGTCCAGCTCCTTCGGCTCGCTCCGGTACTGCGCGTACGCCGACTCCGCCATGATCAGTGCGTGCTGCAGCGAGCGGTGGCCCGGCGAGGTGGCCACGGGGGCACGTGCCCCGCCCGAGGCGAGCTGCGAGGTCGTGGCCACCACGGTCTCCGCGGCGCTCCGGAGCATCGTCGCCACCGACCGCCGCAACTCGTCGTGGGCCCCCTTGGGCCAGGCGAGCAGTCCGAACACGGCGCCGACCGCGCTGCCCGCGACCACGTCGAGGAGCCGGAACTCGGCGAGCCGCCAGGTCGCGGGGGCCAGCTGGGCGAAGACCAGGGCGACGACCACCGTGAACATCGCCTGCGCCCACCCCACTCCCTTCACCGGACCCAGCGTGAAGGCGACCAGCATCAACGGCGGCAGCGCGGCGGCGTACACCGTCGTGTCCGTTCCGATCAGAGCGAGCAGGGCAGCCACGACGACCGCCCCCACGAGGGTCCCGGTGAGGGCCACCCGCACCGTGCTCCTCGTCGCCCGCGCCGTCGTACGGGTCAGGGTGAGCGTGGCGAGGAGCATCCAGAATCCGTGCGGCAGCGTGTCGACGCCGGCGATGGCCCGGGCCGCCGCGAGCGCCAGCGCGATGCGCACCGCGTTCTGGAAGAACACCGACCGCTGCCCCGCATGCCCGGAGAGCCGCCGCCACCACAGCTGGGGTGCCCGCATCCGTGCGTACCAGAACCGCCCCGGAGCCGCCGCGGGAGCGGCCCTGCCCCGGACGGCGATCTCCGCCGCCGTGGACATCGCCAGCGCGGCGTCGGCCACCTCCAGGACCGCCGCGTGGCGGCGCAGCCCGGCGGGCGTGGCACCCGGCTCCGCGCCCTCGGCCAGGGCCTGACGGACCTCCTGGAGCCGGGAGACGGAGTCTCCGGAGCTCTCCCGGCCGCGGAGCAGGGACGCGGTCTCCAGGCACGTGTCGCGCACCGCGCGCAGCACCTCGGGCCACGTCCGGGCCTCCGCCGGGCCGCCGGGCGGCGGCGGAAGCGACGCCAGCCGCCCGAGCAGCGTGCGGGCGGCCAGGCCGGTGTGCGCCAGGGCACGGGCCCTGACACCGGGGCCCGCGGGCCGTTCCGCCTCCGGCACCCGCGAGGACCGCAGGCCGCCGCCCACGTCCCGGACGGCCCGCAGCGCCGCGTCGCCGAGCGTGTACGGGGCGGAGGCCAGCTCGTCGGCGCAACGCCCCGCGCGGTCGGCGGCCCGGGCGGCCAGCTCGCGGTACGGGACGCCCGGCACGCGATCGGGCAGCAGGAACGCCTCGGCGACGATCAGCAGCGCCAGGCCGACGGTCGCTCCCACCAGCCGTTCGCCCAGGGTCCCGGGGACGTAGGGCGGAAAGGACGGCAGGATGTACATCAGTTGCAGTCCTGGAGCCGCGCCGGCCGGCCGTGGTCCTCCCACGGCCATGAAGGCCAGGACGAACCCGACGACCAGCATGCCGAGGACCGCGCTCCACGTCCGTACGGACAGGTAGGTGCCGATCGTGATGAGCACCCAGCAGGCGGGCACCACGGGCAGCAGGGTGGCAGCGCGCTGCCGCCCGGTGCCGGGGATGTGCGAAAGACCCGCCATCGCGACCGCGGCGAAGAGCGCGTAGGTGGCGGCGACGGGCGAGTCGAAGCCGTACAGGAAGAGGTAGAAGCCGACGGTGGCGGCGAGCGTGACGCGGACCGACCGCCGTACGGCCGCCGCGTAGGCGGGCGGGAGCCGGACCTTCGACAGCCGCTCCCCGGGAGTGCCACCCATGTCCCCAGGATCCACCGGGACGCTCCGTCCGGCATGCGGCGACCGTCCGCCCTCCGCCGATCGGTGGGGGAAGTCGAGTACCGCTACGCGCCCGCGCGGGCGAGTGCGCCCGGTCCGGCGGCTAGCGGGCCACGGCCGGCCGCTCAGACCCCGGCCAGCAAGGAGGCGCCGAGCGGGGTGATGCTGTGGAGCACCGACGTGCCCGTCCGCACCGTGGTGATCAGACCCGCTCCCCGCAGGACCCCCGCGTGCTGGCTGGCGGCCGCGAGCGAGAGGGCGGCGCGCTCAGCGAGCGCCGTCGTGGTGGCGGGAGACCGCAGCAGCGCGAGCACCTGCGCCCGATTGCGCCCGAGCAGCGCCGCCAGTGCCTCCGGGCGGTCACCGGACCCGTCCGCGCGGCCCGCGCCGGCACCGTCGTCGTACAGGGGATAGACGAGCACGGTCGCCGCCTCGGGGCGGTACATCACCATCGGGCCGGTCGCGAACCAGGACGGAACGAGGAGCAGGCCGCGCCCGCACAACGGAATGTCGTACGTCGAGGCGGAGGGCAGGTGCAGCGTCGGCGGCTGCCAGTTCCAGGTCGTGCCCAGCGTGGTGAGGAGGGCGTCGACGCCTCCGCGCAGCAGCATCTCCGCCCGTAGCGCCCGATCGGTCAGGGCGTCGCCGCGGATCCGCGGCCAAAGCGGCTCGATCGCCGTACGGAAGTAGCCGCGGGCGTCGGCGACCAGGGCGGCCGAGGCGGCCGGTGCGCCCTGGGCCAGGTCGTGGGCCCATCGGCCGGGGCGGCCCAGGCCGCCGTTCCAGCCGGAGACCTCCGGTATCCCGAGATCGAGCGCCAGCCGCTCAGGCGGCGTGGAGGCGGCCGCCTCCAGCGCCTCGGTGAAGTCGTGCGCCGACGGTTGCAGCAGGAAGTCGGGGACGAAGCCGTCCTCGGTGAGCAGCTCGGCGAGAACACCCGCCCCGAGGTTCGCGCCTGCCGGCAGGGAATCGTGCCACCGCCGGGCCGCGGTCCGTACCCGCGCACCCCGGCGCAGGCCCGGACTCAGGCCCAGACGGAGGCTCAGAACGGTCTCCGACAGCGCGTTCGCCGCCGGGGCGAGCGTGATCCGACGCAGATCGGCGGCGGTGAAGTGAAGGCGGATCATGCCGACCGATTATCGGCCCTTCGGCGCCGTTCACCCAGAGGCGATGGCGGACCCGTTCAAGGGAGGTGACGGCGGACCCGTTCAGGGGAGGTGACGGCCGACCCTTTCGCGCAGACGTGAAAGGCGATGCGCCGCGGAGGACGACGGAGCAGGCTCCCCGTGTCCACCTCGCCGAGCCGTCTCCGCCTTCCCCGTCCCACCGAGCTTCCGCCGAACCACCTCCGGAGGTCACATCCATGCGCCGCGCCCCCACCCGTACCGCCTGTCTCGTCGCCACGGTCCTGCTCACCGCCCTCGCCGGCGCGCCCGGCCCGGCCGTCGCCAGGGATCTGCCCGACACCTATGTCGTCTCCCGGGCTCCCGGTGTGCTCCCCGAGGGGATCGCGGTCACCCCGGACGGCACCCTGTACGTGTCCTCGGACGGCACGGGCGCGCTGTACCGCGGCCACATCGGCCGCCCGGACCTGAGGCCCTTCCCGGCGCAGGGACTGAAGGGCCGCACCAGCACTCTGGGCGTCCACACCGACCGGCGCGGCCGTGTCCTGTCCGTCGGCGGAGCGACCCTGACCGTCCACGACCGGCACGGACGCCTGGTCGCCACCCGTACCGCCGTGGGCGGACCGCTCGGCGCACCCGACCTCAACGACCTGACCGTGACGAAGGACGCGGTGTACGTGACCGACTGGGCCAACCCCGTGGTGTACCGGGCGGACCTGCGGGGCGGGACCATCGGCCCCCTCGAACCGTGGCTCGACATCCGTGGGGCGTTCCCGCAGTTCCCGGCGCGGTACTGGCTGTTGAACGGGATCGTGGCGAACGAGTCGGGCACCACGCTCCTGGTCGCCTCCAACGGCACCGAGGCCGTCTGGCGCGTCGACACCGCCGACCGGACCGTCACCCGGCTCTCCCTCGGTGAACAGTCCTTCGGGCCCGACGGGATGGTGCTGCGCGGCCGGACGCTCTACGCCGTGCTCAACTACGGCGCCCCGCACGGCGTGTACGTCGCCCGCCTCGACGAGGAGCTGCGTACGGGCACGGTGACCCACCGCCTCACGGGTGAACCCTTCGACCTGCCCACCACCCTCGCCCGGCACGGCTGCCGCCTCTACGTGGTGAACAGCCAGCTGGACGAGCCGCCGGGCCGGCCGCCGTACACCGTGAGCGCCGTCGACGACCCGACCTGCCGCACCCCCTGACCCCTTCCGGTGGGCCGCCGCCCGGGGGACGGCGGCCCACCGGAAGGCTCACTGCGCGGCCGGCACCGTGTCCTGGAAGGTCGTGCCCGCCGTGCGGTAGGCACCGACCTTCGCGGCCACCTGGGCCGGGGTCAGGACCTGGTCCTTGACGTGCAGGACGTAGTCGACCTTCTGGTCGTAGGAGCGCGGTGTCGTGGAGGTCTGGCCGGCGAGGTCGATCAGCCACTGGTTGAAGTTGATCGACATCGGGCGCTCGGGGAGGTACCGGGCGTCGTGCCGGCCGAACTCCTGGCCGTCGACGTAGTAGACGATCACGTTGTCGTCGATGGTCAGCACGAGGTCGTGCCAGCCGGCGTAGCTCGTGCGGGACTCGGAGTGCTGGTTGACGGCCTCCCAGGGGTCGGGCCGGTAGGTCTCCCACGACGTGGTGTACAGGATGTTCGCGGGCTCGCCCCAGCCCCCGTTGGGCAGGTACTCGAAGTCGTACTCGGCGTAGTCGTCGGCCATCGGTGCCTTGAGGTCGTTGATGGTGAAGAAGGTCTGCACGACACGGTCGCCGTCCGGACCCGACACCGGCGCGTCGGAGAAGCGCACCCGTGCCGCGTACGTACCGTTCTTGAACTTCGAGGCCCGCGTGAGGATCTCGGTGTGCCGGGTGGACTCACCGGTCCCGGCGGTCGAGCTGCGCAGGTTCATGATCGAGTTCGTGCCCTCCTTGGCGAAGGTGACGTTCTCGGGTGCCCAGGTGGCGCCCGGCACCCCGGGGCCGCCGGAGTTGGAGCGGACGCTCCAGCCGTGGGCGTCGATCGCCGGGTCGGTGTGTCCGGTGTAGTCGAAGTCGTCGAACAGAGCGGCCCCGTTGGGCGGCGGGGTGGTCG
>NZ_LIPQ01000507.1 GCF_001418135.1 Streptomyces aureus
GTGCGGGAGTGGGGGGGTAGGTGGGCGGGAGCCGTCACCGGCGACCTAGCGCCAGTCGTCGTAGGGCGGAGGCGGCTCCTCCGTCCCGTCCATGTCGTAGGGCGGCTCCTCGTCGTACGGATCCCCGTGCTCCGGCGCGGAAGGCGCGGGAGCGGACCGCTCGGACCGTGCGACGGGGACGGCCGGGGCGGCCGCGCCGACGGGCGCGGCGGCGGGAGCCGCACCGGACACCGTCCCCGATCCGGCGGCCGCGGCGTCCGCGACGCTCTCCGCCAGCGCCTCCAGCAGCCCCTCGGCGTACTTCGCCAGCTTGGCCTCGCCGACACCGCCGATGGTGCCGAGCTCCGCGACCGTCGCGGGGAGCTGCGTCGCGATCTCCCGCAGCGTGGCGTCGTGGAAGACGACGTACGCCGGGACGCCCTGCTCCCGTGCCGTCGCGGCCCGCCAGGCGCGCAGTGCCTCGAAGACCGGCACCGCGGCCGCCGGAAGGTCGACCGGCACCCGGGCGCCCTTCCCGGAGCGTCCGCCGGACTCCTTGCGGGAGGCGGCGGCCGGGGCCTTCTCCTTGCGCATGGTGACGGTGCGGCGCCCACCGAGCACCTCACCGCTCTCCTCCGTGAGCACGAGCGTGCCGTAGTCACCCTCCACCGCGAGGAGCCCCAGCGCGAGGAGCTGCCGCACGACCCCGCGCCACTCGGCGGTGCCCAGGTCCGAGCCGACGCCGAACACGGAGAGGCCGTCGTGGTCGAACTGGATGACCTTGGCCGTCTTCTTGCCCTGGAGGATGTCGATGATCTGTCCGGCGCCGAACTTCTGGCGCCGTTCCTTGGCCAGCCGCCACACGGTGGACAGCAGCTTCTGCGCGGCGACGGTGCCGTCCCAGGACTCGGCCGGGGTCAGGCAGGTGTCGCAGTTGCCGCAGGGCCGACCGGACTGGCCGAAGTAGGCGAGGAGGCGCACGCGGCGGCAGTCGACCGTCTCGCAGAGCGCGAGCATGGCCTCCAGGTGCATGGCGAGGGCGCGCCGGTGCTGCTCGTCGCCCTCGGATCCGTCGATCATCTTGCGCTGCTGGACGACGTCCTGGAGGCCGTACGCCAGCCAGGCGGTGGCGGGCTCGCCGTCGCGCCCGGCGCGGCCGGTCTCCTGGTAGTAGCCCTCGACGGACTTGGGCAGGTCGAGGTGGGCCACGAAGCGCACGTCGGGCTTGTCGATGCCCATGCCGAAGGCGATGGTCGCCACCACGACGACTCCGTCCTCCCGGAGGAAGCGGGCCTGGTTCGCCGCGCGCGCACGGGCGTCCATTCCGGCGTGGTAGGGGACGGCGTCGATGCCGTTCTCCACGAGGAGGGCGGCGGTCTTCTCCACCGAGGCGCGGGACAGGCAGTAGACGACTCCGGCGTCCCCGTCGTGCTCGGTCCTGATCAGTTCGAGCAGCTGCTTGTGCGGGCTGTTCTTCGGGACGATGCGGTACTGGATGTTCGGCCGGTCGAAGCCGGCGACGAAGTGCCGGGCGTCCTCCAGACCGAGCCGCGCGGCGATCTCCTTGTGGGTGGCCTCGGTGGCCGTGGCGGTCAGCGCGATCCGCGGCACCTTGGGCCAGCGCTCGTGGAGCATGGACAGCGCGAGGTAGTCGGGCCGGAAGTCGTGGCCCCACTGGGCGACACAGTGCGCCTCGTCGATGGCGAAGAGGGACACCTTGCCCCGGTCGAGGAGCCGCTGGGTGCCCTCGGTGCGGAGACGCTCGGGAGCCAGGTAGAGCAGATCGAGCTCGTCGGCGAGGAAGGCCTGCTCGACGGCCTGCCGCTCGTACGGATCCTGGGTCGAATTCAGGAATCCGGCCCGCACCCCGAGGGCCCTGAGCGCGTCCACCTGGTCCTGCATGAGGGCGATCAGTGGCGAGATCACGACGCCGGTGCCGTCTCTGACCAGGGCGGGGATCTGGTAGCAGAGCGACTTCCCGCCGCCGGTCGGCATCAGCACGAGGGCGTCGCCCCCGTCGACGACCTGCTCGATGATCTCCTGCTGCTCGCCTCGGAAGGAGCTGTAACCGAAGACGCGGTGGAGCACCCGCGCTGCCTCGGAGATCACGGCGGAACCGTCGGAAAGGACCATTCACCCACCCTATCGGCCGCCACGGACACCCCGGACGCACCGCGGAAACCTGTGGACAACCTCTCGCCACCGCCCTCGCGCACCCGCCCGCACCACGCGACTAGGCTCGACGACGAGCCCCAGGCAACGCGAGGGGCGAACCCTGCGTCCTTCTGCACAGGGACGCATCGGCCGATGCACCGGTCACGGCCACAGGGAAGCAGGACACATCATGAGCGACAAGGCCCGTACCCTCTTCGACGCGCTCGACCTCGACCATGACGGCAGCCTGACGCGCATCGAGGTCATCAACGCGCTGCGGGCCAAGGGCCCGACCCTCGCCGCGCAGGGCGTGATACCGGCGTGGGGCGTGGGGAACGACGACGACGCCTCGGCCCTGTTCGACCAGGCCGACCAGAACGGCGACCGCGTCCTGTCGTTCGAGGAGTTCGCCACGCTGGTCGACCGCCGCTTCGGCTGGTGACACCAGACCGCACCCGCGCAACAGAAGACCGGCACCGCGCTGTCCGCGCGATGCCGGTTCGTCCGTCCGCAGGACCGGTCAGGAGACCTCGGGCAGCAGCCCGGTGGCCGGCGCGGCCAGGTCGGTGAGCTGGTGGAGCTGGTTCACCTGGTGCACCTGGCTGAGCCCGCCGAGCTGACCCGCGATGCCGGGGAACTGCGCCTTGGACTCCTCGGGGATCCCGGTCGTGGCGAGCGCGTCGAGCTCGCTGACCGGGTTGATCGGCGGGCCGAGCGGGCTGGTGGTGGCGACGGCCTGGGCCGCGGACGCGCCGAGGCACGAGAAGGCGGCGGCGACGGCGAGAACTGAGGAAATGCGTCGTGTAGAGATCACACCCTCACAACGCCCCGTCCCCGCCGACGGACACGGCCGCACGTTTCCCACACCGCCCGAAAGCACCACCGACGGGATGCGGGCCGCGACAGGGTACGCGGACCGCTCCGGCGTGGCGACGCACGCGATCGGGAGCGAACCGGTGTACGCCACAGGAGGGCCTCGGAACCCGGCCGCGGTCCCCGTCGCGGAAGGAGTGCCCGAGGGATGCGCAAGCTGCTGGTCGACGTCGCTCACACGCTGGTGCCGCCCAGGGGGGACCGGCACGGGCCGCTGCCGCCGCTCATGCTGACGCTGACCGTGGTCACCGGACTCGTGGACGCGGTGAGTTATCTGGGGCTCGGGCAGGTCTTCGTGGCCAACATGACCGGCAACGTGGCGCTCCTTGGCTTCGCCCTCGCGGGAGCCGAGGGCCTGTCCGTGCCCGCCACGCTCGTGTCCCTGGTCTCGTTCCTCGTCGGCGCGGTGGCCGGTGGCCGGTTCGGCACGCGGTTCGCCGCGCACCGCGGGCGACTGCTCGCCTCGGCGCTCGCCCTGCAGGCGGTGCTCGTCGCGGCGGCGCTCGCCACCGCCCTCGTGGCGCGCGACGGTGTGGGCACGCCGGGCCGGTACACCCTGATCGTCGCCCTCGGCCTCGCCATGGGAACGCAGACCGCGGTGGCCCGGCGCATCGGTGTGCCGGACCTGACCACGACCGTGCTGACCCAGACGCTGACCGGACTGGCCTCGGACTCCGCCCCCGCCGGCGGCGCCGGCCCCCGGCCCGGTCGGCGGATCCTGTCCGTCCTCGCGCTGGTCCTCGGCGCCCTCGCCGGTGCCCTGCTCCTCGACGCCGGGCTCGCGGTCGTCCTGGGCGTGGTTCTCGCCCTGCTGGTGGTGGCCGCCGTCGTCACGAGACGCCTGGCGGCCACCGACGCGGCGTGGGTCAGGCCGTAGC
The DNA here is from genome assembly GCF_001418135.1 of Streptomyces aureus. Lineage (GTDB taxonomy): Bacteria > Actinomycetota > Actinomycetes > Streptomycetales > Streptomycetaceae > Streptomyces > Streptomyces aureus_A. Next base: position 3,885 of record NZ_LIPQ01000507.1, read on the forward strand.
GTCGACCGGGAGCGGGGCGGAGACGGGGACCGCGGCGGGGGCCGCGTCGCGTACCGGATGACGGCTCAGGATCGACACTCGGTTGAACGCGTTGATGGTGATCGCCACCCAGATCACCGCCGAGATCTCCTCGTCGTTCAGGACCGCGCGCGCCGCACCGTACGCCCGGTCCTGCGCGAGGCCGTCCGCCGGGGCGGTCGTGGCCTCCGCCAGGGCGAGGGCCGCGCGCTCCCGTTCGGTGAAGAGCTCGGTGTCCCGCCAGGCGGGGAGCACGCCGAGGCGCCGGGTCGTCTCGCCGGCCCGGAGCGCGGCCCTGGTGTGGACGTCGAGGCAGTAGGCGCAGCCGTTGATCTGCGACACCCGGAGGTTGACCAGCTCGACCAGGATCCGGTCGAGCCCCGCCTCGGCGGCGGTCGCGCGGACGGCGTCGGCGGTGTGGACCAGCGCCCGGTAGGCCGCGGGGCTCTGCTTGTCGAGGTAGACGCGTCGGCGGTCCGTCATGCCGTTCACGTCGCTCACGTCGTTGTTCGCGTCGTTCACCATGCGCTCCTTCGAGGAATCCGTGCGCGTCACGGGTTCTGGGGCTATGATCATCCATAGTTGTTGAAAGCGAAACTATATCGTGGAACGAGAACGGACGGAGAGGGGTCGGGCATGAGCGACACGGAGGTCGAGATTCTCTCCGCGCGGGACGTCCCGCTGGGCGGGCCGCGCGCCATGACCGTACGGCGCACCCTGCCCCAGCGGTCCCGGACACTGATCGGCGCCTGGTGCTTCGCCGACCACTACGGCCCCGACCGGGTCGCCGAGTCCGGCGGCATGGACGTCGCCCCCCACCCGCACACCGGCCTGCAGACGGTGAGCTGGCTCTTCAGCGGGGAGATCGAGCACCGCGACAGCCTGGGCAGCCACGCGTTCGTACGGCCCGGGGAACTGAACCTCATGACCGGCGGCCACGGCATCAGCCACACCGAGGTCTCCACCCCCGGCACCACGGTCCTGCACGGGGTGCAGCTGTGGGTGGCGCTGCCCGACGAACACCGCCACGCCGACCGCGACTTCCAGCACCACGCCCCGAAGCCGGTACGGCTCGACGGCGCCGAACTCCGGGTGTTCCTCGGCTCGCTCGCCGGCGAGACCTCCCCCGTACGCACCTTCACCCCGCTCCTCGGCGCCGAGCTCCTCCTCGACCCCGGAGCCACGGTCGTCCTTCCCGTCGACCCGGCCCACGAGCACGGCCTGCTCGTCGACGAAGGAGACGTCCGGTTCGCCGGAACGCTCCTCCGCCCCGCCGAACTCGGTTACGTCGACACCGGACACGAGGCCCTGACCCTGACGAACGAGTCCGACCACCCCGCGCGGGCGGTCCTCATCGGCGGTACGCCGTTCGGTGAGGAGATCGTCATGTGGTGGAACTTCATCGGCCGCAGCAACCAGGACATCGTCGAGGCAAGGGAGGAGTGGGAGCGCGCCTCCGACCGCTTCGGACACGTCGACGGCTACCCCGGCGACCGCCTCCCCGCCCCGGCCCTGCCGAACGCCGCCCTCACTCCCCGCGGAAACCCGCCCCGCGCCTGAGCCACGCACCACCGCACCTCACAGAACCCACAGACCTCACGGACTCCACGGACTCCACGGACTCCACGGACCCCACGGACCGTACGCACCCTTCGACCCGAAAGGCACGTCATGAGCGAGCAGGCAGCAACCACCCCCGTCGTCCGCCGCGTCGACCCCCGCCACCGCTACGAGATCCTGGTCGACGACCAGCGCGCCGGCCTCACGGCGTACCGCGACCGCGACGACCGGCGCGTCTTCTTCCACACCGAGATCGACGACGCCTACGCGGGCCGGGGCCTCGCCTCGATCCTGGTCGAGGAGGCCCTGACCGACGTGCGTGCCGCCGGGATGCGGATCGTGCCGGTCTGCCCGTACGTGGCCAAGTTCCTCAAGAAGCACGAGGAGTTCGCCGACATCACCGACCCGGTGACGCCGGAGGTACTGCGGTGGCTGGACGGCCAGTTGGCCCGCTGAGCCCGCGGCCCCGGCCCAGTCCCACTGCCCGTCCGGCTCCTCCGGGCTCTCCGGCCCTGCCCGGCCTCTCCGGCCCTTCCCGGCCTCTCCGACCCCCGCCTCCGCCGTTCAGCCGGCGGGCGGGGCCAGGACGACGAAGTCGGCGTTCGACGGGTCGAGGCAGACGGCGAGCCGTCCGACGCCCTCCGCGTCGTCCGGCCCCATCTGCACGTTGCCGCCGCTCGCGGTGACCCTGGCGACCGCGGCGTCGCAGTCGGTGACGGCGAAGACGGGGTGCCAGTACGGCCGTCCGTGCGCGAGGGCGAGGTCCGCCTCACTCACCTGCATGAGGCCGCCGTGCATGCGCTCCTCGGGCAGTCCGGCGGGGGTGATGACCGTGTACGTGCCCTCCCCGCCGGGCATCGGCATGTCGCTGTACTGCCAGCCGAAGACACTGCCGTAGAACTGCTTCGCCGCCGCGGCGTCGCTCGTGTACAGCTCGGTCCAGGACAGCGAGCCCGGCGTGTCGACCTGCTCGACACCCTTGTTCGAACCCGGCTGCCAGACGGCGAACTGACCGCCCAGCGGGTCGCTGTACTGCGCCATCCGACCCCACTCGTCGAGGTCCATCGGCGCGACGCGCACGGTGCCGCCGGCCTCCTCCACGGCCCGGGTCGTGGCGTCCGCGTCCGCGACGCTGTAGTAGATCATCCAGGCCGAACGCGCGCCCTTCTCGGTGAGCTTGCCGAGTCCGGCGACGATCTTCCCGTCGTTCCGGAACATCCCGCCCTCCATGTCCTCCCCCTCCCCCATGGACTCGTAGTCCCACCCGAGCACACCGCCGTAGAAGGCCGCGGCGGCCGGGACGTCGGGGGCGCCGAGGTCGAGCCAGCAGGGGGAGCCGGGGACGAAGTCGGTGGTGATCATGGCGAAGGCCTTTCACGGTTCCGGGTACGCCGGGTACGCCCTCAGCCTTGCACCGGACACGACCCCTCGCGCGTCGGCGGACACACGTCGGCGGCACCTTCTCCGCTCCCTCCAGCCCCTCTCGACATGTCGGAAGAAGTTGACACGTCGGAGATCTCCGACGCATCCTGTCGGCATGCCGACCGTCGACGTCTACAGCGCGCTGGCCAATCCGGTCCGGCGCAAACTGCTCGAAGGGCTGATCGATGGACCACGCCCGGCCGGGGAGCTGGCCGGGGAGTTCTCCCTCAGCCGCCCGGCCGTCTCCGAGCACCTCGCCGTACTGAAGAGGGCCGGGCTGGTGCACGAGGAGCCCCGCGGGCGCCATCGCTACTACCACCTGCGCCCGGGGCCGCTCGCCGAAGTGGGCGACTGGCTCCACCCGTTCGAGCACTACTGGCGCGCCCGCATGGGCGCCCTGCGCGACGTACTCGACGAGATCAGCGACAGCGACAGCGACAGCGACAGCGACAGCGACAGCGACAAAGGCTGACAGCGGCGAGAGCTGACAGCGACAAGAACCGAGGACGAATCTCCATGACCGCCGAACTCCGGACCATCCACGGCGACCAGTTCATCGCCCACCCGCCCAAGGCCGTCTGGCGGGCGCTCACCGACCCCGACCTGCACGCGCGCTGGTGGGCCGCCGGGGACGTCCGCGCCGAGGTGGGGCACCGGTTCACCCTGGACATGGGGCAGTGGGGCCACCAGGAGTGCGAGGTGCTCGCCGTGGAGCCGGAGCGGCTCCTCAGCTACAGCTTCGCGCCCGGAACCCTCGACACCACCGTCACCTGGCGGCTCGAGGCCGAAGGGACCGGTACGCGGCTCTTCCTCGACCACGCCGGGTTCGACCTCGACTCGCCGCTCGGCCGGGCCGCTTTCGAGGGAATGGGGCGCGGCTGGCCGGGCCTGCTGGGGCGGATCGAGCCCGCGCTGGACGCCGCCACGCGGTAGACCGGCCGACGGACCCCACCGCCGGAACGCCGCGACGGCCGCGGGGGCCGGTCGGCCGCCCGGCCTCGAAGCGACACCGGTACGGGGGTGCCGGGCCGGGGACTTCCGCGGTCCGTCGCCCGCCGGTCCGCCCGTGACACCCGGCCCGGCGCGCCTGCGGGCCGGCGCCTCCACCCCCACGGAACCCGCTCCCCGGGACCGGCGGCCGGTGCTCGGCCCGGCCCGCCGAGTGGTCACGGCGGAGGGGAAGGAGGACGCTGGAACTGAGCGCGTCCGGGTGTCGAGGGCGTAGCCGGCGCGCACGCCCACCCGGTCGGGAGAGGCAGCGACATCATGCGCATGCTCCTGAAGGTACAGATGGACACCCCGGCCTCGAACGAGGCCATCCGAGCAGGCATGCTGCGGACGATCATGGAGGAGGCCCTCCGGGACATCCGTCCCGAAGCGGCCTACTTCACGGTCGAGAGCGGCTGCCGAACGGCGTACCTGTTCTTCGACCTGGCCGATCCGTCGCAGTTGCCGAAGATCTCGGAGCCCTTCTTCCTCAAGCTCAACGCCAAGGTCCACTACTCGCCGGTCATGAACTCCGAAGACCTGGCCAAGGGCCTGGACGCGATCACCCCCGGCGGGTGAGCACCCCGGCCGGCCGCGCGGCGGCCACGACTCCCCCGGTGCGGGCAGGGCGTCACCGGCGGGCCGGCCGGCGGCTCACCGAACCCGGAAGGTGATCCGCAGCGACCACGGGCCGGCTGCCCCGCCGTCCGCGGCACCGTTTTCGGGGCGGGGGCGGGCCCCTCGCCACGACCGACGGCGCGGGCCAGGGCCTCGACCCCACGGCGTCGGCCGCGACCGTCGTGACCCAAGTGCCGCCCCCACAGCTGGTGTTCACCACCGAGAACACAGCCGACGCGCACCCCACCGCGGCCGCGGCGGACCGACGGTTACAGCCTCTCCCCCGGCTTCCGGCCCCAGGCCGTGAGCATGCCTGCCGAGAGCGCGGCGCATTCGTCTGATCCCAGGTACCGGATCGCCGCGTCGACGGCCGCGTCGTCGACCAGACCGGTCGCCAGCATCGGCGCCCTGCTGCGCTCCCACGTGTCCGCCCAGAAACGGCTGATCGGGCTCCCCGCCAGCAGCGGCGGCACATGGATCTCGGCGGCGACGGGCACGAGGCCCGCGCCACGGAGCAGCTGCGGGTACGAGGGCACCCAGGAGACGTCGGTGCCGATGGTCTCCCCCAGTGCCTGCCACATCGCCCGCATCACCATGGTGTACGGAGTACCGGGCGCCCGGT
>NZ_LIPQ01000508.1 GCF_001418135.1 Streptomyces aureus
CGCCCCCGCCTCCGCCGCCGGCACCTGGGTCCTCGGGGACCTCACCGTCAACCGCGTCGGGTTCGGGGCCATGCGGCTGCCCCAGCGCGGTGAGGCTCTCGTCGAGCACGCCGTACCCCGCGACCGCGACGAGGCGATCGCCGTGCTGCGCAAGGCCGTCGACCTCGGCGTGAACCACATCGACACCGCCGCCTTCTACTTCTCGCCGCTCCGCTCCGCCAACGAGCTGATCAGCAGCGCCCTCGGCGGTCCCTACCCCGACGACCTCGTCATAGCCACCAAGGTCGGCCCCTGCCGCGACGCCTCCGGCGCCTGGGGCACGCACGCGCGCACCCCCGCCGCCCTGCGCGGCCAGGTCGAGGAGAACCTGCGCCAGCTCGGCCGCGACCACCTCGACGTCGTCAACCTCCGTATCGTCGGCACCGATTCGATCGCCGAGCGCTTCGGCGCCCTCGCCGAGCTCCGCGAAGCCGGACTCGTCCGCCATCTCGGCGTCTCCAACATCACCCCCGAGCAGCTCGCCGAGGCGCAGGCCATCGCCCCCGTCGTCTGCGTGCAGAACATGTACGGGATCGGGGTCCGCCCCGAGTACGAGGACTTCGTGCGTCACTGCGGCGAACAGGGCATCGCCTTCGTGCCCTTCTACGCGATCGCCGCCACCGGCCGTCAGGGCGGAGCCACCGCCCCCGAGAGCCCCGAGGTCCTCGCCGTCGCCGAGGCCCACGGCGCGAGCCCCGCCCAGATCCGGATCGCCTGGACCCTTCACCAGGGCCCCATCTCCTCGCCATCCCCGGCACCGGCGACCCCGAACACCTCGCCGCCAACGTCGACGCCGGCGCGATCCGGCTCACCGACGAGGACCTGGCCCTCCTCGACGGACTGCACCGCGAGCCCGCCGCCGACGCTTCCTGGACTCCCCTTCCGTGACGCACACGGACTCCCCTTCCATGACGCACACGCCGAACTCAGCCCACGTCTCCGCCCTCGCCGCCGACCTCGCCCCCACCGGCGTCCTCCGGGCCTCCGTGAACCTCGGGAACCCGGTGCTCGCGCAGGGCACCCCCGAGGCGCCGTCCGGGATCACCGTCGATCTGGCGCGGGAGATCGGGGCGCGGCTCGGGCTTCCCGTCGAGCTCCTCTGTTTCGACGCGGCGCGGAAGTCCTTCGAGGCGATGGCCGACGGCCGGGCCGACCTCTGTTTCCTCGCCGTGGACCCGGCGCGGGAGACGGAGGTCGCGTTCACCGCCCCGTACGTCGTCATCGAGGGCGTGTACGCCGTCCCCCTCGGCTCCGGCCTCACCACCGTCGAGGAGGTCGACGCGCCCGGCGTCCGGATCGGCGTCAAGCAGGGCTCCGCGTACGACCTCTTCCTCTCCCGTTCCCTCGCGCACGCGACGGTCGTGCGCGGCGCGGAGGGCGTCGACACCTTCCGGGAGGAGGGCCTGGAGGTGGGCGCCGGCATCCGCCGGCCCATGACCTCGTACGTACGGGAGCATCCCGGAGTCCGGCTGATCGAAGGCCGGTTCATGGAGATCCGGCAGGCGGTCGGCACGACGGTCGGCCGAGCGCCCGAGACCGTCGCCTTCCTCCGCTCCACCGTCGAGGAGCTGAAGGCGAACGGCTTCGTCGCGGACTCGCTCCGTCGCGCAGGGCAGGACGCGGGGCTGCTCGCCCCGCCCGCGGCGGCCTGACGTTCCCCGGAGGCGGTGGGCCGTTCAGCCCACCACGTCCGCCGCCGTCAGCGGCTCCCCCGGGATCAGGATCCGGTCCCGGGGCCCGTACGGGGTCAGCTCGTCCCACCACCGCGCCGCCGGGTCGAAGCGGGCGTACGCCACGGCTCCGGCCAGCGCGGGATCGCGGGCCCGGAGCGCACGGAGGACGAAGGCCGGGCCCTGTCCGAGCCGAACGACACCGTCCACGGCGAGCGCACCCAGCTCCGTGGACATCACCGGGCCGCCGACGACGGGCGCGGGCCCCCGGACCCGCTGTCGTACCGCCTCCGCGTGGACGGCCACGACCTCGGCGAGCGGCAGGCCGAAGCAGCGGTGCGCGCCCGTACCGCGCTCGACGAGCATGCGGTACGGGACGAGGCCGAGCGCGGTCTGCTCCCGCCACATGCGCGCCCAGACTCCGGCGTCGTCGTTGACGTGCCGCAGGACGGGGGCCTGGGTGCGTATCGCCGCTCCCGTCGCGAGGATGCGGGCGACGGCCCGGCGGGTCGGTGCCGGGTCGAGCTCCCGGGGGTGGGTGAGGTGGAGGAGCAGCGAGAGACGGCGTCCGGCCGCGACGACCCGTTCGAGGACGCGGAGGAGGTCGTCGGCGTCGGCGGCGCCGTCGGTCGCGGAGAGGAAGCGCTCCGGGGCGTGGATCGCAGCCCTCGTCCGGATACGGATCGTCCGTACCTGGGGAGTGGCCAGCAGCGGTGAGACGTACGCGTCGAGCTCCGTCGCCCTCATGGCGAGCGGGTCCTCGCCGTCGAGGACGACGTCCGTGATCTCCGGGTGCCGGGCCAGGCGGGCCGTCATGGCCTCGGGCCCGCCCCCTGC
>NZ_LIPQ01000509.1 GCF_001418135.1 Streptomyces aureus
CCCCGGCACCCCGGCCGCCCTGGTGAGCACCCTCGCCCTGACGGCGATCCGCAACGCCCGGCGGGCCGGACTCGACCTGGTGGGGCAGGCCAGCCTCACCGACCAGGCACTCTACGGGCAGTACCGGGGCAAGAGCCCGCTGGCCGCCGTGCTGCTCCGCCTCGACCTGACCACCGGCGGGATCGAGGTGGTCGACGCCGGGTCGCCGACGCTCTGGCGGATCAGCGGTGCCGTGCCCCAGCGCGTCGAACTGGACCGCCAACTGCCCCTCGGCATGTTCGAGGACACCGTCTACACGACGCAGCGCCTGCGCCTTCTGCGCGGCGACCGGCTGGTCTTCGTCGCCTGCGGCGCGGGCGAGCCTCCGGCCGCCGGGCAGTACGAGGCACCGGACGGTCCCGTCGCGCAGGCGCTGGCCCGGACCTGCCACCTGAGCGGCGCGGACGTGCCCGGTGCCGTCGTGCGGGCGCTGCGTGAGACACTCCGAGGCGCACCGGACGCAGTCCTCGTGCTCTGTCTCGACTGGCGCGGCCCAGGGGCGGCGTCACCGGACGCGAGGCGGGACGGGGAAGCCTCTCCGTCGGCTTTCTGACGCGTCGCCGGAGTGTGATCCCCGTTGTGGGCGGTGTGGGAACCATGAAGAGGGGAAAGGCGGAGTAGGAGGTGCCCAGCGCACCCACCGGACGAGGGGAGTACGAGCGCCATGACGGACGCGATGACCGCGGAGCCTGCGGCACGAAAGCCCTTGCTGTCCGCGAGTGTCGTCTACGACAACGACTCCCGGGGCGGCACGATCGCCGCCGCCCGTGCCTTCACGGCCGACTTCCTCGCGGCCGCCCCGTCCGTGCGGCGTGAACCGGTGGCCGACGAGCGCGTCGACCTNNCGAGCTCGTGACCAACGCGGTCCGGCACACGGTCGGCCCCTGTCGACTTCTCCTGGAGCTGCGTCAGGACACCCTGGAGATCTCGGTGTTCGACCGCGCGGCCGCCGCTCCCGTACCCCGCGGACACGACCCCCGCCGGATCGGACAGCACGGCGTCGAGATCGTCGTCGCCGTCTGCGAGAGCCTGAGCGTGGAGCCGGAACCGGAAGGGAAGCGGGTCCGGGCGTGCCTCTCCCTCCTGCCTGAGTACGCCGACACGGCGACCCCGGCGGAGCGGCGCCCGCACTGAGACACCGGCCCCGGCGCGGCGCAGCGGACCCACTCAGGCTCCCCGCCCCGGTCGGGCTGCGCTCCCG
>NZ_LIPQ01000051.1:0-2852 GCF_001418135.1 Streptomyces aureus
GCCGCCATCCCCGCCCCCACGATCCCCGCGTTGTTCTGGAGTTCCGCCGGGACGATCTCCGCCCTGATGCCCTCGATGAGCGGCAGGAACCTGTCCGCCTTCCGGCTCACCCCGCCGCCGATGATGAACAGCTCCGGCGAGAACAGCATCTCCACGTGCGCGAGGTACTTCCGCACGCGGCGCGTCGCCCAGTGTTCCCAGCTGAGGTCCTCGTCCTCCTTGGCCTTCGTCGACGCCCTGGTCTCCGCGTCGTGGCCCTTGAGCTCCAGGTGGCCCAGTTCCGTGTTCGGGACGAGGCGGCCGTCGACGAAGAGGGCCGAGCCGATGCCCGTGCCGAGGGTCAGCAAGATCACGGTGCCCTTCCGGCCGCGGCCCGCGCCGAAGGTCATCTCGGCGATCCCGGCCGCGTCGGCGTCGTTCAGGACGGTCACCGGGAGGCCGCCCAGGCGGTCGCTCAGCAGGGTGCCCGCGTCCACGCCCACCCAGGATTTGTCGACGTTGGCCGCCGTCCGGATGGTCGAGCCGGTCACCACTCCCGGGAAGGTCACCCCCACCGGTCCCGTCCAGCCGAAGTGCGCCACGACCTCCGCGACGCAGCCCGCCACACCGTCGGGTGTGGCGGGCTGCGGGGTCAGCACCTTGTGGCGCTCCTCGGTGAGCGCACCGCGCTCCAGGTCCACGGGGGCGCCCTTGATGCCCGAACCGCCGATGTCCACTCCGAAGACGTTCATGGAATCCACGGTACGGGCTGGGGTGCCGAGTTACTCCTTGACGGACGGGGCGGGCTCGCCCGCGCCGAGCTTCGCGGCGACGGCCCGCAGGTCCTTGTTGCGGAGCTCCTTCGGCAGCGAGAAGGTGAGCGACTCGTCGGCCGTCTTGACGATCTCCACGTCGGCGTAACCGCGCTCGGAGAGCCACTCCAGGACCTCCTGCACGAGGATGTCCGGGACGGAGGCGCCGGAGGAGAGGCCGACGCTGGTGACGCCCTCCAGCCAGGCCTCGTCGATCTCGCTCGCGAAGTCGACCAGGTACGCGGCGGGGACGCCGGCCTGCTTGGCGACCTCGACCATGCGGATCGAGTTCGAGGAGTTCTTCGAGCCGACGACGATGACGAGCTCGGCCTGGCCGGCCAGCTCCTTGATCGCGATCTGGCGGTTCTGCGTGGCGTAGCAGATGTCGTCGGACGGCGGGGAGATCAGCTGCGGGAACTTCTCCTTCAGCGCGTCGACCGTCTCCATCGTCTCGTCCACCGAGAGCGTGGTCTGGGAGAGCCAGACGACGCGGGACGGGTCGCGGACCTCGATCTTGGCGACGTCGCCGGGGCCGTCGACCAGCTGGATGTGGTCGGGGGCCTCGCCGGAGGTGCCGATGACCTCCTCGTGGCCCTCGTGGCCGATGAGGAGGATGTCGAAGTCGTCGTTGGCGAAGCGGACGGCTTCCTTGTGGACCTTGGTGACCAGCGGGCAGGTGGCGTCGATGGTCGCGAGGCGGCCCTGTCGGGCCTCCTCGTGGACGGTCGGGGCAACGCCGTGCGCGGAGAACATCACGATGTTGCCCGGCGGAACCTCGGTCGCCTGGTCGACGAAGATGGCGCCCTTCCGCTCCAGGGTCTGGACGACGTACTTGTTGTGGACGATCTCGTGCCGGACGTAGATCGGGGCCCCGTACTGTTCCAGGGCCTTCTCCACCGCGATCACGGCACGGTCCACGCCCGCGCAGTAGCCGCGGGGAGCGGCGAGCAGGACACGCTTCGGGCGGTTCGTCGCGGAGGCGGAATCGGGCGTCGACGCGGGCGTTGCAGTCATGCGTCCCATCGTAAGGCCGCGTCGGTGAGCGGTTTGATCGGTGCCGTGGCCGAAACTGTGGCCATGGCCGAGGAATCGCAGGTGGCGGCGCACGGGGAAGACCCGGAACATACGGGACTTCGACGGAACCTCGGGTTCCGGGACCTGGTCGTCTACGGGCTGCTCTTCATCGCCCCCATGGCACCCGTCGGCGTCTTCGGCACGCTCGACGCGAAGTCCGGCGGCGCGGTCGCACTCGTGTACGTCGTGGCCACGGTCGCCATGGCGTTCACGGCCTTCAGCTACGCGCAGATGGTGCGGGTCGCGCCGCAGGCCGGCTCCGTCTTCACGTACGCGCGCAAGGGCCTGGGCGAGGGGCCGGGGTTCATCGCCGGCTGGATGGCGATGCTCGACTACCTGCTGATCCCCGCGGTCGCCTATCTCTTCGCGGGCATCGCGATGGAGGCGCTGGTCCCGGAGATCGACCGATGGGTGTGGACCGGGATCGCCGTCGTCCTGACGACCCTGCTCAACCTCTGGGGCGTACGGGCGGCGGCCCGGGTCGGCTTCGCGGTGCTCGCGATGGAGATCGTCGTCCTGCTCGTCTTCGTCGTCTCCGCGATCACGGTGCTCGCGCGGGACGGGGCAATGCGCGACTGGTGGTCGCCGCTCACCGGTGACGGGACGTTCTCACTGGCCGCCGTCGTCGGGGCGGTGTCCGTGGCCGTCCTGTCCTACCTGGGCTTCGACGCGATCGCCTCCTTCGCGGAGGAGGTCACGGGCGGCTCGGCGAAGGTGGCGCGGGCCCTGCTGTTCTGCCTGGCCCTCGCGGGTGTCCTGTTCATCGCGCAGACCTGGCTGGTCGCGCTGCTCGAACCGGTCTCCTCGGCCGAACTCGCGGCCGACCCGGGGAAGCAGGGGTCGGCCTTCTACGACGCGGTGGAGAGCGCGGTCGGCGGCTGGCTGCACGACCTCGTGGCCGTCTCGAAGGCGATCGGCGCGGCCTTCGCCGCGCTCGCGGGGCAGGCCGCCGGTGGTCGTCTCCTCTTCGCGATGGGCCGCGACCGG
>NZ_LIPQ01000051.1:2923-3121 GCF_001418135.1 Streptomyces aureus
TGGAGGCCTCGGTGGCGGCGCAGGTGGTGGGCGTGGTGTGGCTGGGGGTGGGCCTGATCGTCCTGGCGGTACAGGGCGCGGCGAGGCCACCGGCGCGACGCTGAGCCGTGCGCTGCCCGCACGCGGGCGAGGGGCGGCTGTTCGGCGGCTCGCCCCACGCCACCCGGGCCGCGCACCTCGCGCGGGGAGGCCGAGGGC
>NZ_LIPQ01000510.1 GCF_001418135.1 Streptomyces aureus
GCCGAACCCGGCGACCCCCGCCGTCTCTCCCGTCCCGGCGGCCCCCGTGGCCCCCGGCGCGCCCTCCAACGGCTCCGGTCGGCGGCGCAGGCTCGCCACCCCGCCGGAGGCCGATCCGCCGGCCCCGGCCGCGATCCCCGTACCGGCCCACGGCGATGCCAGGCCGCACCCGCAGGCGGACTCCCCGTCGCAGGCGCCGTCCCGCGCGCCCGAAGGCCGCGCGTACGCCATAGGAGCACCCGCCGAGGGATCCGCCGAGGGACCAGAGCCGCTCGACGGCCCCGGTGGCGCCGTCGAGGTCGCCAACCGGCCCGCGCCGCGCCCCGTCGACGACGAACTCCCCCCGGAGCCCCTCGACAACCCGCGCCGGCTGCTCGTCTGGCCCGCCCCCGACGTCTCCACCCAGCAGGCGCTGAGCGACCGGGGCTACCGGCCGGTGATCGTGCACTCCCGCGAGGAGGTCGACGCCCAGATCGCCGCCTTCCCGGCCGCGCTCTTCGTCGACCCGCTGACCGGGCCCATCACCCGTACCGCGCTCCAGTCGCTGCGTCAGGCGGCCGTCGCCGCCGAGGTGCCCGTGCTCCTCGCGGCCGGGCTCGGACAGGCGACCCGGGAGGCCGCGTACGGCGCCGATCCGGCCGTGCTCCTCAAGGCGCTCGCCCCGCGCGACAGCGAGCAGCACCCGTCCCGCGTCCTCCTGATCGAGGAGAACGAGGACATCGCGGAGGCGCTCGCGGCCACTCTGGAGCGGCGCGGGATGCAGGTCGCACGGGCGGCCACGGACACCGAGGCGGTCACGCTCGCCACCCAGACGCAGCCGAACCTGGTGGTGATGGACCTGATGCAGGTGCGCCGCCGCCGGGCCGGGATCATCGACTGGCTGCGGGCGAACGGGCAGCTCAACCGCACCCCGCTCGTCGTCTACACCTCCGCCGGCCTCGCCGAGGAGGAGCTGCCGAAGCTGTCCTCCGGCGAGACGGTCCTCTTCCTCGCCGAGCGCGCGAACAGCGCCGAGGTGCAGGCCCGGATCGTGGACCTGCTCGCGAAGATCGGCACCAACTAGCCGGGCACGGACACGAGCCCGGGCCACGAGCCACGAGTACGGCGATACGGGTGCGGGGAGGGCTTCGTCGCCGAAGCCCTCCCCGCACCCGTATCCGTATCCGTACCGTGGCCTGGTCCGGAATCCGTGACTACAGCTCCGTCACGTCCAGCTCGCCCTCCGCGTACTGCCTGCGGATGACCTTCTTGTCGAACTTGCCGACGCTCGTCTTCGGCACCGCCGGCACGATCGCCCAGCGCTCCGGGAGCTGCCACTTGGCGATGCCGCCCTCGTCGGCGAGGAAGGCCTTCAGCGTCTCGTAGTCCGCCGTCGCACCGTCCTTGAGGACGACGGTCGCCAGCGGGCGCTCGCCCCACTTCTCGTCCGGCACGGCGACGACGGCAGCCTCGGCGACCTCCGGGTGCGCCATGATCGCGTTCTCCAGCTCGACACTGGAGATCCACTCGCCGCCGGACTTGATGACGTCCTTGGCGCGGTCGGTGAGGGTGAGGAAGCCCTCGGGGCTGATCACGCCGACGTCACCGGTCTTGAGCCAGCCGTCCTCGCTGAACTTGTCCGCCGGGCGGATGGCCTCGCCGTCGACGCCGCCGAAGTACGAACCCGCGATCCAGGTGCCGCGCACCTCGAGCTCGCCGGCGGACTCCCCGTCCCAGGGCAGGTGTTCGCCGGCCGGACCGACCAGGCGGGCCTCGACGCCGGCCGGGAAGCGGCCCTGCGTGACGCGGTACGGCCACTCCTCCTCGGCGGTGAGGCCGTGCGGCGGGTGGGCCATCGTGCCCAGCGGGGAGGTCTCGGTCATGCCCCAGGCGTGACAGAGACGGACACCGAGCCGGTCGTACGCCTCCATCAGCGCGGGCGGACACGCCGCGCCACCGATGGTGACCTGGGACATCGAGGAGAGGTCACGGGGGTTGGCGGTGACCTCGGCGAGCAGGCCCTGCCAGATGGTCGGGACGGCGGCCGCGTGGGTCGGCTTCTCGCGCTCGATCATGTCGGCGAGCGGGGCCGGCTGGAGGAAACGGTCCGGCATGAGCATGTTGATGCCGGTCATGAAGGTGGCGTGCGGCAGGCCCCAGGCGTTGACGTGGAACTGCGGGACGACCACCAGGGTCGTGTCCCTGTCGGTCAGGCCCATCGACTCGGCCATGTTCACCTGCATCGAGTGCAGGTAGATCGAACGGTGCGAGTAGACGACGCCCTTGGGGTCGCCGGTGGTGCCGGAGGTGTAGCACATGGCCGCGGCCGAACGCTCGTCCAGCTCGGGCCAGTCGTACGTGGTCGGACGGCCCGCGATCAGCTCCTCGTAGTCGTGCACGCGGGGGGCCACGCCGTCCAGGACGGAACGGTCCCCGGGGCCCGCGACCACGATGTGCTCGATCGTCGGCAGGTGCGGCAGCAGCGGGGCGAGGAGGGGGAGCAGGGAGCCGTTCACGAGGACGACCCGGTCTGCGGCGTGGTTGACGATCCACACCAGCTGCTCGGGGGGAAGACGGAGGTTGAGGGTGTGCAGGACCGCGCCCATGGAGGGGATCGCGAAGTACGCCTCGACGTGCTCCGAGTTGTTCCACATGAGGGTCGCGACCCGCTGATCGCCGGTGACCCCGAGTTCGTCGCGCAGGGCGTTGGCCAGCTGGTGCGCACGTGCTCCGGCCTCCGCGAACGTGCGGCGCTGCGGCTCGGGCTCGCCCGTCCAGGTGGTGATGATCGACTTCCCGTGAATCGTCATTCCGTGCTTGAGAATGCGGCTCACGGTCAGCTGTACGTCCTGCATGGTGCTGTACACGGGGCGTCCTCCCGGTGGGCGCTACGTGGCAGAAAGAGGTGTGGCGATTCTGCGCACGTACCGCGCGGTATGTCACTACCCGAGAGTACGGAAAAAGCCAGTGATCACTGGCGCGAGCGTCGCGCCGCGTCGATTTCGGGGGTTTTCTTCTGTTTCCTGCTTGCTTCCCACGTACTTCCTGCGCACCGCCTACCGGACGGGGGTCAGTTCCGGGTCCTCGCGGAGCTTGCCGAGCGCCCTCGACACCGCGCTCTTCACGGTGCCGACGGACACTCCCAGGACCTCGGCGGTCTGGGCCTCGCTGAGGTCCTCGTAGTACCTGAGAACCACCATCTGACGCTGACGCTCGGGCAGCCTCAGCACCGCGCGCCACATCGCGTCGTGCAGCACCTGCCGCTCGGCCGGGTCCGGCTCCGGGACACCGGAGGGCTCCGGCAGCTCGTCGCAGGCGAACTCGTCGACCTTGCGCTTGCGCCACTGCGACGTGCGGGTGTTCAGCAGCGCGCGGCGGACGTAGCCGTCCAGGGCACGGTGGTCCTCGATGCGCTCCCAGGCGACGAACGTCTTGGCCAGCGCGGTCTGCAGCAGGTCCTCGGCGTCGCAGGGGTTGGCGGTCAGGGAGCGCGCGGTGCGCAGGAGCACGGGCCCACGCGCCCGTACGTACGACGAGAAGGTCGAGTACGACGCGTACTGCGAGGCACCGGCGCAGACGGGGCCAGAGGGTGGCGGAGTCATGACTCCACGCTATGAGGGGAGGGGTGCCCCGCGGATCGGCCCCAGGTCCCGACCCGCAGTCCGCCTCAGGTTGTAGGGGCGGGGACGGCCCGACCTCCTCTGGGTGGAGAGCCCTCGGGGCCGCCTCAGGGTCGGGGGACGTGGGGCGCCGCGTCCCCGGCCCGGCCGGGAACCCCGCCGGAGTCGGAAACCCCGGCCGCACGGCCGGCGGTGGGGGTGACACGGGCGACGGGCGCGTCCATCGCGTTCCGGTCGATGGCGAGGCTGCGGCCACCGTACGCCTCGGTGACATTGCCCGCGTACTGGTGGATCCGGGCGTGCGGCATCCAGGCGTCCGGGTGCAGCACCGACTCCGTGTACAGCGCGGGCCGCCCCAGCCAGCGCGCGAACCACATCACGGCCGGCAGATCCGCCGTCCCCGCCCGCCGCGCCGCCTCGATGTCCCGCACCCCCGTGTCCGCGCTGCTGTAGTACCCGGGCACGTAGCCGAGGCGACTCACCTCCCGGTTCCAGGCGCGGACGAAGGAGAGGGTGGTCGCGGCGCAGCCCGCGTCATCCTGCTG
>NZ_LIPQ01000511.1 GCF_001418135.1 Streptomyces aureus
GTCGAGCGGGTGCGGTGACCTCGGGCGGCCGGCGGTGGGGCTCGGGTCCAGGTCGGCGGACGGAGTCCGGCGCGGCCGTGCGAAGCCGGGGAGGCCCCTTGGGGCCGAGGCGTGCGAGGGCGGCGTAGGGGAGGGGGCCACGGAGCCGGTGTGGGACGAGCGGCGGGTCGAGCGGGTGCGGTGACCTGGTGGGTCGCGGCGTTTTGACCCGTCGAGGGTGGCGCGGGTACTGTTGCGGTTTGTTATGCGTATTGGCTTCGTCGTTCTCACGCGAAGGGCCCTTACGCAGGTTCCCTGGAGCAGTTACCAGTGGCTCGCATACGGGCGATGTTCCCGGCAGTGCAGGCCCCAGCTGCATGATCGCTTCAGGTGTGTCTGGACTCCATCCACTGAAGAAGCGAAGGCTACGAAGTGCGTACGTACAGCCCCAAGCCCGGCGATGTCACTCGCCAGTGGCACATCATCGACGCGCAGGACGTTGTCCTGGGCCGTCTGGCGACCACGGCTGCGAACCTCCTCCGAGGCAAGCACAAGCCCGTCTACGCCCCCCACATGGACATGGGCGACTTCGTCATCATCATCAACGCTGACAAGGTCCACCTGTCCGGCAACAAGAAGACCCAGAAGCTGGCGTACCGCCACTCCGGCTTCCCGGGTGGTCTGCGCTCCGTCCGTTACGACGAGCTGCTGGACAAGAACCCCGAGAAGGCCGTCGAGAAGGCCATCAAGGGCATGATCCCCAAGAACACCCTGGGCCGTCAGATGCTCTCGAAGCTGAAGGTCTACGCGGGCGAGAACCACCCGCACGCTGCTCAGCAGCCGGTCCCGTTCGAGATCACCCAGGTCGCGCAGTAGTTCCGGCCACACCCCCTAAGAACGAAAGAAATCTGAGGAGAATCGTGGCCGAGACCACCCCCGAGACCCCCGTCGACGAGTTCGAGGGCGTTGAGGAGTACACCACCGAGACCGAGCTCGTCGAGGGTGAGTACACCTCCGAGTCGCTCGCCTCCCGCTTCGGCGACCCGCAGCCGGCCGCCGGCCTGGGCCGTCGCAAGAACGCCATCGCCCGCGTCCGGATCGTTCCGGGCACCGGCAAGTGGAAGATCAACGGTCGCACCCTTGAGGACTACTTCCCCAACAAGGTGCACCAGCAGGAAGTCAACGAGCCCTTCAAGGTGCTCGAGCTCGACAACCGCTACGACGTCATCGCCCGCATCGCGGGTGGCGGTGTCTCCGGTCAGGCCGGTGCCCTGCGCCTCGGCGTGGCCCGTGCGCTGAACGAGGCGGACGTCGAGAACAACCGCCCGGCGCTGAAGAAGGCCGGCTTCCTCTCCCGCGACGACCGTGCGGTCGAGCGCAAGAAGGCCGGTCTCAAGAAGGCCCGTAAGGCTCCGCAGTACAGCAAGCGTTAATCGCCTGCTCGGTCTGCTCTCGTACGCCCCGGCGGCACTGCCCGTGCCGTCGGGGCGTACGTTTTTTCATAACCTCTTTCTCTTTCATGCTTGGGCACGTATTTCTCGGAGGACAGCTGTGGGACGACTCTTCGGCACGGATGGCGTGCGCGGTGTGGCCAACGCGGACCTGACGGCGGAGCTCGCGCTCGGTCTCTCGGTCGCGGCGGCGCACGTGCTCGCCGAGGCGGGCACCTTCGAGGGCCATCGGCCGACCGCGGTGGTCGGACGTGACCCCCGCGCGTCCGGAGAGTTCCTCGAAGCCGCCGTGGTGGCAGGCCTCGCCAGCGCCGGCGTCGACGTGCTGCGCGTCGGCGTGCTGCCCACCCCGGCGGTGGCCCACCTCACCGGCGTCCTCGGCGCCGACCTCGGCGTGATGCTCTCCGCCAGCCACAACGCCATGCCCGACAACGGCATCAAGTTCTTCGCGCGTGGCGGCCACAAGCTCGCCGACGAGCTCGAGGACAAGATCGAGGCCGTGTACGAGGAGCACCGCACCGGCGCCCCCTGGGAGCGTCCGACCGGCTCCGGCGTCGGCCGCGTCCGCGACTACGGCGAGGGCTTCGACACGTACGTCGCCCACCTCATCGCCGTCCTCCCCAACCGTCTCGACGGCCTGAAGGTCGTCCTCGACGAGGCCCACGGCGCCGCCGCCCGCGTCTCGCCCGAGGCCTTCGCCCGCGCCGGTGCCGAGGTCGTCACCATCGGCGCCGAGCCGGACGGCCTCAACATCAACGACGGCTGCGGCTCCACCCACCTCGGTCTGCTCAAGGCCGCCGTCGTCGAGCACGGCGCAGACCTGGGCATCGCGCACGACGGCGACGCCGACCGCTGCCTCGCGGTGGACGCCGCGGGCAACGAGGTCGACGGCGACCAGATCCTCGCCGTGCTCGCCCTCGCCATGCGCGAGGCCGGTGCGCTGCGCGGGGACACCGTCGTCGCGACCGTCATGTCCAACCTGGGCTTCAAGCTGGCCATGGAGCGCGAGGGCCTGAACCTCGTCCAGACGGCGGTCGGCGACCGCTACGTCCTGGAGTCCATGAAGGAGCACGGCTTCGCGCTCGGCGGCGAGCAGTCCGGGCACGTCATCGTGCTCGACCACGCCACCACCGGCGACGGCACCCTCACCGGTCTGATGCTGGCCGCCCGGGTGGCCGCCACCGGCAAGTCGCTCGCGGACCTGGCCGGCGTGATGGAGCGCCTTCCGCAGATCCTGATCAACGTCCCCGACGTCGACAAGTCCCGGGTGAAGACCTCCGGCGACCTCGCCGCCGCGGTCACCGCCGCCGAGCAGGAGCTCGGCTCCACCGGCCGCGTCCTGCTGCGCCCCTCCGGCACCGAGCCGCTGGTCCGCGTCATGGTCGAGGCCGCGGACATCGAGCAGGCGCGCGCGGTGGCGCAGCGGCTCGCGGACGTGGTGAAGTCGGCGCTGGGCTAACCTTTCTGAGGCGCCGTCATGCGTTGAGGGCCTCGTCGCACCCGGATCGGGTGCGGCGGGGCCCTTTCAGCTGCCCTTCCGGGCCCCGGGCGCGCGGCGCCAGTGGCCGCGCTGGGTGCGCCAGAGGAGTTTCTGCCCGTACAGCGTCAGCACCCCGGCCAGCATGATGCCGAACAGGTTCAACATCAGCTGCTCGATCGAGCCCCACATCTGGCCGAACTCGCCGTAGCTGAGCGCGACCGCCGCGTTCGCGCCCGCCGGGACCGTCGTCACCGAGATCGCCACGCCCACCAGGGCACCGGACTTCGACGAGGTCAGTGAGAGCGTGCCCGCGATGCCCGCGAGCAGCGCCACGACGAACGAGAACGGGTCCGGCTGCCAGATGAAGCTGGTGTTGGGCCGGGGTGCGTCCAGCCGGTCACGGCTGAACAGGTCGAGCGCGTCCATGCCCAGGCTGAACACCGTCGTCGCCACGATCGCCGCCGCGAAACCGACGAGCAGCGCGAACAGCGAGCGCGCCGCCAGCTTCGGGGCGCGCTGCACCACCGCCGTACAGACCCCGGCGAGCGGGCCGAACTCCGGGCCGACCGCCATCGCGCCCACGATCAGGATCGCGTTGTCCAGGACGACTCCGCAGGCCGCGATCATCGTCGCCAGGATCATGAACGCGCTGTACGTGATGGAGAGCGTCGACTCCTCGTGCGTCGCGCCCGTCAGCTGTTCCCAGATCACCGCGTCCGCCGGCTCGCCCGGGGCCTCCTCCTCGGCGTGGTCCGCGCGCGTGGAGAGGGAGAGGTCGATGTTCTCGACCGCGATGGAGCCGTCCTGATCGATCCTCAGCCCGCGCAGCACCTTGAGGAGTTCGTCGCCGGCCTCACGTGCGACATCGCACATGACCACGTCGCCGGAGGGCTCCCGGGCCGCGCCGGGCAGCACCACCAGGTGGGTGGTGCCGACCGTGGACTCGATCACCTCGACGGCGGCCCGGGTGCGGTCGGGCGGCACGATCATCCGGAGATGCAGCATCCTCAGAGCTTACGGAGACTCAGCCGCTGCACCTTGTGGTCCGGGCCCTTGCGGACGACGAGAGTCGCCCGGCCGCGCGTCGGGGCCACGTTCTCCAGGAGGTTCACCTTGTTGATGGTCCGCCACATGGTGCGCGCGTAGTCGAGGGCCTCGTCCTCGGAGACCTGGGTGTAGCGCTGGAAGTACGAGTCGGGGTCCTGGAAGGCGGTGTCGCGCAGCTTGCGGAACCGGTTGAGGTACCAGCGCTCGATGTCCTCCGGGCGGGCGTCCACGTACACCGAGAAGTCGAAGTAGTCGGCGAGGCCGACGCGCGTGCGGCCGTCCTTGCCGGGCAGGGCCGGCTGGAGGACGTTCAGGCCCTCGACGATGAGGATGTCCGGGCGGCGGACGACGAGGCGCTCGCCGGGGACGCGGTCGTAGATGAGGTGCGAGTAGACCGGGGCCGTGACCTCGTCCTTGCCCGCCTTGATGTCCGCGACGAACCGGGTCAGGGCCCGGCGGTCGTACGACTCGGGGAAGCCCTTGCGGGACATGAGGCCGCGGGCCTTCAGCTCCTCCATCGGAAAGAGGAAGGCGTCCGTGGTGACCAGCTCCACGCGCGGGTGCTCCGGCCAGCGCGCGAGGAGGGCCTGGAGCAGACGGGAGACCGTCGACTTCCCGACGGCGACCGAACCGGCGACTCCTATGACGAACGGGGTGCCGCGCTGCTCGGCGCTCTCGCCGAGGAAGGTGTTGAGGGCGCCCCGAAGACCGCTGGTGGCCTGCACGTACAGGTTGAGCAGCCGGGACAGGGGGAGGTAGATGTCCCGTACCTCGTCGAGGTCGATGACGTCCCCGAAACCGCGGAGCCGCTCGACCTCGTCGGCCGTGAGGGGGAGCGGCGTCTTGTCGCGCAGGGCGCTCCACTCGGCGCGGGTGAGGTCGACGTACGGGGTCGCCTCGGAGGGCCGGCGCTGGCCGGTGCCGGTGCGGGGGCTCCCGTGGGATGTGATCACCCCGCCATTGTCGGGGGTCGCGCGGCTTCGTGGGCGGCGGGGTGATCACATCCCAC
>NZ_LIPQ01000512.1 GCF_001418135.1 Streptomyces aureus
GTCGAGCTGAGAGTCGAGCTGAGAGTCGAGCTGAGCGGCGCGCTGAACGCCGGGCTGGGCGTCGGGCTCGTCCGGGGCCGAGTCGAAGGGATCGGGCTGCGGCTGTCCCTGGGGCTCCGGCTCGGCCTCGGTCTCCGAGCAGGCCTCCGGCTCGGCCTCGGTCCCCGGCCGGGCCTCCGCCTCCGCCTCCGCCTCCGGCGGAAGGTTGGAGGTGTTTTCCCTACGGTCTTTCTCTGGATGACCGTCGGTCGACGGGGTCGCCGGATGACCGACGGCCGGGCCCGGGGTGCCCGGTGCCACCTGCGAGTACACCCGCTCGATGCCCGTGTGGACGGGCGTACGGGCGAAGATCTTGGCCGCCTCCTCGGGGCGTAACGGCGTGCTGGAGACGAGCTGTTGGGTGACCCAGAGCCCGCCGCCGACCTGCACCCGCCTCTCGTGCACGTACCCCTCGGCCTTGAGCTGACGCTTGGCCGTGATGAAGGAAGTCGACCCGATCCGGGCGCGCTTGGCGGTTTCCGAAAGGGTTTCCCGGGCGTGCGCGGGGAGGGAGAGCTGCCAGGTGAGGAGGCGCGTGGCGTGGGAGTCGAGGCGCGGGTGCCGGATGATCTCGTGTGAGAACTGGCTGAAGGCGCGAGAGGGCGCGATAAAGTTGCGGTAGATCACGGGTGGGCGGCTTCCACTGGTGGTTCAGGCCCTCGTCGTTGGTTACCGCCGCCGACGGGGGCCGTTTTGCTGCGAACGTACCGCACGGGCATATGCCCGCGGCGACACGCTGAGTGAAGACCCCCCGTACGAGTGATGCCCGGTTTTCGGGAGGCCGGCCATGGGCCGAGACGAGAGGCGGGCTCAAGCTTCGACCCAGCCCCGTCCGTCAGCCGGGGCGCAGTGCGCGCCGGGCCGAGTCGATGACGCTGTTGGCATCGGCTCCGTAGGCCGCCGACTCGCTCTGGGGCTTCCAGGCCTTGCGGTACAAGGCGATGTTGTCGGCGTCGTCCAATCACAGCTCGGCGTGCCAGTCCTCCGCGACCACCAGCCGGTCATCCATGACCCAGAAGCCGTTGGCGGGGACGATCTTCATCGACGCCGTGAACGGCACGATGCCCAGCCGTGCGCCGCTGCGGCTGCTCCCACCACACCTATCAACCGCGCGGCGCCGTCGCGAGCCCCCGGACAGAGCCCGGACGGGCCTGAGCCCCTCCCTCCAACCCGACTGGGTCGGGGCTCGGTTGTTCCGGTTCGCGGGGACCCGCGTGGTCCGGCCTACTGAACGCTCCAGCGCGGCGGGTGTCCCGGATCGGCGGGGCATGTGAAGACGTTCAGTTCGCCGTGGTTGCCGACGACGACCCCGGTGGGCACGGCCGCCGGGTGGGGGTGGAGGCCCTGGTCCTCCAGCGGTGTCCAGCTTCCGGTGCCGCCGTCCCACTCGGACGTGTCGACGGTCAGCAGCAGGGTCATGGGCGTCGCGCAGGTCGGGCAGTCCATCGGATACGGGTCCGTCTTGTGCCAGGACGCGTACCCGCCGGCCCGCCAGCCCGGCGGGATCGACAGGTCGTACTGGTAGGCCACGGGGTCGGCCTCGTCCTCCTGTTCCTCCGCCTCCTCCTCCAGCGCTTCCTCCCAGGCGTCGATCCGTGCGCACAGGTCCTCGGGCAGCAGCCCGGCGAAGGGGTACGTGACCACCTGTTCCGGGTGCAGCGCGCAGGGTTCGGGGACGTATCCCTCGTAGCCGACGACCTCCGGCCGCGGCGGCGACGTCAGTACGTCGGCGACCTCCGCCGCCCTGCGCCACCGCAGGTGGAGCAACGTGCTGTAGCCGGTGGGGCGGTGGGCGTCGAAGGGGCACCAGAACACCTGGAGCAGGTCGGCGCCGCCCGGCCCCGCCGGAAGGTCCGGGACGTCGCGCGCGTACAGCTGCGCGAGGCCGATCATGGGCAGCGGATCGTTCTCGCTCGCCCCCGGTACCAGGTGCTCGCGCTCCAGCTCCTCGACGAGCCGCAGTTCCTCCTCCGTCAGGCCCTCGTACGGTTCCCGGGCATACGCGGCCGCCAGGACCTCGCGCCGGCGGCGGACGTCCTCCAGGCGTCGCCCGCGCCCGCGGCCGTGGACCTCCGTGCACACCGGCCACGGTTCGTCCGCGGGCCACAGCATCGGCCCGCCGACGGAGCTCTCCGACACGCCGGGCCGCCCGGGCCGCGGATGCAGCCGGGTGGTCGTGCCCCGGTGGGCGGCCAGTTCCGGGAAGAGCGCTTCCACGTCGAGCGGGCGGGGCGGGGTGGTTCTGTTCATGGAGGCGACCCTAGTCACCCCCTCATCCAGCCTGGTGCGAGGGCGTGTTGGCCGCATCCGCAGCGGGTGGGGCATGCCGCGGGACGACTTGTGGTGCGGGCGGCCGGGGCTGTCGCGCTCGGGCTCGTCGCGGTCGCGGTGCCCGTCGACCTGGACACCGGCGACCGGGTCGCGATCGTCGTCGGGCGCGGGTCCAAGGTCGTCGGCCTGCCAGCCCCGTACGGAGCCGACCCGGACGTCGTCGCGGCCCGGCGGGCCCTCGTCGGCTGCTTCCGGGACGTGGGCGTGGCACCGATGCCCGGGCCCGTCGCGGGGCGGGCGCTCCGTGAGGCCGAGCGCCTTCTCGGTGCCGAGCACCCGACGACCGTCGAGATCCGCGAGTCGCTCGTTTCCGGCGCGCCGCCCCGATGGCGGTTCCGGCGGCGCCCCGGCGGTCGCTGAGCGGCAGACTGGGAGCCCATCGGCGAGGATCGGTCCGGTAAGGGGCCGTCCATGGTCGGGACGGTGACGAAATCACCTAGTGACAGGTTGGTCTTCAATCCGTAGGGTGCTGAATATGGATATGCAGACAGTCGTCCTCGGCACGTCCGGCACGACCCCGCAGGACGTCATCGACGTCGCCCGCCACGGCGCCCGCGTCGAGCTGTCGCCCGAGGCCGTGGAGGCCCTGGCCGCCGCCCGCAACATCGTCGACGCGCTCGCCGCCAAGCCCGAGCCCGTCTACGGGGTCTCCACCGGCTTCGGAGCGCTCGCCACCCGGCACATCGGCCATGAGCTCCGCGCCCAGCTCCAGCGCAACATCGTCCGCTCGCACGCCGCCGGCATGGGCCCGCGCGTCGAGCGCGAGGTCGTCCGCGCCCTGATGTTCCTGCGGCTCAAGACCGTCGCCTCCGGCCACACCGGCGTCCGCCCCGAGGTCGCCCAGACCATGGCCGACGTCCTCAACGCCGGCATCACCCCGGTCGTGCACGAGTACGGCTCCCTCGGCTGCTCCGGCGACCTCGCCCCGCTCTCCCACTGCGCCCTCGCGCTCATGGGCGAGGGCGACGCCGAAGGCCCCGACGGCGAGCTCCGGCCCGCCGGCGAGCTGCTCGCCGCCCACGGCATCGCCCCCGTCGAGCTCAAGGAGAAGGAGGGCCTCGCCCTCCTCAACGGCACCGACGGCATGCTCGGCATGCTGATCATGGCCCTCGCCGACCTCGACACCCTCTACAAGTCGGCCGACATCACCGCCGCGCTCTCCCTCGAAGCCCTCCTCGGCACCGAGAAGGTCCTCGAGCCCGAGCTGCACGCCATCCGCCCGCACCCGGGCCAGGCCGCCTCCGCCGCCAACATGCTGGCCGTGCTCAAGGGATCCGAGCTCACCGGTCACTTCCAGAGCGGCGAGGCCCCCCGCGTCCAGGACGCCTACTCGGTCCGCTGCGCCCCGCAGGTCGCCGGCGCGGGCCGCGACACCATGGCCCACGCCCTGCTCGTCGCCGAGCGCGAGCTGGCCGCCGCCGTCGACAACCCGGTCGTCCTCGCCGACGGCCAGGTCCGCTCCAACGGCAACTTCCACGGCGCCCCCGTCGCGTACGTCCTCGACTTCCTCGCCATCGCCGCCGCCGACCTCGGCTCCATCGCCGAGCGCCGCACCGACCGGCTCCTCGACAAGAACCGCTCGCACGGCCTGCCGCCCTTCCTCGCCGACGACGCCGGCGTCGACTCGGGCCTGATGATCGCCCAGTACACGCAGGCCGCCCTGGTCAGCGAGATGAAGCGGCTCGCCGTCCCGGCCTCCGCCGACTCCATCCCGTCCTCGGCGATGCAGGAGGACCACGTCTCCATGGGCTGGTCCGCCGCCCGCAAGCTGCGCACCGCGATCGGCAACCTCAACCGGATCATCGCCGTCGAGCTGTACGCCGCCACCCGCGGCATCGAGCTCCGCCACGGCCTGTCCCCGGCGCCCGCCTCCGCCGCCGCCATCGAGGCGCTGCGCGCGGCCGGTGTCCAGGGCCCCGGCCCGGACCGGTTCCTCGCCCCCGACCTGGCGGCCGCCGACACCTTCGTACGCGAAGGGAAGCTGCTCGCCGCGGTGGAGCCGGTCACCGGCCCGCTGGCGTAACCCGGAGAAGACATGAGGCCCGTCCCGGACGTCCCGGGGCGGGCCTCACGTGTGCACGGAAACGGTCCCTCAGGACGTCCGGTCGCGGCGCCGCATCGCCAGCGCCACGAATCCCGCCCCGACACCCAGGAAACCCGTCCCGCCGAGCAGGTACGGCGTGGTGTCCCGGCCGCCGGTCTCCGCCAGGTGCCCGGCGTCCGTGGCGGGGCCGTCCTGGGTCACCCCGATCGGTCCCCCGCCCTGATCGGCGGTGGCGTTGGCGGACGGTACGAACCACAGGGCGCACAGCAGCGTGCCCGCGGCGGTCGCGGTCAGCAGTGGGCGTCGGGCGGCGGACACGGAAATTTCGATCCCCCTTGCGGAAACCGCGAATTGGTCGGTGCGCCGATGCTAATGAACACAGCGGGTCGTGGGAAAGCCGGGAGCCCCGGTACGCCTACGCTCCGACCCATGAGTACTTCTGACACACCGCGCTATGTACGCCTTCGGGTCGATGTGGTCCTGGAGATCGACGGACCGGCCGAGCTGGCCTCGGCGGCCGAGGCCCGGATCGACGCCGACGAGTTCATGCCCGAGGAGGAGCGGGTGCCCGCCCGCGCCGCCGCGAACGAGGACAGCGCCGAAGCCCTCGCGTACCTCGTCGAGCCCTTCGACCTGATCCGCGACATCCCCGGCATCGAGATGGTCCAGGCCTCCTGGAGCAGTGAGGAGATCGAGTACGACCCCGATGCGCTGGAGTGGGACCTCGGCGAGGAAGATGGGGCGGAGGAAGACGACGACGACCGGTCGTAAGGCTGGTATCCGACCTGTTCACAGGCCCCGGGACGCCGTCCCGGGGCCTGTGGTGCGCCGGGGGGCGACCGGGTGACGGGGGCCACTGCGGCTCCGGGAACCGGACGGGACCGTACGAGCGTGTCGTCAGTGGTGTTCCCCACAAACGCTCCGCTTCCGGAACCGGACGGGGTGTCATGGGCGTTCTTAACAAGAAGTTGGCAGGGAACCGGCGACGATGGAGAAGCGTGTGATGACGGACGGCAAGCGCCGCCGCAGGAGCCTGGCCGCCGCGGCCGCCGTGCTCAGCGGTGTGCTGGTGCTCTCGGCGTGCAGCGACGAGGACAAGGGCGCGGGCACCTCCGGTTCCGCGACGCCGCAGTCACAGGCCCAGGTCGACGAGGCGGCCGCGCAGAAGACCTCCAAGGCGAAGATCACGATCTCGCCGAAGAACGGCGCGCAGAACGCCTCCATCAACAAGGACGCCAAGGTCTCCGTCACCGAGGGCAAGCTCACCGAGGTCGTCATGACCTCCGCCGAGGGTGAGGCCGTCAAGGGCGAGATAGCCGCCGACGGCCTGAGCTGGAAGCCGACCGGTCAGCTCGAACGCGCCACGGTCTACAAGATCGCCGCCACGGCCACGGACGCGGAGGGCCTGGAGGCCCACGAGAACTCCTCGTTCACCACGGTCTCCAAGGCCAACAGCTTCATCGGCAACTTCACGCCGGAGGACGGCTCGACCGTCGGCGTCGGCATGCCGGTCTCGATCAACTTCAACAAGGCGATCACCGACAAGAAGGCCGTCCAGAGCGGCATCACGGTCACCTCCAGCAGCGGCCAGGAGGTCGTGGGGCACTGGTTCGACGGCACGCGCCTCGACTTCCGTCCGAACGACTACTGGACCGAGGGCTCGACCGTCACCCTCAAGCTCGACCTCGACGGCGTCGAGGGCGCCGACGGTGTCTTCGGCGTGCAGCAGAAGACCGTCACCTTCAAGATCGGCCGTAACCAGGTCTCCACCGTCGACGTCATCACCAAGACCATGACGGTCACCCAGGACGGCAAGACGATCAAGACCATCCCGATCTCCGCCGGCTCCCCGGAGAACCCGACCTACAACGGCAAGATGGTGATCTCCGAGAAGTTCAAGGAGACCCGGATGAACGGCGCGACCGTCGGCTTCACCGACGACGACGGCAAGGGCGAGTACGACATCAAGGACGTGCCGCACGCCATGCGTCTGTCCACGTCGGGCACGTTCATCCACGGCAACTACTGGGGCCCGGACTCGATCTTCGGCTCGGCCAACACCAGCCACGGCTGCGTCGGCCTCAACGACGTCAAGGGCGCCGGCGACCCGAACCAGCAGGCCGCCTGGCTGTACGACCACTCGATCGTCGGCGACGTCGTGATCGTCAAGAACTCCAAGGACAAGACGATCGCCCCCAGCAACGGCCTCAACGGCTGGAACATGAGCTGGGCGGACTGGAAGGCCGGCTCGGCGGTCTGATCCCCCGGGCCGCGGCGACACGGCCGCGCAGCCGCACGAGAACGGCCCCCTCCCACATCGGGAGGGGGCCGTTCCCGCATCGGGAGGGGCCGCTCCCGCACCGTGAGGGGGCCGCTCCGGTCTCTACTGCCGTACGTCCACGCTCTCGTCCACGCCCCACTGCGCCAGCAGCCGCAGCGCGTCCGCCGACGCCGTCCCCGGCTCCGCCTGGTACGTGATGAGCATCAGGTCCGGGTCCCCGCCCGCCACCTGCATGCTCTCGTACGTCAGCGTCATCTCGCCCACCAGCGGATGCCGCAGCACCTTCGTCCCGTGCCCCTTGTCCGCGACCGTGTGCGCCGCCCACAGCGAGCGGAACTCCTCGCTGCGCACCGACAGCTCGCCGACCAGCGCGAGCAGCGCCGGATCGTCCGGGTAGCAGCCCGCGTACAGCCGCAGCACGCTCACCACCTCGGTCGCCTTGCACTCCCAGTCCCGGTAGAGGTCACGCGAGTTGGGCCCGAGGAAGACCATCCTGGCCACATTGCGCTCGGCCGGCTCCATCGCCTCGAAGTCGCCCATCAGAGCCCGTGCCATCCGGTTCCAGGCGAGGACGTCGAGCCGCCGGCCCACGACGAACGCCGGGACGCCCTCCATCGCGTCCAGCAGATGCCGCAGGCCCGGCCGCACCTGCTGGGGGCGGGCGATCGCCGCCCGGTGCTGCTTCTTCTTCGCCGTCGGCTTGGCCAGATGCGTCAGATGCGCCCGCTCGGTGTCGCTCAGCCGCAGGGCCCGCGCGATGGAGTCGAGGACCTCCATGGACACATTGCGGCCGTTGCCCTGTTCGAGCCGGGTGTAGTACGCCACCGACACCCCGGCCAGCTGCGCCAGCTCCTCCCGGCGCAGCCCGGGCACCCGGCGGTGGCGCCCGAAATCCGGCAGGCCCACGTCCTCCGGCTTCAGCCTGGCCCGGCGCGAGCGCAGGAATTCGCTGAGTTCGGCACTGAGATCCATGCGTCCCGATTATCCCAGGTCGTACGTCCTGGCGGACGGCTGTTCCTGTCCCTGCCAGTGGTAGGCACGCTGGACGTAGGCAGAACAGGGGGCTGGGTGATGCCCGCGCCCTCGCGCAGGCTGGGGCCATGACCACGAACGTGACCACCGTCCCCGCGTACGCCGCACCCGCCGCCAACGCCCCGCTGGAGCGCACCACCGTGCCGCGCCGGCCCGTCGGCGAGCACGACGTCCTCATCGAGATCAAGTACTCCGGCATCTGCCACTCCGACATCCACCAGGCACGCGACGGCTGGGGGGAGGGCATCTTCCCGATGGTCCCGGGCCACGAGATCGCCGGGATCGTCGCCGAGGTCGGCCCCGGGGTCAGCAGGTTCCAGGTGGGCGACCGGGTCGGCGTCGGCTGTTTCGTCGACTCCTGCCGGGAGTGCGCGTACTGCCTGCAGGGTCTGGAGCAGTACTGCGTCCAGGGCGGGACCGGTACGTACAACGCCCTGGACAAGAACGGAGAGCCCACCTACGGCGGCTACTCCAGCCACATCGTCGTCGACGAGAACTACACCCTGCGCATCCCCGAGGGCATCGGCCTCGACGAGGCCGCCCCGCTGCTCTGCGCCGGCATCACCCTCTACTCGCCGCTCGCCCACTGGCAGGCGGGCCCCGGCAAGAAGGTCGCGATCGTCGGCCTCGGCGGCCTCGGCCACATGGGCGTCAAGATCGCCCACGCGCTCGGCGCCGAGGTGACCGTCCTCAGCCAGTCGCTGAAGAAGCAGGAGGACGGCCTGAAGCTGGGCGCCGACCACTACTACGCCACCAGCGACCCGGCGACCTTCACCGAGCTGGCCGGCACCTTCGACCTGGTGATCTCCACGGTCTCCGCGCCGCTGGACTTCAACGCCTACCTGAGCCTGGTCAAGACCGACGGCGCCCTGGTGAACGTCGGCGCCCCCGAGGAGCCCGTCTCTCTCGGCCTCTTCTCCCTCATCGGCGGCCGCAAGACCCTCGCGGGCTCGATGATCGGCGGCATCGCCGAGACCCAGGAGATGCTCGACTTCTGCGCCGAGCACGGCCTCGGCGCGGAGATCGAACTGATCCGCGCCGAGCAGATCAACGAGGCGTACGAGCGGGTGCTCGCCAGCGACGTGCGCTACCGCTTCGTGATCGACGCGTCGACGATCTGACGCCCGCGCACGACGCCCGCGCTCGACGCCCGCGCTCGACGCCCGCGCACGACGCCGGGGCATGACCTGCGGGGTAATCGACCCCGTACGGCATGCCCCGGCAGTCTTGCCCCATGACCGCATACGCCATCGGAAACCTGCACCCGAAGCCCGTCCTCGACGAGGAGGTACTCACCTACATGGAGCGCGTCCAGAGCACCCTGGACCCCTTCGGCGGCCGCTTCCTCGTCCACGGCGCACCCGCCCGTGAGGTCCCCGAGGGGGACTGGCCGGGCGCCGTCGTGATCATCGGTTTCCCGTCGTACGAGAACG
This sequence comes from Streptomyces aureus, assembly GCF_001418135.1. Classification (GTDB taxonomy): domain Bacteria; phylum Actinomycetota; class Actinomycetes; order Streptomycetales; family Streptomycetaceae; genus Streptomyces; species Streptomyces aureus_A. The sequence goes on from NZ_LIPQ01000512.1 coordinate 9,161, forward strand.
CCCGCGCCTGGTACGACTCCGCCGCCTACCAGGCCCTGATCCCCCTCCGCACCCGCCACATGGCCGGCGACATCCTCCTGATCGAGGGCGTCGCCGACGGGTACGACCCGGCGGCGACGGCCGCGACCATGCGGGCCGCGTCAGGCGACCCGGCCTGAGCGGAGCTCCAGCCGCCGGCCGCCGAAGCCCGCGCGGAAGCGTTCGTCGTGGGAGACCGCGACCACCGCGCCCGGGAAGGCGGCCAGGGCCGCCTCCAGGTCCTCCACCAGCGAGAGCGCCACATGGTTGGTCGGCTCGTCCAGGACGAGCAGATCGGCCGGCCGGGTCACCAGCCGGGCCAGTTCGAGGCGGCGCTGCTGGCCCACCGAGAGCCGGTCCACCGGAACCGACAGGTCCTCCTCCCGGAAGAGCCCGAGGGCGAGCAGCTCCGCCGCGTACTCCTCGGGCAGGCCGGGGCGCCCCGCCGCGTACTCCGTGAGCAGCGGCTCCGCGGACGGCACGGCGGGCAGCTCCTGGCGCAGCCGGCCGACCCGTCCCCGAACGGCCGACCCTCCCGCTGTCGGGGCGCAGGTCCCCCGCGAGGACCCGGAGCAGGGTCGTCTTGCCGGCGCCGTTGGGCCCGGAGACGAGCAGCCGGTCCCCTGCCGAGATCCGCAGCTCGTCGATCCGCAACCGCTCGCCGACGACGACGTCGACGAGTTCGGCGAGCACCCCGTCCTCCGCGATCACACCATCCTTCCCGAGCACCCCGCCCTCGGGCAGCAGACCGTCACCGAGGTCGGCTTCCGTCCCCGTCCCCGGGGCCGCCGTCGCGATCCGAGCGGTGAAGCGCAGGGGTTCGGGTGGGGCCGGGACCGGGGACCTCAGCAGCTGCTCCAGCCTGACGCGGGCCGCCCTGACCTGGCCCGACAGCTTGTTCTCGTGCGAGCGGCGGTGCTTGCCGAAGCCTTGCCGGGGGTCCTTCCCCGACCCCGCGAGCCGCTGCCCGGCGGCCGCCACCAGCTCCTCGGTACGGGCCAGTTCCTCGCGCCACTCCTCGTGCTCCTGCGCCCGGCGGCGGCGGGCCGCGGCCTTCGCCGCGCGATGACCGGACCAGCCGTCGCCGTACCGGGCCACCGTGCGGGTGTCCCGGTCGACCTCCAGGATCGCGGTCGCCATGCCCTCCAGGAACGCCCGGTCGTGAGTGACCGCGACCACCGTGCCGCGGTGGGTGCGCAGGCGTTCCTCCAGCCAGTCGGCGGCGGCCCGGTCGAGGTGGTTCGTCGGTTCGTCGAGGAGCAGCAGCTCGGCGCCCGAGGCGAGGACGCACGCGAGGGCGAGCCGCGACTGCTCGCCGCCGGAGAGCGTGCCGACGCGGCGCTCGTACGGGACATGGCCGAGGCCGAGCCCGTGCAGCGCGGCGTCCACCCGGGCGTCGGCCTGGTAGCCGCCCCGCTCCTCGTAGCGGGCGGCGAGTTCCCCGTACGCGAGGAGTTCCTCGGGTGACGCGGAGCCGAGGGTCTCCTCGGTGGCCCGCATCTCCCGTTCCATGGCGCGGAGTTCGGCGAGCGCCGCGTCGACGGCGTCCCGCACGGTGTGCTCGGGTCCGAGACCGAGGGTCTCCGCGAGCGTCTGGGCGAGACGCGCCACGCCACCGGGGAAGCGGACGATCACTTCCCCGGTGTCGGGCGCCTCGGCCCCGGCCAGGAGCCGGAGCAGGGTCGACTTGCCGGAGCCGTTCTCACCGATGACCGCGGCCTTCTCGCCGGGGCGGACGGTGAGCGTGAGCTGGTCGAGGACGGAGCGGTCCCCGTAGGACTTGGAGACGTCTTTCAGGGTCAACTGGGCGCGGTCGCGCATGGGATCTTTCCCTGGGTGCTGGGGGTGTTCGGGCCGGGAAGGGGACACCGGGACCCTCACTGCCGCGCCCCGAGGGCGCCGGATCAGCGGGTCGGACCGTGTCCGCGGCCGGAATCAGAGAAAGAAGTGGAACGAACCCATGCCCCGAGTGTAGCTACCGGGCGTGGGGGACCGCCGTGGCTCTTACGGCGTAGTCGAGGAGCTCCGCGAAGCGCAGCCACTGGAGGAGGGGCACGTTCAGCGGCCCGTAGCCGGGGGTGAGGTGCCGTCGGATGCCGGCGGCGACGGCGGCCGGCTCGTCCCGGGACGGGCCGTCGGGCCGCCCGAGCGCGGTGAGACAGTCCGCCGCGCAGGTGTCGAGACGGCCGTGCAGTTCCATGAGCCGGCCCCGGAGGTCGCCGGTGAGCAGCGACGGATCGGGGTGGGGGACCTGGAGGAACGCGGCGCGGCGGTTCGCCACGGCGGCGACGAGCCCCAGCCGCGAGGGCCCGGCCGGGCCGGGCCAGCGGGGTCGCCACGGCGACGCCAGGGGGTGGCCGCCCCGGGGGGTACGGACACCGGCCGCCTTCTCCAGGCGGCGCCGGGCCGCGAAGACCTCGATCTCCTCGATCCTCGCCGCGCGGCTCGCCTCAAGGACGTCGAGCGCGCGCAGCAGGGCGGCCGTGTCCTGCCGGAGGTCTTCGCGGCCAGGTAGGCCCAGGTCGCGTGGAAGCCGAGCGGCCCGTACTCCGAGACGGCACACCGCAGCGCCCTGTACCGCCGGGCGGGCGCCACCTGCTCGTCGCGCACCCGCCGCGCGTAGGTCCCGAAACTCATCGGGCGGAGCCCGGCCCTCGGATCGTCAGCCCTCCGCCTTGGCGACACCGATCGGGCAGGAGACGCCCGTGCCGCCGATGCCGCAGTAGCCCGCCGGGTTCTTGTCCAGGTACTGCTGGTGGTATCCCTCCGCGGCGTAGAAGGTACGGCCCTCCGCGGGGAGGATCTCGGTGCTGATCGTGCCGTAGCCGGAGCCCGTCAGGACCTTCTGGTAGGCCTCGCGGGACGCGTCGGCGGTCGCCGCCTGGGCGGGGGAGTGGGTGTAGACGGCCGAGCGGTACTGGGTGCCCACGTCGTTGCCCTGGCGGAAGCCCTGCGTCGGGTCGTGGGACTCCCAGAAGAGCTTCAGGAGGGACTCGTACGAGACCTTCGACGGGTCGAAGACGACCCGGACGGCCTCGGTGTGACCGGTCAGGCCCGAGCAGACCTCCTCGTAGGCCGGGTTCGGCGTGTAGCCGCCCTGGTAGCCGACGAGAGTGGTCCAGACGCCGTCGGTCTGCCAGAACTTGCGCTCGGCGCCCCAGAAACAGCCGAGGGCGAAGTCGGCGACCTCCAGGCCCTCCGGGTACGGGCCGAGGAGCGGGTTGCCGAGGACCGTGTGGCGCTCGGGAACGGCGAACTCCGGCTCGGGGCGGCCGCGCAGGGCCTGCTCGGGAGTGGGGAGGACGGGGGTGCGGGACAGGAACATGCTGCATCTCTCCTCGACGGTCGGCAGTGGTCACAACGCCGGCGGGCGGGGA
>NZ_LIPQ01000513.1 GCF_001418135.1 Streptomyces aureus
AGGTCCAGGTCGAGCAGCAGGTCGAGGAGGTCCCGGTGCAGGCGAGCGGTCCGTCGCTCGCCAAGGAGGACGCGGTGCCGGCCGGTGCCGGGCGTCCGGAGATCCGCGCCAAGGGGCTCGACGCCCGGCACCGGCCGGCACCGCGTCCTCCTTGGCGAGCGACGGACCGCTCGCCTGCACCGGGACCTCCTCGACCTGCTGCTCGACCTGGACCTCCAGGTTGAACAGGTAGCCGACGGACTCCTCCTTGATGCCCTCCATCATGGCGGTGAACATGTCGAAGCCCTCGCGCTGGTACTCGACCAGCGGGTCCTTCTGCGCCATGGCGCGCAGGCCGATGCCCTCCTGGAGGTAGTCCATCTCGTAGAGGTGCTCGCGCCACTTGCGGTCCAGGACGGACAGGACCACGCGGCGCTCCAGCTCACGCATGATCTCCGAGCCGAGCTGCTTCTCCCGCGAGTCGTACTGCTCGTGGATGTCGTCCTTGATGGACTCGGCGATGAACTCGGCGGTGATGCCCGCCCGGTCCCCGGCCGCGTCCTCCAGCTCCTCCACGGTCACCTTCACCGGGTAGAGCTGCTTGAAGGCGTTCCACAGACGGTCGAGGTCCCACTCCTCCGCGAAGCCCTCGGCGGTCTCCTGGCGGATGTAGTCGTCGATCGTGTCGTCCATGAAGTGCTGGATCTGCTCGCGCAGGTCCTCGCCCTCCAGGACGCGGCGGCGCTCGCCGTAGATGACCTGACGCTGCCGGTTGAGGACGTCGTCGTACTTCAGGACGTTCTTGCGCGTCTCGAAGTTCTGGGTCTCGACCTGCGACTGGGCGGAGGCGATCGCCCGGGTGACCATCTTGTTCTCGATCGGCACGTCGTCCGGCACGTTGGCCATGGCCATCACGCGCTCGACCATCTGCGCCTTGAACAGACGCATCAGGTCGTCGCCGAGCGAGAGGTAGAACCGGGACTCGCCCGGGTCGCCCTGACGGCCGGAACGACCGCGCAGCTGGTTGTCGATACGACGCGACTCGTGGCGCTCGGTACCGAGGACGTACAGCCCGCCGAGGTCCTTGACCTCCTCGAACTCCGCCTTCACGGCCTTCGCGGCGCGCTCCAGGGCGGCGGGGAGGGCCGCGGCCCACTCCTCGACGTGGTCGACCGGGTCGAGACCCGCCTGGCGCAGCTCGGCCTCGGCGAGGTCGTCCGGGTTGCCGCCGAGCTTGATGTCGGTACCGCGACCGGCCATGTTCGTGGCGACGGTGACGGCGCCGCGGCGGCCGGCCTGGGCGACGATGCTCGCCTCGCGGTCGTGGTGCTTGGCGTTGAGGACCTCGTGCTGGACACCGCGCTTGGAGAGCTGCTGCGAGAGGTACTCGGACTTCTCGACGGAGGTCGTGCCGACGAGGATCGGCTGACCCTTCTCGTGCTTCTCCGCGATGTCGTCGACGACGGCGGCGAACTTGGCGACCTCGGTCCGGTAGATCAGGTCGGACTGGTCCTTGCGGATCATCGGCCTGTTCGTCGGGATCGGCACGACGCCCAGCTTGTAGATCTGGTGGAACTCGGCGGCCTCGGTCATGGCCGTACCGGTCATGCCGGAGAGCTTCGAGTACAGGAGGAAGAAGTTCTGCAGGGTGATCGTGGCGAGGGTCTGGTTCTCGTCCTTGATCGCCACCCCTTCCTTCGCCTCGATCGCCTGGTGCATGCCCTCGTTGTAGCGGCGGCCGGCGAGGATACGGCCGGTGTGCTCGTCGACGATCATGACTTCGCCGTCCATGACGACGTAGTCCTTGTCCTTCTTGAACAGTTCCTTCGCCTTGATGGCGTTGTTCAAGTAGCCCACGAGCGGCGTGTTCACCGACTCGTAGAGGTTGTCGATGCCGAGCCAGTCCTCGACCTTGGCGACACCGGCCTCGTGGATGGCGACGGTGCGCTTCTTCTCGTCGACCTCGTAGTCGCCGGTCTCCTCGATGCCCTTGAGCTGGTTGCCGGGCTCGCCCTTGGAGAGGCGGGTGACGAGCTTGGCGAAGTCGCCGTACCACTTCGTCGCCTGGTCGGCCGGGCCGGAGATGATCAGCGGCGTACGGGCCTCGTCGACGAGGATGGAGTCGACCTCGTCGACACAGGCGAAGTTGTGGCCGCGCTGGACGAGCTCGTCCTTGGACCACGCCATGTTGTCGCGGAGGTAGTCGAAGCCGAACTCGTTGTTCGTGCCGTACGTGATGTCGCAGTTGTACTGCTCACGGCGCTGGGCCGGCGTCATGTTGGCGAGGATGCAGCCGATGGACAGACCCAGGAAGCGGTGGACCCGGCCCATGAGCTCGGAGTCCCGCTCGGCCAGGTAGTCGTTGACCGTGATCAGGTGCACGCCCTTGCCGGAGAGCGCGTTGAGGTACGCCGGGAGGGTGCCCACCAGGGTCTTGCCCTCACCGGTCTTCATCTCGGCGACATAGCCGAGGTGGAGCGCGGCGCCACCCATCAGCTGGACGTCGTAGTGGCGCTGACCGAGGACACGCTTGGCGGCCTCGCGGACCGTCGCGAACGCTTCGGGCATCAGGTCGTCGAGGCTCTCGCCGTCGGCGTACCGCTGCTTGTACTCATCGGTGAGCGCCCGCAACTCGGCGTCGGAGAGGTTGACGAAGTCCTCTTCGATGGAGTTGACCTGGTCCGCGATGCGGTGCAGTTTGCGCAGGATCTTTCCTTCGCCTGCACGCATGAGCTTGTTGAAGACGGACACTGAGGCTGGTCTCCTTGCCGGTCGGGCCTGGCACTGGGTCTTGTCATGGACGCGAGCGCGGGCACGGCAGGTGGTCCCCACCGCAACGGCCATCGTAAGCGAGACCGCCCTCGCGAAGGGAGGCCCACAGTGCCGGAGCCGTACGTCCGCCCGGAAAGAGAACGCACGAGGTGGGCGGAAGGTGCCGCCCCACCCGAAAAGTGTTCGCTTCCGGTCCGGCGGCTCACCACAATCCCGGCATGGATCCGATCACCCTCACCACCGACCGCCTGCGCCTGCGGAACTTCGTCCCCGAGGACGCCGACGCGGTGTACGCCATCTGTCAGGACCCGGACATCCGACGTTGGACCGTCGTCCCCGACCCCTATACGCGGCAGGACGCCGAGCTCTTCCTGAACCGGCTCGTGCCCGACGGCTGGCGCGACGACACCGAGTACGCCTTCGCCGTCGAGCCGCTGGCGGGCGGCCCGCTGCTCGCCGCCGTCTCCCTTACCAGTCGCGGCATGGGCGTCTGGGAGGTCGGCTACTGGCTGGCCGGCGAGCACCGCCGCAGCGGCTACATGACCGAGACCGTCCGGGCCGTCGCCCACTGGGCCTTCACCGGACTCGGCTGCACCCGCCTGGTCTGGCGCGCCGAGGTGGGCAACACCGGCTCGCGCGCGGTGGCCGAGCGGGTCGGCTTCGTAGTCGAGGGCGCCCAGCGCGCCGGACTCACCAACAAGGGCACGCTCCGGGACTGCTGGATCGCCGCCCTGCTCCCCTCCGACTTCGGCCTCCCGAGCCCCCTGCCGTACCTCCCGGCCCGCGACCTGCCGGCCGACGACCTGCCGACCCCGTTCTGAGCGCCGGCCCCGCGGGTCCGCCGAGGGGGACTGTCAGTGCCGGGGCCTAGGGTGCGGTCCATGACGACTGTGCCGCGCCCCGCCGCCGAACTGTCCGCCGACGACGCCCGCCGGATCGCGCTGCGAGCCCAGGGCTTCCTGGGCGCGCCCGACCGCCGCGCCGGGGTGCGCGGCGTGCTGCGCGGGCTCGGCCAGGTCCAGCTCGACACGATCTCCGTCCTCGCCCGCTCCCACGAACTCATTCCGTACGCGCGCCTGGGCGCCGTCGGCCGTACGACGGTCGAGGACGCCTACTGGACCGGCTCACACGCCTTCGAGTACTGGTCGCACGCGGCCTGCGTGCTGCCCGTCGAGGAGTGGCCGCACTTCGCCTTCCGCAGGCGCGCCTACCGCAACCGCCCGCACTGGGGCCACGAGCTGTCGGCGGGGGCGTACGACAAGGTGATCGACCAGCTGCGGACCGAGGGGCCCCGGACGGCGACCGAGCTGGGCGGCGCGAAGAACAAGGGCGAGTGGTGGGACTGGTCGGACGCCAAGATCGCCGTCGAGCGGGCGCTGATGTACGGCGAGGTGGTGGTGGTCGAGCGGCGCGGCTGGAAGCGGGTGTACGACCTGGCGGAGCGGGCGATCCCGCAGACGTTGCTCCACGACGAGCTGGACGACACCGAGTGCGTGCGGCGGCTGGTCCGGCAGGCGGGCGAGGCGCTGGGCGTGGGCACCCGCGCGGACATCGCCGACTACCACCGGCTCAAGGGGGAGCAGTTCGACGCGGTGGTCGAGGCGGCGGGCCTCGTGCCGGTCACGGTGGCGGGCTGGGGGAAGCCGGCCTGGGCGGACCCGGCGGCGCTCGCCTCGGAGCCGCGCGGCCGGCACCGTACGACCCTGCTGTCGCCGTTCGACTCGTTGATCTGGGAGCGGGCCCGCACGGAGCGGATCTTCGGCTTCACGCACCGCCTGGAGGCGTACGTGCCGAAGCAGAAGCGGATCCACGGCTACTTCGCGATGCCGGTCCTGGCCGGCGGCCGTCTGGTCGGCCGGGTGGACCCCGCGCGGGAGGGCGGGACGCTCGTCGCCCGCCAGGTGACGCTCGACGGCCCGAAGGCCGTTCCCGCGGTGGCGCGGGCGCTGCGCGAGGCGGCCGAATGGGTCGGCTGCGACGCGGTGAGGGTGGAGCGGGTGGACGCCCCGGGGCTGGCGAAGGACCTGGTGGCGGCGCTGGCTTAGCCGCGGCCGCTACCGGATCTCAAGGATCTTCTCCCGCATCGCGTAGACCACGGCCTCCATCCGGGAGTGCAGCTGAAGCTTCTCCAGGATGTTCCGGACGTGGTTCTTCACCGTGTTCTCGGAGATGAACAACTCCTTGGCGATGTCACGGTTGTTCATCCCGGTCGCGACGAGCTTGAGGACCTCCAGCTCACGGTCGGTCAGCCGGGGCGCGGGCACGAGCCTGCGCTCGTCGGTGCGCTGGATCATCGACTTGAACTCGGTGAGGAGCTTCGAGGCCATCGAGGGGCTGATCTGCGACTGGCCGTCGGCGACCGCGCGGATCGCCGTCGCGACCTCGTCGGTGGAGATCTCCTTGAGGAGGTAGCCGGTGGCCCCCGCCTTGATCGCGTCGTAGAGGTCGGCCTCCTCGTCGCTGATCGTCAGCATGATGATCTTCGCGCTGGGGGCCACCTCCTTGATGGAGGTGCACGCCTCGATGCCGCCGCGCCGGGGCATCCGTACGTCCATCAGGACGATGTCCGGCAGCAGATCGGCCGCCTTGTCGACGGCCTCCGCCCCGTCCCCGGCCTCCCCGACGACCTGGATGTCCTCCTCCTGCGCGAGGACGATCTCGAGTCCGCGGCGGAAGAGGGCATGGTCGTCCACGACGAGGACTCGGATCGGCTCCTTGCGGAACCCGCCGCTGTCCGAATCCGATCCCTCCGGGACCCCACCACCGTGCTCGCGCCCGCTGAGCACCGGCCCGAAGCTGTCCGCCATCGTTCCTCCCCCTGAAGGCCGTGGCCTGAATTCGTTTCCGGTCCTCCAACCGCTACTCAGGGAGCAGCGGTTGGCGTGCACGCCATGCTTTCATGCTCCGGCGGCAACGGGGTGCCCCGCAGGCGCACGGGGGTGCCCCTGGGGGCGCGAAGGGCGCTCCAGGGGCACCGTGAGGGGCAACTGGGGTGTGGGGGGCGCGAGACGGCGGTCAGCCGCCGAGCGCACCACCGGCGCCGCCACCCTCGGCGAGCGGGTCGCTCTCCACATGGATGACGCCGTAGTCGTACGCGTGCCGGCGGTAGACGACACTCGGCTGCTTCGTGTCGGAGTCCACGAAGAGGTAGAAGTCGTGTCCGACCAGCTCCATCTCGTAGAGAGCCTGGTCGAGCGTCATCGGCGCGGCCCGGTGGGTCTTCTCGCGGACCACCAGCGGGCCTTCGCCCTGGACTTCGATCGAGCCCATCATCGTGGTGGGCACCTTGTCGGACTCGTCGGCGACGAGCTGGCCGTCTCCGTTGAGCTGGGCGGCGCCGGGCACCACGTCCCCGACCTCCGCCGCCGAAAGCCTGCCGTTTCCACGGCGGGTGTACCGCTTGTCGTGCTGCTTGCGCAGTCGTGCCTCGAGCTTGTCGCTTGCGAGGTCGAGGGCCGCGTACGGGTCCGCCGCCGCGGCTTCCGCCCGGATCACCGGGCCTCGGGAGTGGAGGGTGATCTCCACGCGGTCGGACCTGTCGGCCTGCCGCGGGTTGTGTTCCTTGGACACCTCGACGTCGAGGCTGATCACCTTGCCGTCGAGCTTCTGGATCTTCTCCAGCTTCAGCTTCTCGGCCACGTGCTTGCGGAACCGCTCGGGCACCTCGGTCTTGCGGCCCTTGACGACGATGTCCACGCAGAACTCCGTTCCCGGATCGCCCTGATCGACTCTCTCGGCCGCAGGGCATCTCCCTTTGCACCAGACTCCGGCGGTTACCGGAGCTCGGACTCGGCGACTTTCACCTCCTCCTCCCCAGTCGACAAGATCCCCACCCCATCGACAAGAGGTTAATTCGCCCTGAACTCCTGTCCTGTAGGCGCAACCATATTCGGCTAGGCGATGGCTTTCGCCATTCCTCACAACCGAACATAGCCCCTTCGGACGGGTGTCGGCACCCGCTACCGCGACATACCTCCGTTCGGGTGCTTTCACCTCTCACCACCTGCAACGTTCCAAGTTCCTTGCGAGTTCCGGTTTATTTCGAACGAAGCGGGAGAGGATGCGATCACAGCCGCCGCCCGCTGTTCGAATCCGCACTGCGCCGGACCGCCCGGTAAGCCGTGCGGTATTCCGGGAATGAACGGAAGGTGTACGCCCCCGAGGGCACGCGCCGCCTCCGCAAGCGAGGCGCCCGTGGTCATCAGATCGTCGACGAGCACCACCTTTCCCGCCCGGAGCAGCCGCCCGCCGCCGGGCACGACCTCCAGCGCGCCGGAGAGGTTCGCGAGCCGTCCGCGCGCCCCGAGACCCGCCTGGTCCGCCACGTGACGCCGCTGCCGCAGCACCGGCACGACCCTCGCCTGCCGCCCCGCGCCCCGCAGCCGGGCCGCCGCGGCAAGCGCGATCCGGCGCGTCGGATCGTGGCCACGCGCCCGTACGGAGCGCCGCGAGGAGGGCACCGGCACAAGGAGCAGTGGTCGCGCCGCGAGGCCCTCGGTGCCCCCGGCAGCGGCCTCCACGGCGACCGCCAGGGCACCGCCCAGGGGGCGGGCGAGGGTGAGCGCCCCGCGTTCCTTGTGGGCGATGAGCAGTTCGCGTACGGCATCGGCGTACGGCGCGACGGCATGGACGACGGGCAGCCCGGCCGGCTCGGGCGACGGCCGCACCCTGCGCGGTCCCTCTCCCGCCCCGGTCAACGCGGCCTCGCACGACGGGCACAGCTCGGTGCGCTGCCTGCCGCAGCCTCCGCAGGCTACCGGCAGCACCAGCCCGGCGATCTCCCGCCACCACCCCCGCATGGCTCCACTGTGCGCCTTCCCGGGCACCTCGGCCACCCCTGTGGAAAACCCCCGCGGGTGCCCCCGGAGTACGTCAGGTGCCCGTGGGCGTGGCGGCGGCCGCTACCCCGGATAGACGGGCGAGCTACCGGTCTTGACCACGGGCTGCCAGTTCGTGCCCGGCACGAGCCGCACGATGCCGTCGTTGCCGGAGTCGGCGATCAGCGGCACGGAGCCCTTGTACGGCGCGGCCACCGAGGTCACCCCGTTCAGACCGGGAAGCACCGAGGTCGCCGAGGTCGAGCCGTCGGTCTGCAGATAGCGGATCTGCTGGACGCCGCCCGCCTCCTTGCCGACCACGACGAGCCGGCTCGGCCCGGCCCAGGAGACGGCCGTGACCGACTCCATCCGGGGCGCGGCGGGCTTGAGGTCCAGCACGGAGACGACCGGCTCGTCGCCCGACGACTGGCGCTGGACCCGGCCGATCTGCAGGGTCGTGTCCCCGCCCCGGCTGACCACCAGCGCGATCCGGACCCCGTCGGCGGAGACCCGCAGCGACTCGATCCTCGCGTCGTCCGTCAGCCACGGCGCACGCACCTTGACGGGGTCCCCGGTGCCGTCCGGCACCATCCACAGCTGGGGCGCTGCGGGGTCGCGGTCGGCGATCCACAGGTTGCCCCGGCCGTCCCAGCTGGGCGCGGACAGCCGGTCGGTGGGCTTGGCGGCCTTGCTGCGCAGGATCGCCGGCGCCGCCTCCTCCTCGGTGGTGATGGAGGAGACGAACAGCTCGCGGCCGCTCTCCCCGACCCCGGCGGCCCGGGTCTCGCCCCGGTCGACGGCGACCGACCCGAGCCGCAGAGTGCCCTTGCCGAGCGGCCCGGGGACCTGCTCGACGGGTGCCCTGGCCTCCTTGCCCGCGCCGACCAGCATCATCAGCTTGTGGTGCTCGTCGACGAAGTACGGGTTCTCGTCCCGGTCCGCGTTCCGCACGGGAGCGAACTCGTCGGTCGCCTGTCCCTTGCCGAGACGGCACAGCGCCTGGCCCCTCGACCCCTGGAGCTCCACCTGCTCGGCGTTCACGGAGGTCAGGTCGCGCAGCGTGAACAGCAGCTGCGCCGCCATGCGCCGGCACGGCTCGCCGCCCACCAGGTCCGCCTTGCCGTTCAGCGGCACCTTGAGCGTGGACTGGTCGTCGGGCGTGAGGGTGGTGACGCCCTTCCGCAGCTCCGTACCGGAGGGGAAGCTGGAGTCCACGGCCGGCTTCAGCCAGTCCGTGGGGCCTTCGAGGAGCGCCCTGACCGTCTGCGTCACCGGGTCCATCCGGGTGACGGGGTCCTGGCGCTGCCGGATGTAGACCGGGTCGGCGACGACCCAGTCCTGCCCGGAGGCGAAGTAGTACTTGTTGACCGACCGGTAGTTGCGCAGGAAATCGGCCTCGCCGAGCACCAGGCCGGGCGGGAGGCTGTCGATGCGCCACTCCTTGCCCTTGCCGTTGGCCGAGGGCTGCTGCACGACATGGATCGACTGGAGGTACGCGGCCGGGCTGAACGGCTGGTACGCGTGCCGGCCGTCCACGGTCGCGATCTTGCGGCCGGAGAGCGGGTAGGAACGGCCCTGGTTGTCGGGGTCGGCGTTGCGGTCGGCCAGGTCCCGGTTCGGCGCGGTGGTGAGCACGGTGATGCTCTGCTCCGGCTTCCAGGTCCGCGCGGCCTGGGCCGTCAGGTACTTGCGGGCGGTGGCGAAGCCGGGGTCGTCACTCGTCATGGCCTCGAGGAAGCCGTCGACGATCTCGTCCGGGTCCGCGTTCTCGCGGGGCGCCACCGCGTAGACCCGCACCTGCGAGTCGCCCTGGTTGGCCCCTCTGACCGGCTGGACGCCGCCGCTGTCGGGCATGGTCGCGCACCCGGTCACCAGGAGCCCGCCGCACGCGGCGAGCACCACCGCGCGCGTACTCCGGCCCTGCGCCGGGCCCTGCCCCGGATGAAGGTCCGGATCGGCGTGTCCCACGCGGAAGCCTGGGAAGCGCCACACCACGTGCCCCTTTCGGAAGCCCCGCCCCGCGTGCCCCTCTGAGGAGTCAGCGCCCACGTGTCCCGTCCTCCCGCTCCGCGTTCCCGTGTGCGTCGGCCGTGGCCGAACCCGCCCCACCACCGTCGTTCTCCGCCGCCGCGCGCGCCACGACCCGGGCACCGCTGCCGGGCAGGGCCGTCGGGTCGACGGTGGCCCGCGACGGCGCGGGCAGCCTCGGCGGTACGGCGAGCTGCGCCCGGTCGCCGACGGGCTGCGCCGGGACCGCCGTGAGACGGGCGTGGTCCTGGGCGCGTCCGGCGGCCGCCTGCTCGCGGTTACGCCGTGAGTCCTCGGGCTCCAAGGGGATCGGGGAGCCCCGCAGCGGCTCGTCCGCGGTCCGCGGCAGGGTCAGCCGGAACTGCGAACCTCCGCCGGGCTCGCCCCAGGCCTGGAGCCAGCCGCCGTGCAGCCGGGCGTCCTCCACCGCGATCGACAGGCCGAGGCCGGTGCCGCCGGTGGTCCGCGCGCGGGCCGGGTCGGCGCGCCAGAACCGGTTGAAGACCCGGGTCGCCTCGCCCGGCTTGAGGCCGACGCCGTAGTCGCGCACCGCGACGGCGACGGCCCCGCCGGCGGCGGCCAGCTTCACCACCACGTCCCGGCCCTCGCCGTGCTCGACGGCGTTGACGACGAGGTTGCGCAGCACCCGCTCGACCCGGCGGGCGTCCGCCTCGGCCACCACGGGCTGCTTGTCGCCGACGACCACGATCCGGGTGCCCTTGCGTTCCGCGAGGGGTTCGGCGCCGCCGATGACCCGGCGCACGACCTGCCGCAGGTCTATCGGCTCGGCCTCCAGGGCGGCCGCTCCCGCGTCGAAGCGGCTGATCTCCAGAAGGTCGGAGAGCAGCGACTCGAAGCGGTCGAGCTGGTCGCCGAGGAGTTCGGCGGAGCGGGCGGTGATCGGGTCGAAGTCCACCCGGGCCTCGTGGATGACGTCGGCGGCCATCCGGACCGTGGTGAGCGGGGTGCGCAGCTCGTGCGAGACGTCCGAGACGAACCGCCGCTGCATCCGCGACAGCTCCTCCAGCTGCTGGATCTTGAGCTGGAGGTTCTGGGCCATCTTGTTGAAGGCCTCGCCCAGCCGGGCGATGTCGTCCTCGCCGGTGACCTTCATGCGTTCCTGGAGGCGTCCGGCCGAGAGCCGCTCGGCGATCCCGGCGGCCATCCGTACGGGGGTCACGACCTGGCGCACCATGAGCCAGGCGATGGCGCCGAGCAGCACCATGACGAAGAGCCCGGCGGTCGCGAGGGTGCCCTTGACCAGGGTGAGGGAGTCCTCCTCCTGGGTCAGCGGGAAGAGGTAGTACAGCTCGTACTGGGTGCCCTCGGCGTCGTTCAGCCGCTTGCCGATCACGAGACCGGCCTCGGACGCCTTCCCGCTGGTGTAGTGGATGCGGGTGAACTTCTGGAAGGTGTCCGTGCCCTGGGCCACCGAGTGCCGCAGCTCCGCGGGGATGCTGGTGGTCGGGTCGACCTCCCCGGAGGCACGGGCGCCGCGGCTCGCGGCGGCGTCACCGGTGTCGAGGGAGAGCGCGACCACGTTGTAGGCGCTCTGACCACCGCTGGCGAGCTGCTCGACCAGCGTGGAGCGCCAGTTCACGGAGGCACCGGCCCGCGCACCGTCCTGCTGACCGGGTGCGGAGGGCGTCGTCGCCGCCCGGTCCTGGGCGGCGGAGAACCCGCCGGCGGCCTGGCTCTGGGCGGCCCTCTCCTTGGCATCGAGCAGTCCGTTGCGGACCTGGCCGATCACGACCAGACCGAGCAGCAGCACCACTCCGAGCGACATCAGCAGGGTGCCCGCGACGATCCGCAGCTGGATGTTGCGCCGCCACAGCCGCACAGCGGGCAGCAACGGCCGTCGCACCCAGCGTGCGAAGAGCCGGAGGACCGGTCCACCCGGTGTCCCGTCCTGGAACAGCCGTCCACCCCGCGGCGGACGGCCGGAACGCGAGCCCCCCCGCCCCGGTCCGGCAGCCCGCCCCGTACGGTCTCCCGGGTCCCCGGGCTTGGGAGCAGCACTGCCTTTGCTCATGTCAGCTCGGTCCCGCCTTGTATCCGACGCCACGGACGGTCACTACGATCTCCGGCCGCTCGGGGTCCTTCTCGACCTTCGAGCGCAGCCGCTGCACGTGCACGTTCACCAGCCGGGTGTCGGCCGCGTGACGGTAGCCCCAGACCTGCTCCAGGAGCACCTCACGGGTGAACACCTGCCACGGCTTGCGCGCCAGCGCGACGAGCAGGTCGAACTCCAGCGGGGTCAGGGCGATGGACTGCCCGTCCCGCTTCACGGAGTGCCCCGCCACGTCGATGACCAGGTCACCGATGGTGAGCTGCTCCGGCGCCGGCTCCTCGGACCTCCGCAGCCGCGCCCGGATACGGGCCACGAGCTCCTTCGGCTTGAACGGCTTGACGATGTAGTCGTCGGCCCCGGACTCCAGACCCACGACCACGTCGACCGTGTCGCTCTTCGCTGTGAGCATGACGATCGGCACACCCGACTCGGCCCTGATCAGGCGGCACACCTCGATGCCGTCCCTCCCGGGCAGCATCAGGTCGAGCAGCACCAGGTCAGGCTTGGCCTCCCGGAATGCGGCAAGCGCCTTGTCACCGTCCGCGACGAACGACGGTTCGAACCCTTCACCCCGCAGCACGATGCCGAGCATCTCGGCCAGTGCGGTGTCGTCGTCGACGACAAGAACGCGTCCCTTCATATCGACATCATCCCATTTCCGTATCAGTCTCAAGGCGGCTGGTGAGATACCTCACTGACCTGCGGCATCGTCCCGGATCGATACTGATGACCGTCCGTGTCCGTGGGTGTTGATGTCAGTCATGGATGTCACCCCCGTGGCCCCCGTGGCCGCCCAGAACCGTACCCCGCGCCACTGGTTCCGGCCTACGGTCGAGAGCGGCCGCATCGGACGGCGGAGGACCACGGCACCAAGGCGTCTCCAAGCACTCCCGCGGTGATCGCGCCGCCGCGTCTGCTCGTGGCTCCACCGCCCCGGCCCAGCACCGCCGGCCCGGCTGCTCGTCCCTATGCCTGCGGTGATCACCGCCCAAGAAGCTCGCCACGACCCCACCGACCGGACGGGCGCTGCGGTGGGTACTGACTCCCTCCGCCCTGACAGAGCCCACGCACCCGCACTCGCCGTGACCACCCGACCCGCGTCCGGAGAGAGACACCGGGCGCTGCTCGACCCATACGTGGGTGGAGCGGACGCGGCGCCGGGCGGCCAGGTGGAGCGCGCCGGCCGCCGGCCACGAGCCCTCCGACCGCGCCCCGCCCGGTCCGACACCGCACGGTTCGGGCGTGATGATCGGTATCCACACGGTGCGCCGTCCGCCGCTCCCGCACCGAAGGTCCGGACAAAGGTACGAAGGTCACGGCCGCTCCCGCCCACGGGCGGGTCACGCGTGGCACGATGGCACCCGGCCCGCCGCCGTGTCAGGTGTCGGCCGCCGTGACCGAGCCGGCTCGCCGATCCGGCACCGCGACCATTCCTCCGAGGTGGACGACCGTGAACGACACTCCGGGCTGGACCTCGCCCGGATCCGCCCCCTCCGACGACCAGAACGGCTCCGGGGTCCCCCGGCCCACCGATCCGGCCGACGCGAACGGCTCCACCCCTCAGTGGTCCAAGGACCAGCCGCCCGCCGGCCAGTGGTCCCCGCCGACCGGCCAGACCC